>CAXUMU010000105.1:0-9297 GCA_964252145.1 uncultured Sphingomonadaceae bacterium
AAGGGCGCGGATGCCAGCCTGCGGCGGGTGGGGCGCGGGGCGTGGGGCTGGGAGGCGCTCGCCTATCTGCAGATGCGCCAGTTCTCGAGCTTCTTTTCCAGCGTGAACGCCGCGCGCACCACCTCGATCGCCTCGCTGAACCAATATAACGTGCCCGCCACCGGCATGGGCGCGCGCGTCGAGATCCGGCCGCCCTTGGGCGAGGGGATCGAGCTCAGGCTGGGCGCGGACGGCCGCCGCACCGTCGGCCGGACCAAGGAACTCTACACCTACGTCGCCGGCCTGCCGACGCGCCGCCGCGCCGCCGGCGGCGAGACCGACACGGTCGGCGCGTTCGCCGATGCCACGTTCAAGCTCTCCGACATGCTGACGCTCACCGGCGGCGGGCGGATCGATCGCTGGTGGATCGAGAACGGCTTCCTGCGCGAGAACATGCTGGCCACCGGCGCGGTGCTGACCAACTCGGCGTTCGCCAACCGCTCCGGCTGGGAGCCGACCGGGCGCGCCGGCCTGGCGTTCAAGCCCGCCGGCGCGCTCACCTTGCGCACCGCCGGCTATCTCGGCTGGCGGCTGCCGACGCTGAACGAGCTGTACCGCCCGTTCCGCGTCGGCGCGGACGCGACCGCCGCCAACGCCGCGCTCAGCCCGGAGCGGCTGAAGGGCGTGGATGCGGGGATCGACTACCGCCCGATCGCGGCGGTGAAGCTGGGCGGCACCGTCTTCTGGAACCGGCTGGACGATGCGATCGCCAACGTGACGCTGGGCGCCGGGCCGGGCACCTACCCCGGCGTCGGCTTCGTGGCGGCGGGCGGCGCCTACCGGCAACGCCAAAATCTGGGCGCGATCCGCTCGCGCGGGGCCGAGCTGGACGGGTCGGTCGATATCGGCACGTGGAAGCTGGCCGCGTCCTACGCCTACACCGATGCGCGCGTGCATGCCTCGGGCGCGGCGCTGTCGCTGGACGGTCTGCGTCCCGCGCAGACGCCGAAGCATTCCGCCTCGACGACGCTCAGCTGGAACCCGCCGCATGTGGCGCAGGCGTCGGTAACGCTGCGCTACATCGGCGCGCAGTTCGAGGATGACCAGAACATCCGGCCGCTGCACGACGCGGTGACGGTGGATGCGGCGCTGATCGTGCCGGTCGCGGCCGGCTTCTCGATCGAGGCGCGTGGCGAGAATCTGGCCAACAAGGAAGTGGACGCCGGCATCTCCGGCGCGAACATCGTCGAGCGTGCCACCCCGCGCACGCTGTGGCTGGGGGTGCGCTACAGCGGAATCTAGATCGCGTGTAGATCAATTTGAACTCGCTCGTCATTGCGAGCGAAGCGAAGCAATCCAGCTTCGGTAGAGTCCGAGCGCGCCGATGGATCGCCGCGTCGCTGCGCTCCTCGCGATGACGATCCCAGAGGGGGATATCGCGCTTAGACGGCCGCGTCGTCCAGCCGGAGGCCGCCGAAGCGCCGGCGCGACAGTCCCGCCAGCAGCAGCGCCGCCAGCGCGCCCAGCAGCATCGGCGCGGACACGACCAGCAGCATCGCCGGCAGCGACAGCTTCAGCGCGATCAGCGCGCCGCCCACCAGCGGCCCGAGCACCGATCCGAACCGCCCGACCGCGAACGCCAAGCCCGCGCCCTTCGCGCGGTAGGCGGTCGGGTAGATCAGCCCGGCGGCGGCGTTGGCGCCGAATTGCGCGCCCAGCACGCAGAAGCCGGAGAGGCCGACGAACAGCGCCAGCAGCAGCGGCGGCACGCCCGCCACCCCCATCGACAGGATCGCGGGCGCCGCCAGCGCGAGCATAAGCGCGATCGCCAGGAAGCCGAACCGATCGAGCACGAAGCTCATCGCGAGCCCGCCCACCGTCGCGCCGATATGGTACATGGTCGAGACGAGCGCGGCATTCGCGCTGCTCAGCCCCTTCGCCTCGAACAGCAAGGGCATCCAGCTGTTGAGGAAGTAGTTGGCCATCAGCGCCGTCGCGAACACGAGCCACAGCAGCAAAGTGATCGGCCCCAGGCCACCGGTGAAGATCGGCTTCATCCCCGCACCCGCCACCGGCCGCGCGTTTGTCGCGAGCGTGAATACCGCATCGTCGGGGATGGTCCGGTCGGGGCGCATCCGCCGCAGCGTCCTCACCAGCGCCGCCTGCCGGCCGCCGCGCAACGCCAGATACTTGACCGATTCGGGCAGCGCGAAGATCAGCCCGATGCCCACCGCCAGCGGCACCACCCCGCCCAGCACGAACAGGCTCTTCCAGCCGTGCGCCGGCACCACGAACGCGGCGACCAGCCCGGGCGCGGCGCTGCCCGTCGTGATGCCCATGAACATCAGGATGATCAGTCGCGCGCGCAGCCGCTTGGGCGACGACTCCGAATTGAGCGCGACGGTGTTGGGCATCAGCCCGCCCATGCCGATGCCGGTCAGGAAGCGCAGCACCATGACTTGGCCGAGATTGCTCGTCGCCACCACCGCCAGCGTGGTCAGCCCGAAGATCAGGCAGCCGGTGATGATCGCGACCCGCCGGCCGTGGCGATCCCCCAGCCAGCCGAACAGAGGCCCGCCGATCATGATCCCGAACAGGCTGGCGCTCAGCACCGGGGCAAGCTGGGCGGCGGTCACGTGCCAGTCGCGGATGACGTGCGGCGCGGCAAGGCCCAGCGACGATATCTCGAACCCGTCGGTGAACATCGCCAGGAACGACCAGACCAGCAGCCCCAGGTTAAACCGGCCGAAGCGCTGGCCGTCGACCAGCTCGTCGATGTCGAAGGTGCCTGCCGCCATCCGTCCCCGCCCGTCCGTGGTCCGCAGCAAACGGTTTACGAATCCGTCGCGGTTGGGCATCCGTAGCGGCGTCGCCATCGCCGCGTCCAGCGGGCGGACGACCGGAGCATGCGATGCAGCGTGAGCGTCCCCGTCACCCGAGCGCCTGGAGGGCGGACGAGATCGGCGGCAAGGAAGGCGTGATCCACCGTATGGCGACGGCGCATGTCGAAGCGCTCGACCGGATGCTCGCCGCCACCCGCGACACCCCGACCCTGGAACTCACGCGCGACAGCTTTCGCGACGCCGGGATCGAAGCGCTCATGGCCGCCACCGCCGACAACATACGGGGCGGCCGCGGCGCGATCATCCTCTCCGGGCTCGATATCGCCGGCTATACGCTGGCCGAATATGAGCGCGTCTACTGGTATCTCGGCACGTTCCTGGGGCGCGCCGCGATCCAGAGCGGCCAGGGCGACCGGCTGGGCCATGTCCGCCACCTCACCGACAGCAAGGCGCGCGGCTATACCAGCGATATGGAGTTGGGGCCGCATACCGACTATCACGAGATCCTGTCGCTCGCCTGTTTCCGCACCGCCAGCCGCGGGGGCCTGAGCGGCCTTTCCAGCGCGGTCACCGTACACGACGCGCTGGCGGCGACGCGGCCCGACCTGCTGGAGGCGCTATACGAGGGATATTATAACGGGCTGCCCTATCGCTACGGCGTCAACGAGGACGTGAGCGACCGCAAGGTGCCGGTCTTCTGCGAGGTGGACGGCCAGGTCAGCGCGTTCACGCTCAGCTTCTTCCGCGATGCCGCGGCCCGGCGCGGCGAGCCGCTGCCGCCCAAGCTGGTCGAGGCGTTCGCGGTGATGCGGACGATCGCCGAATCGGTGCAGGCGCGCTTCATGCTGGAGCCGGGCGAGATGATGTTCTGGAACAACCGCGTCAACTTCCATTCGCGCACGCGGTTCGAGAATGACGCGGGCGTCGAGCGGCTGCTGCTGCGGCTGTGGATCACGCCCGATTATGCGCGGCCGATGGACCCGGCGATGACTGAATGCGCCGAGATGATCGAGCGCTACCACCTGCTCGGGCTGGACCAGCGCGAGCTGGCGGTGGCCTGACGGGAGCCGCGCGGATGCCCGACCGGAACGCGCTGACCGAACGGCAGCTGGCGTGGTTCGCGTCGCTGCGCGACGGGCTGGAGCGCGATACCGGCCGGACGGTGGCGGAGTGGGCCGAAATCGCGCGCGCCTGTCCGGAGACGAAATGGCGCGCGAAACTGGCATGGCTCAAGGCCGAGCACGGCCTGGGTCAGAATCGCGCGTCGCTGGTACTGGACGCGGCGTTCCCCCGCGACACCAACTGGTCGACGCCCGACGTGGTGGCGGATGCGCTGTGGCGCGATCCTGCGGCTCGCGCGATCTACGAGGCGGTGCGCGCGCGGATCGCGGCGCTGCCGGACGTCGTGATCGGCCAGCGCAAGGCGTTCACCGCTTTCTCGCGCGGATATCAGTTCGCGGCGATGCGCCCGGCGGGCAGCGCGGTGGTGCTGGGCCTCGCGGTCGATCCGGCGGCCTATCCGCTGCTGCGGACGAAGACGCGCGCCGGCTGGTCCGACCGGCTGACGGCGGAGGTGCCGCTCTCCGCCGATCCCGGGGCGGCGCTGGACGATGCGATCCGCGCGGCGTGGGAGCGTTCCTGAATTCGCCGCAACGATCCGTCGCGGCGCCGTAACAAACCACGCGGTTGCGCGTTCACCCACCGCGTCCGCGCACTTTGCCGGCGTCACGGGAGCGAGACGATGACGCAGGGATCCGCCCGCCGTGGCTGAGGACGAGAAGCTCGCCGGCTTCACCGACATCTCGACCGGCGAACGCACCGCCCCGGCGGCGGGTGCGGCGCAGGTGCCGTCGGCCTCCACGCCGGCAGGCAAGAGCATGGTCGGGCTGGCGGTCGGCGCGATTTCGGTCGCGGCGCTGTACGTCGCGCAGGACGTGCTGATCCCGATCACGCTGGCGGTGATGCTGTCGTTCGTGCTGAGCCCGCTGGCCGATCGGCTGCAGCGGATCGGCCTGTGGCGCGCGCCCTCGGTGTTCCTGACCGTGCTGGCGGCGCTGGGCGTGCTGGTGCTGCTGGGCACGCTGATCGGCAGCCAGGCCGCCTCGCTGTCGGGCGACGCGCCGCGCTATGCGCAGACGATCGAGCAGAAGGTGCAGGGCGTGCAGGGCTATGCCGTGTCGCACCTCGCCTCGCTCACCCGCGATTTCGCCGGCAAGCCGGCCAAGCAGCCGCCGCGCGCGGCCAACCTCAACCCCCCGCCCGGCGCCGCGGGGCCGCGCCGGCCCATCTTGGTCGAGGTGGCGCAGCCGTCGCCCTCGCCGCTGACGATCGCCAAGACCATCCTCGCGCCGATCATGGGTCCGCTGGAGACCACCGTGATCGTGCTGATCGTGACGATCTTCGTGCTGATGCAGAAGGAGGATCTGCGCGACCGCTTCATCCGCGTGTTCGGATCGAACGACCTGCACCGCACGACGATGGCGATGGACGATGCCGGCCAGCGGCTCAGCCGCTATTTCCTGTCGCAGCTGGCGGTGAACACCGGCTTCGGCATCGTCATCGGCATCGGCCTGTGGCTGATCGGGATACCGTCGCCCGCGATGTGGGGCATCCTGGCGGGGATGCTGCGCTTCGTGCCGTACATCGGATCGTTCCTCGCCGCGGTCGCGCCGGCGGCGCTGGGTGCGGCGATCGATCCGGGCTGGACGACCGCGATCTATGTCGTCGCCCTGTTCTTCATCGTCGAGCCGCTGGTCGGCTATGTCGTCGAGCCCTTGCTCTACGGCCACTCGACCGGGCTGTCGCCGGTTTCGGTAATCGTCGCGGCGGTGTTCTGGACGTGGATCTGGGGACCGATCGGGCTGATCCTGTCGACCCCGCTGACGCTATGCCTGGTCGTGCTGGGGCGGCACGTGAAGAGCCTCGAATTCTTCGACGTGCTGCTGGGCGACCGCCCGGCCTTGTCGTCGGTCGAGAGCTTCTACCAGCGCGTGCTGGCCAACAATCCGGACGAGGCGCTGGCGCAGGCCGAGACCCTGCTCGAGGATCGTCCGCTGATCGACTATTATGACGGGGTCGTGCTGGAGGGGCTGAAGCTCGCCGCCGAGGATCAGGCGCGCGGCACGATCAATGCCGATCGCACGCACCGCATCGCCGCCTCGATGCTGGCGGTGATCGACGACCTGAAGGACCATGTGATCGAAGACGAGCCGCCCGAGGCGCGCCGCCGGACGGTGGCGATGCACTCGGTCGCGTGCATCGCCGGGCGCGGCCCGTTCGACGACGCGGTCGCGGCGATGCTGGTGCAGCTGATGGAGCAGCGCCACGTCGAGGCCAGGGCGATCGCGCACAACGCCACGTCGCGCAACGCGGTCGGCCAGCTCGACCTGGGCGGGGTGGGCGTGCTGGTGCTGTCCTACCTCGAGCTGAGCGGATCGCCGGCGCATCTGCGCTACCTGATCCGGCGCCTGCGCCAGCACGCGCCGGGCGCGGCGATCGTGGTCGGGCTGTGGCCGGAGGGGGACGGCGCGCTGTCGAACCAGGCGATCCAGCTGACGATCGGCGCCGACCGCTACGTCCGCTCGCTGAGCGAAGCGACCGAGGCGGCGATGCAGCTGTTGGCCGCGCCGGAGCGCGCCGCGGTCGCGTAAGCGGACGTTCCGGTCACCGCCTCAGCCAGGCTTGGCGTTCCAGCCCTGACAGCCGGCGCCGCACCGGCATCGCCCGGCGGGCGTGCCGCATCGGTACGCTGCTGCCGCACGCAAGTCGCGATCGTCTCGGCAACAGTGCCGCATTGGCGATCCGCAATGCCGCCTTGATTCGACCCGGTGCAGTTTCTAAGCACGCTGCAGCGCAGCAACGACAGGCGCGGGCGATGAAGGAAGCGGCATGGCGGCGGGCAAGACAGCTCTGATTACCGGGGTGACGGGGCAGGACGGTGCCTATCTGGCGCAGCTGCTGCTGGACAAGGGCTACCGCGTGCACGGCCTGAAGCGGCGTTCGTCGTCGTTCAACACCGGCCGGATCGAGGATATCTACCAAGACCCCCATATCGTCGATCCGCGCTTCTCGCTGCATTATGGCGACATGACCGATGCGACCAACCTGATCCGGATCGTGCAGGAAACGCAGCCGGACGAGATCTACAACCTGGCGGCGCAGAGCCACGTGCAGGTCAGTTTCGAGACCGCGGAATATACCGCCAATTCCGATGGCCTGGGCGTGTTGCGGTTGCTGGAGGCGATCCGCATCCTGAAGCTGGAGGAGAAGACGCGCTTCTACCAGGCGTCCACCTCCGAGCTGTACGGCCTGGTGCAGGAAGTGCCGCAGCGCGAAACCACGCCTTTCTACCCGCGTTCGCCGTACGCCGCGGCCAAGCTCTATGCCTACTGGATCGTGGTCAACTACCGCGAGGCCTACGGGCTGCATGCCTCGAACGGCATTCTGTTCAACCATGAAAGCCCGCTGCGCGGCGAAACCTTCGTCACGCGCAAGATCACCCGCGCCGCGGCGGCGATCAGCCTGGAGCGTCAGGAGCGGCTGTTTCTCGGCAATCTCGATGCGCGGCGCGACTGGGGCCATGCCCGCGAATATGTCCGCGGCATGTGGCTGATGCTGCAGCAGGACGAGCCCGACGATTATGTGCTCGCCACCGGCGAGACGACGCCGGTGCGCACCTTCGTCGAATGGGCGTTCGAGGATGTCGGCATCGGCCTGCGCTGGGAGGGCGCGGGCGCTGCGGAGAAGGGCTACGACGTCCAGACCGGCAAGTGCCTGGTCGAGGTGGATCCGCGCTATTTCCGCCCGACCGAGGTGGAACTGCTGATCGGCGATCCGACCAAGGCGCAGCAAAGGCTGGGTTGGCGCCACGAGACCTCGGTTCGCGATCTCGCACGCGAGATGGTGCGCGAGGATTTGAAGGTCATGCGCGACGCGCCGATCGCCAAGGGTTCGTGACGATGTACCCGTTGGCGGGCAAACGCGTGTTCGTGGCGGGTCACCGCGGCATGGTCGGCAGCGCGATCGTCCGGCGGCTGGAGCGCGAGGATTGCACAGTGCTGACCGTCCGGCGCGACGCGGTCGACCTGCGCGACCAGGCGGCGGTGCGAAGCTGGTTCGAGGCGGAGCGGCCGCAGGCGGTGGTGCTCGCCGCGGCGAAGGTCGGCGGCATCCTGGCCAATGACAGCTTTCCCGCCGACTTTCTCTACGACAATCTGATGATCGAGGCGAACGTCATCGAGGCGGCGCACCGCACGGATGTCGAGAAGCTGCTGTTCCTGGGATCGAGCTGCATCTACCCCAAGTTCGCGCCCCAGCCGATCCCTGAAGAGGCGCTGCTGACCGGGCCGCTGGAGCCGACCAACGAATGGTATGCGGTTGCCAAGATCGCCGGGATCAAGCTGGCGCAGGCCTATCGCCGCCAGCACGGATGCGATTTCATCTCGGCGATGCCGACCAATCTGTACGGCCCCGGCGACAATTTCGATCTCGCCTCCAGCCATGTGATGCCGGCGCTGATCCGCAAGGCGCATGAGGCGAAACGCGCGGGCACCGGTATCACCGTGTGGGGCACCGGCGCGCCCAAACGTGAATTCCTCTACGTGGACGATTGCGCCGACGCCTGCGTCTTCCTGCTGCAAAACTACTCGGACGCGGGGCACATCAACGTCGGCTCGGGCGAGGACGTGTCGATCCTCGAACTGACCCGGCTGGTCTGCGACGTGGTGGGCGTGGCTGCCGAGATCAGTCACGATCTCACCAAGCCGGACGGCACGCCGCGCAAACTGATGGACGTGTCGAAGCTCGCCGCGGCCGGCTGGACCGCGACGACCCCGCTCAGGGATGGCGTGATCCGGTCCTACGACTGGTTCCTCGCCAATGCCGGATAGCATGCGCGTGCCGCGGTTCCGCATCGGGTGAGGATGTTCGCGCGGAGCCGAACGGCGCGGCGGGGCAAGCCGACGGCCCGCGCCTGTGGCGCAGCCGGCCCATCGTGCGGACCAGCGCGGGCAGCCGCGTGAAGATCCTCATCCTCGGCCTCAACTACTCGCCCGAGCCGGTGGGTATCGGGCCGTACACCCACGGCATGGCGACCGCACTCGCCGAAGCGGGGCACCACGTCTCCGCGGTGACCGCAAAGCCTTATTATCCGGCCTGGAAGATCGATCCGGCGTTCGCGGGCGGCGGATGGCGCCGGTCGGTTGAGGACGGCGTGAGGCTGCTGCGCTGCCCGCTCTACGTGCCGGCCCGGCCGAGCGGAGCACGGCGCATCCTGCATCATGCCAGCTTCGCGCTGTCGGCACTGCTGCCGACGCTCCGCCGCGCCCGGAGCGAGCGGCCGGACGTCGTGCTGACCGTCGCACCGTCGCTGATCGCGGCGCCGGTGGCGCTGCTCGCGGCGCGCATCGCGGGTGCGAGAAGCTGGCTGCACATCCAGGATCTCGAGGTCGAGGCGGCATTCGCGACCGGCCTGCTG
>CAXUMU010000106.1:0-9276 GCA_964252145.1 uncultured Sphingomonadaceae bacterium
GGCTGCTGCTGGCCGATTGCGCGCAGTCCGCGGGCAAGCTGGCGCTGCCGGACGGCGACTTCATCGCCGTCTCCGCGCACAAGCTGGGCGGGCCGCCGGGAATCGGCGCGCTGCTGGTGCGCGATCTGGCGACGCTGGCGCCCGGCGGCGGATCGCACGAATTCGGCTATCGCGGCGGGACCGAGAATTTGCCCGCGATCCTGAGCTTCGCCGCGGCGGTCGAGGTGCCGTCCGGCGGATGGATGGATGCCATGGCCGCGCTGCGGGCGGAGCTGGACGAGGCGGTCCGCGCCGGCGGGGGCGAAGTAATATGCGATGCCGCGCCGCGCAGTCCGCTGATCGCCTCGTACCGCATGCCGGGCGTAGCGGCGGCGACGCAGCTGATCCGCTTCGATCTGGGCGGGATCGCGGTCTCGGCCGGCAGCGCCTGCTCGTCCGGATCGATCCACGCGAGCCATGTGCTGAAGGCGATCGGAATGGACGACGCGGCGGCGGCGCAGGTGATTCGGGTCAGCTTCGGCCGCACCACCGGCGTCGCCGAAATCGCCCGGTTCGCGGCAGCCTGGTCTGCGATCGCGCGCGAAGTCCGGGTGCGAGCGGCATGATTTATCTCGATTATCAGGCGACCACCCCCCTCGCGCCTGAGGCCCGCGCAGCGATGCTGCCGTGGCTGGACGAGGGTTTCGGCAACCCCCATTCTCCGCACCGCATGGGACGCGAGGCGAAGGCGGCGGTGGAGGTGGCGCGGGACCGGGTCGCGGCGCTCCTCACCCTTCAATTACCCGTTGGTGTCGAGCGCCGTCGAGACAGGTGCGATGCGGGTGCCAGTGTCTCGACTTCGCTCGACACCGACGGGTGTGGGCAAAAGGAGGGGCAACTCCACTTCACGTCCGGCGCGACCGAATCGGCGAATTGGGCGCTGAAGGGGGTGCTGGCGGCAGCCCCCGCCGGACGCAACCGGCTCGTCACGATCGCGACCGAGCATGCCTGCGTGCTGGACAGCGCCGCCTGGCTGGCAGGGCGGGGCGTCGATCTGATCGTGCTGCCGGTGGGTGCGGACGGGCTGGTCGACGTCGATGCCGCCGCCGCCGCCATCGACGAACGTACCGCGCTGGTCGCGGCGATGCTGGTCAACAACGAGATCGGCGTGATCCAGCCGATCGCCGCGCTCGGCCGGATGGCGCGGGCGGCGGGGGCGCTGTTCTTCTGCGATGCCGTGCAGGGCTACGGCCGCGTGCCGGTCCCGCTGGGCGCCTGCGACATGATCGCAATCTCGGCGCACAAGATCCACGGACCAAAGGGAATTGGCGCGCTGTGGCTGCGCGATGGCGTCTTGATCGAGCCGCTGCTGCACGGCGGTGGGCAGGAGGGCGGCGTCCGCTCGGGCACGCTGTCGCCCGCTCTCTGCGCCGGGTTCGGCGCGGCGGCGGCGCTCGCGGCGGAGCAATGCGATCAGGACGCGGAGCATGTCCTCAATCTGTTCGGGTTGGCGCACACGATGCTCGGCGGCTGGCAGGTCAATGGTGCGCTCGATTACCGCTACTTCGGCAACCTCAACGTCCGGCTCGATGGTCTCGATGTCGGCCGGCTGATGTCCGAGCTGCGGGAAATCGCCTTCTCCGCCGGATCGGCCTGCGCCAGCGGATCGGGGCGGCCGAGCCACGTGCTGCGCGCGCTGGGGTTGAGCGAGCGCCAGGCGCGGTCCAGCATCCGCCTCGGCTTCGGCCGCTATACCACGGCGGACGAGATCGATTCGGCGATCCGGCAGATCGGGCAGGCCGTGGAACGGCAGAAGGCGTGGGCATGAGCGTGACGGTGCGGTTCGTGTCGGCGGACCGGAAGGATGTGCGCGAGGTGACCGTGGCCGGCGGAGAGCGCCTGCTCGACGTGGCGCAGGCTGATGGCCAGCCGCTGGAAGGGACGTGCGAGGGCCAGATGGCCTGCTCCACCTGCCACGTGATCGTCGACCCGGCGGATTTCGCCAAGCTGCCTCCGGCCAGCGAGGACGAGGAGGACCTGCTCGACCTTGCCGCGCACGCCGGCCGCACCTCGCGCCTGGCCTGCCAGATCTGGCTGGAGGGTTTCGACAGCCTGACGGTCCGGATGCCGCCCGAGGCGCGCAACATGCAGGGGCGGTGATGGAAATCGACCGGAGGAGCGTTGTCGTCGGAAGCTCGGTGCTGCTTCTTGGCGGGGCGAGGCCGCAGACATCTCATCACGTTTACTCAGGAGCCGTAAAGCTGCCGCCCGGCGGTCCGGAACAACTAGACGCGAGGGTCGGCGCGATAGCTGCGGAGCAGAAGCTAGCCGGCGGACGGATCGGGTTTGCCGCGCTTGATACAGCGACGGGTCGCAACTTCGGTTGGCGTGGCGACGAGCACTACGCGATGTGCTCCACGTTCAAGCTGTCGCTCGTCGCCGCAGTGTTTGCGGAGGTCGATGCGGAGCGGCGCAGGCTGACCGATCCGATCGCCTTCACCGAAGCCGACATCCTCGATTATGCCCCCGTCGTCCGCGCCCACGCCACCGAGCGGGCGCTGCCGATCGGGTTGCTGGCCGAGGCGGCGGTGGTGGTGAGCGACAATAGCGCGGCCAACCTGCTGCTGCCGCTGATCGGCGGCCCCGCCGGGCTGACGCGCTTCTTCCGCGCGCAGGGCGATGCGGTGTCGCGGCTCGACCGGACCGAGCCGACGCTCAACACGAACCTGCCCGGCGATCCGCGCGACATCACCACGCCGGCGGCGATGATCGGCACGATGCGGCGCATCCTGCTCGGCAACGCATTGTCCCCGGCATCGCGCGCGCGGCTGATCGGGTGGATGCGCGACGCCCGCACCGGGCTGCCGCGGCTGCGCGCCGGCTTGCCCGCAGGCTGGACCGCCGGCGACAAGAGCGGCACCGGCGAGCGCGGCGCCGCGGGCGACGTCGCGATCGCCTGGCCGCCGGGCCGCGCGCCGATCCTGATCGCCGCTTATGTCGATGCGCCGGACGCGCCGCCGCCCGAGCGCGATGCCGCGCACGCGTCGGTCGCCGCGCTGATCGCCCGCCGCTTCGCCTGAGCTTGCCTCCACCGCAGGCTTCCCCCATATGCGCGGCCGGGAGTCGGGCGGACGGTGCCGTCGCCAACTTGGTCAGGTCCGGAAGGAAGCAGCCACAACGATTTCGTGTCGGGTCGTTCCGGCTCCCACCCTCTGAATATCGATCCGTCATCCCAGCGAAAGCTGGGATCTCGTCGCACGTCGCGCTCCGGCTGCACGAGATCCCAGCTTTCGCTGGGATGACGGGTGGGGGTTGGATGGTTAGGTTGCCCCCATGCCCGAATCCTCCAGTCCCTACCGCGTGCTCGCGCGCAAATACCGGCCGCAGACCTTCGCCCAGCTGATCGGGCAGGATGCGATGGTGACGACGCTGGGCAACGCGATCCGGCGCGACCGGCTGGCGCACGCGTTCCTGCTCACCGGGGTCCGCGGCGTGGGCAAGACCTCCACCGCGCGGCTGATCGCGAAGGCGCTCAACTGCGTCGGGCCGGACGGGACCGGCGGGCCGACGATCGATCCGTGCGGGGTATGCGACCCGTGCGTCGCCATCGCCGAAGGGCGGTACATGGACGTGATCGAGATGGATGCCGCGAGCAACCGCGGCATCGACAGCGTCCGCGAAGTGACCGAGATCGTGCGCACCGGACCGAATGCCGCGCGATTCCTCGTCTATATCGTGGACGAGGTCCACATGATGACGAAAGAGGCGTTCAACGCGCTCTTGAAGACGCTCGAAGAGCCACCTGAACGCGTCAAGTTCATCCTCGCCACCACCGAGGTGAACAAGGTGCCGGTGACGGTGCTGTCGCGCTGCCAGCGTTTCGACCTGCGCCGCATCCCGGCGGAGAAACTGGCCGCGCATTTCGCCCATGTGGTGCAAGCGGAAGCGATCGAGGCCGAGCCCGAGGCGCTGGCGCTGATCGCGCGCGCGGCCGAGGGGTCGGCGCGCGACGGGCTGTCGATCCTCGACCAGGCGATCGCGCACGGCTCGGGCGGGGTTACTGCAGGCCAGATCCGCGACATGCTGGGCCTGAGCGATCGCGGCGCGGTCCGGCGGCTGTTCGGCCATCTGCTGAGCGGAGACGCGCCGGCGGTGCTCGCGGCGCTCGCCGAGCAGCATGAGCTGGGGGTCGAGCCGGCCAGCCTGCTGCACGGCTTGCTGGAGGCGGCGCACGGCATCACCCGCGCCAAGGTGGGCGGCGCGCCCGATCCGGCGATGTCGGTGGAGGAGCGCGACGCCTATGCCGATTGGGCGAGCCGGCTGGGCTTCGCCACGCTGCACCGGCTGTGGCAGCTGCTGCTGAAGGGTCATGGCGAGGTCCAATCCGCCACGCTGCCGCGCGAGGCGGCCGAGATGGCGCTGCTGCGGATCGTCCACGCCAGCAGCCTGCCCGATCCGGCCGAGCTGATGCGCCGGATCGCCAGCGGCGAGGCGCTGCCCGCCGCGCCTGCCGCCCCCGCCCCGGCGGATACGCAGGCGACGCTGCTCGCGCTTCCGGTCGATTACCCCGAGCTGATCGAGCGGCTGGAGCGCGCGGGCAAGCGCATCCTGGGCGAGGCGCTGCGCTCGGCCGTGGGCCTGGTCCGCTATGAGCCGCCTGCGCTGGTGCTGCGCCCGACGCGGCCGCTGGGTGCGGAGTTCGTGCGCGAGCTCGCCGCTGCGCTCAAGGCCGAAACCGGAATCGTCTGGGATGTCGCCACCGCCGACGGGCCGTCGGCTCCCAGCCTGTTCGAACAGGAAACGGCCGCCGAGGCGGCGGTGCGCGACGAGATCCTGGGATCCCCGGTCGTCCGCGCCGCGTTCGAGGCCTTTCCGGATGCGGAGCTGATCCGCTACACCGCCGGCTGACAAGGAGCCGATCCCCATGAAGAATCTCGACGACATCCTCGCGATGGCCAAGAACGTGCAGGACGAGCTGGCCAAGGCGCAGGCCAATCTCGACACGATCGAGGTGGAGGGCGTCTCCGGCGGCGGGCTGGTTAAGGTGAAGGCCAGCGCCAAGGGTCGCATCATCGGCGTGAGCATCGACGATTCGCTGATGGTCCCGGCCGAGAAGCAGATGCTGGAGGACCTGATCGCCGCCGCGCTGAACGATGCGCGCGCCAAGGCGGATACCGCCAGCAACGCCGAGATGGGCAAGATGACCGCCGGCCTGCCGCTGCCGCCCGGCTTCAAGATGCCGTTCTGACGGCTGCTATCTAAGCCAGGGTGAGTTCCAATCTACGCCCGACCACCTGAGCGGCCCGGGCAAGCGTTTCAAGCGTCACATTATGGGCCTCCGGATCCAGCACCCGGTCGAGCTGTGCCCGACTCGTGCCCATCTTCCTGGCCATCTCCGTTTTGGAAAGCCGCTGATCCTGCATCGCCCGTTCGAGCTTGATGGCGACCACGCGCTTCAAGGCGCTGAGCGTCACATCTTCCCGAATGCCCTTCTCTTCCAGGACATCATCGAGCGATAGCAGTTCCTCGACACCCCGCCCCCGCGGTGCATCCGTCATAAACATCCTAACAATCAAATTCTTGTCGTCGTATAGCGGCAAAACTGACGTCGCCACGCGTGGTTCCCTCCCCACGCGATCGGAACCCATGAAGCACGATATAGGCATCTGCTTTCTTGTGAAAGAAAAAGATCAGCCGTGCATCGACACTCGGTTCTATTCTCCGGCTTAACTCCCAGAGGTCGCCGCGAACGCGGCGGCATGCACCGAAGAATTCGGGCCCTTCTTGACCGACGATAACAAGATCCTGAAAAATCTGCTCTGCCGCCGTTCCCAGGGAATTCACCCAATGAACGACATCCGAACCATCAGTGTCCCGGTAGAAAAATACCTTGCTCATAGATCGTGCTCCTCGCGGCGATCTCACCCAGCGCCGCGGTGCTCAATTGATTCATCGACATGATAACCTCCCATCGACGGTGGATCCGCCGGAAGAAGTATCATATATGATACTTGGCGAGGCGCGGCAACCCTAATCTGCGTAGGCGCTGAGTTCCTCGATAGCGCAGACGAGCGGCGTTTCATCCTCTAGCGCTTGAGCCTCGATCGGCTGGCCGCCGGTGGATGGTGGAGGGATGGATGAGGGTTGCACTGGTCGGCGCGTCGGGGAATGCGGGATCGCGGATCCTCCGGGAACTGGTCTCGCGCGGGCATGACGTAATTGGGATCGGGCGCGATCCCGGCAAGATCGCGGCCGGCGCGGGCGTGACCGCGGTGCACGCCGATGCGTCGGACGTGGAGTCGCTGGCGGGCGCGTTGCAGGGCGCGGACGCGATCGTCAGCTCGCTGAAGTTCGCCGAGAGCGATCCCGAGAAGCTGATCGCCGCCGTCCGCCGGTCCGGCGTCGCGCGCTATCTGATCGTGGGCGGCGCGGCATCGCTGAAGGCGACCGGCACCGATCAGCGGATCATCGACAGCGGCGCGATCCCCGAGGCGTGGATGCCGGAGGTGGGCGGCGGCGTGAAGTTCCTCGACCGGCTGAAGCAGGAGCCCGACGGACTGGACTGGGTGTTTCTCTCGCCCTCGATGTTCTTCGGCCCCGGCGAGCGGACGGGCCGGTTCCGCCTAGGCAAGGACGAACTGCTCACCGCGCCGGACGGCAAGAGCTCGATCAGCTACGAGGATCTGGCGGTCGCGCTGGTCGACGAGATCGAGACGCCGCAGCACCACCGCGAGCGCTTCACCGTCGGCTACTGAGCCTGCCAGCTTGCGCGTGCCGCCCCCCGGACCTAAGGAGCCGCTCGGTCCGGGGAGTGGCGCAGCCTGGTAGCGCATCTGCTTTGGGAGCAGAGGGTCGCAGGTTCGAATCCTGTCTCCCCGACCAACCTCGCTCATGCGCGTTACTTTGCGCCGGTTGCCTCTGATGCAGGCGGCCGTCTCCGATTCAGCCAGAATGCCCGAAGGCGGGCCGGCGTCCGCGCAGCTGAAGGGCTTTTCCGCAAGAGATCGCTCCCGTCGCGCGATGCCGATCAGCAGCATCATGCCCGAAGGTGCGGCAGCGGCGTCTTCTACGGCGCACCGTCATCTCGCGCCCTTCGCCCGGCATGATCAGGTCGGGGCAAACCGCGAGGCGTTCATCAGGCCGGGACGATGGCTACGCGGCCGGAGGCGGCTTGCGGAACGGCCAGCGCCAGCCGCGCCGGCGACGCAGCCACAGCAGCAAGACGAGCAGGATCGCCCACGGCGTGGCGAGCACCACGAAGGTAAGCAGCGCGGCGACGCTGCCGCCCAGCATCTGCCCGCTTTGCGCAAGGCTCTGGCGCACCGGCGCCCAGATACCGCCCCCGTCCGGGCTTCGCGCATTGTAGCCGATATCGATCGCGGACATCGCGACCCGCTGCCGCATCTCGGAAAGCCAGGAGCGGGCGGCGTCCAGTTCCTCCTGCGTTGCGGCAAAGGCGCGCTCGGCCTCCACCAGTTCGCCGACCTTGCCCGTGCGATTGCGGATCAGGTCCGTCAGCCGGTCCGCCAGCGCCTGCTTGGCGCGGACGCGGGCAGCGGTATCGACGATCTGCTTCGACAGGTCCTCCGCCGCGATCGTCCGGCCCGATTGCGAGCCGCCGGCATCGGCGATCGCGGCATCCAGCCGCCCGCCGAACGCGCGGGCGATCCGCGCGTCGACGACCAGATGGAGCGAGCCGGTCGCGAATTGTCCCTCGTTGCCGGCCTGGTCCATCTTGACGACGCGGCAGCGCGGCCCGAGCGCGTCGCACAGCGCGACATGCTTCGCCTGCGCCGCCGCGATCCGGCCGCCGGGCAGGGTGTAGGTGAAGCCGTAGATATAGGCGATCTGGGGCTGCGCCACCACGATCGCGGGCGCTTCGCCCGGCTGGGCCGGCGCCACGATCGGCGGGGCCTCCATGACGTCGAAGGACTTCATGTCCTTCGCGACCTGATTTTGGCCCCTTCCGCAGCCGGCAAGCGCCAACGCGGTCGCGCACAGCGCGAGCATCGGTATGCGCGATCTCATCATGCTCCCCTTCTTCCGGCAGGAAAGGACATAGTAAGCGCCGTGATGCGTCAAGCCGCGCGCTGGCGCCTGCGCCACGCCGCTGCTAACCGGCGCCATGCCCGAGCCACAGGATCTCATCACCGACTCCCCCTTCGACGATGCTCTCTCGCAGCGCTACCTCGTCTACGCGCTCTCCACGATCACCGCGCGCTCGCTGCCGGACGTGCGCGACGGGCTGAAGCCGGTGCACCGGCGGCTGCTGTGGGCGATGCGGCTGCTGCGGCTGGATCCGGCGGCGGGCTACAAGAAATGCGCGCGCGTCGTGGGCGACACGATCGGCAAATATCATCCGCACGGCGACCAGTCGGTCTACGACGCGATGGTCCGCCTCGCGCAGACCTTCTCGCTGCGCTACCCGCTGGTCGACGGGCAGGGCAATTTCGGCAATGTCGACGGTGACAACGCCGCCGCCTACCGCTACACCGAGGCGCGCCTCACCCAGACCGCGATCGACCTGATGGCCGGGCTGGACGAGGGCACGGTCGACTACCGCCCGACCTACAATGGCGAGGAGGAGGAGCCCGAGGTCTTCCCCGGCCTGTTCCCCAACCTGCTCGCGAACGGCGCCTCCGGCATCGCGGTGGGCATGGCGACGTCGATCCCGCCGCACAACGCGGCCGAGCTGATCGACGCCGCGACGCACCTGATCGACCAGCCCGAGACCGACAGCCGCGCGCTGATGCGCTTCGTTCAGGGTCCGGACCTGCCGACCGGGGGGATCATCGTCGATCCGCCCGCATCGATCGCCGAAGCCTATGCCACCGGCCGCGGCGGCTTCCGCGTCCGCGCGCGCTGGGAGATCGAGCGCGAGAAGGGCGGCGGCTGGCAGCTGGTCATCGCCGAGATCCCCTACCAGGTGCCCAAATCCAAGCTGATCGAGCAGATCGCCGAGCTGATCGGCGAGAAGAAGCTGCCGATCCTGGCCGACGTGCGCGACGAATCGGACGAGGCGATCCGCATCGTGCTGGAGCCGCGCAGCCGCACGGTGGAGCCGCAGATGCTGATGGACAGCCTGTTCCGGCTGACCGATCTCGAGGTGCGTATCCCCCTCAACCTCAACGTGCTGGACAAGGACCACACGCCGCGGGTGATGAGCCTGAAGGAGGCGCTGGACGCGTGGCTGGCGCACCAGTTCGAGGTGATGATCCGCCGCGCCCGGCACCGGCTGGCGAAGATCGACGACCGGATCGAGCTGCTCGACGGCTATCTGATCGCCTATCTCAACCT
>CAXUMU010000107.1:0-9255 GCA_964252145.1 uncultured Sphingomonadaceae bacterium
GAAGTAGAGCACGTCGATCAATGCTTCTCTCCTGGCGGCGCAGCGGCGCAAGTCGAGGCTGCCCTTGGCCTGCTGGAGGGCCGCTGGAAGCTCACCATCGTGTTCCACCTCTTCGACAAGCGGATCCTTCGCTTTTCCGAACTGGAGCGCGCCGTCGATGGAGTCTCCCAGCGCATGCTCGCGAAGCAGCTTAGAGACCTCGAACATGCAGGCTTGGTTAGCCGAACGGTCCACGCAGAGGTCCCGCCGAGGGTCGAGTATCAGATGACGAGCGCGGGTGAGGAACTGCGTCCGGTGCTACAGAGCTTGCGGGAGTGGTACGCGCGGAACGGGGCCGAGAGAGGCGCAGCTAGTCGGGAATGACCGCGACGACACGCTTGCCGCGGCTCTCATGATGCTCGGCATCGTAATGGGCTTGGGCGATCTGCTCCAGCGAGTAACTGTGCGCCACCAGCGGTCGCAGCTTTTTGCCGTCCACCCATGCCGCGAGCTGCGCGAGGTCAGGTCCGGACGGCTTCCCGACGACCGGCCGCATCCGCGGCCCCGGCGTGGCGAGCCAAAGCGGAATGCGGGCAAACCCCTGCGGAGTAATCGTGGCGAAACGGCCTCGTCTGTCGGTTAGCCGACGATACGTGCTCAGTTGTGCGCCTGCCGTGTCGAGGAGTGCATCGAACTGTGTCGCAGCCGATCGCAGGTCATCCGTATCGTAGCGGATCACCGATCGCGCTCCCGCAGACCGGCAGAAGTCTGCGGCGCTCGCGCGGCACGCCGCGGTGACCTCGGCGCCCAGCGCCACGCCGATCTGGATGGCTGCGCTGCCGACCCCGCCCGCACCGCCAATGATCAGAAGACGTTCGCCAGCACGCACCCGCAGGACATCGCGCAGTCCTTGCAGAGCGGTGAGGGCGACGACCGGCAGCGCGGACGCGCCTGCGAGGCCCACCGACCGCGGCGCGACCGACAGGCATTCCGGTTTGACGAGCAGATACTCAGCTGCCGTCCCGGTCGGTCCGGGCAAGTAGCCGGTGTATCCCCAGACCGGCGTTCCTTTGGCATAGCCGGCGCCGTCGTAACCTTCCTCAACCGTTCCGGCGAAATCGAGGCCAAGTCCGCGGGCGCCGGGTAACGGTATGCGTCCTCTGCGAAGCATTAAATCGACATGGTTGATGCTGCTGCCGTGTACCCGCACCAACAGACGACCAGGCCGAACCACGGGCCGGGGCACCTCGACTATTCGGATGTTATCGGGCGACCCGAAACGCTCAAGTCGAGCAGCGCGCATCGTTGAAGCGGAGGGAGTCTTCACGAGCCCCTGGCCATCGGCAACGCCGCCGATTGCAGACCGCTCTTCCGAATGCCTTCCATTTCGTTCCCCTCGTGGAGAGCGATGGCGATGCTCAATCGCACCTCTACGGGTGCCCGCGTGCTCCCGCTCATGAGACACGCCCGCCTGCCGCTTGGTCGATGGCGAGTTGCACGCGCTGCCCTTGTAATAATTCGTACGGATATCCCCCAGGTCGAGCGCTGGCCTTATCCAACTGATCGAGCTGCGGCTGGCTCAATTGCACGTCCAACGCTCTCAGATTGTCCGAGAGCTGGTCAACGCTGCGTGGGCCGATGACCGGCAGAAGACCCTTTGAGGCGACCCAAGCGACTGCCACGCTGGCAGGCTCGGTGCCGATCTCTGCGGCCATTCTCACGACCGCATCGACAATTTGCTGTGCCTGGGCGTCCTTGATGACGCTGCCCTCGCTGGAAAGCGCGCCGCCGGCGTCGAAGCTCAATGGCTTCCTGCCCCCGAGCAGGCCGCCGGCAAGTGGCGACCATGCGAACACGCCCAATCCGCGCGCCTTCGCCAACGGCAGGTGTTCGCGCTCGATCGCCCGCTCTAGGAGGTTGTACTGAAGCTGGAGGACGGCCAACGGCATCCACCCCCTCACCTCCGCCAGCGCAGCCGCGGAAGCGATGCGCCACGCCGGGAAGTTGGACAAACCGACATAGAGCACCTTGCCGGCCCGCACGAGGTCGTCGAAGCCGCGCACCAGCTCATCGATCGGAGTCACGCCGTCGTCAAAATGAGCGAAGAGGATATCGATCCGGTCGGTGCCGAGCCGACGCAGGCTGCCCTCCACCTCCGCCTGGAGTGCCTTGCGGTGGCTGCCTGTGCTGGCGACGGCGGGCTCGCGCGACGGAGTACGCCCGAACTTGGAAGAGATCACCACGGCGTCCCGGGCCGCACCGGAAAGCGCAGCGCCAACCATCTCTTCCGCCTTCCCGCCCAGGTAGGCGCTGGACGTGTCGATGACGTTGCCGCCTGCGTCGACGAAAGCCGCGATTGTCGCCTTCGCGGCATTGCTATCGACCTTATCGCCGGATGTGGCGCCAAGGCGACCTGTACCCAGCGCAACCTCGGACACCCGGAGTCCGGTTCGCTCACCCAACAACCTGTATCGCATCTTGGTGTCCGTAGCTGCCGCAGTCTTTCGACGTGTCATAAGTCACAAGCAAACGAAAGAGCTAACACAAAGAATAGCAGCTTACTTCGATGCAAGATTGACGGCTCGCAGAAACAGTGTGGCCTCGCTCCAGGCGATAACGAACCGCCAGAATATTCCGTTCAATAACCCGCCGGTCGTCCACCTGCCTCACTCCGCGAACCCCATCCAACCTCCGCGATCTACGGAAACTGAATCAGAATTACCTGAGGAATCTCATCTATGGGTATGTGACCCAAGGCCACTCGACGCTTTGGGCTGAAGCTCTTCTCTCATCGCCATCCCCGCGAAGGCGGGGATCCATGAACACGGCTTGACCAGCAAGTCTCGAACAGCACCGCCTCTTTCGGCCTGTGCGGTGTTCATGGTTTCCGCCTTCGCGGGAATGACGGCGGAAAGGAAAGAAAGGATGTCGATTGGCCTAACCTAAGCTCGGCCGGGAAGAAGCGCGCGAAATCGAAGGCCGTCGACGAGCAGCGCCACTCGACGTCGCGCGTGGCCGGGATCGCCGTCGTTCGCCGGGACGCACAGGCTCGCGACCGCTCTGAGCAGCTCGTAGGACTCGACGTCCGAACTGATTTGACCGGCCGCCGCAGCGCGTTCGAGCAGCCGCCTCAGGGCCGGCTCCAGGCGCGCATCGAAATAGGCCGGAAGCGCCTCGAAGGCGGAGGCGCCTGAGTGAAGCGCGGACGCCAGGCCGCGCTTGGTGCCAATGAAGTCTACGTAACGCTCCATCCAGCGGTCCAGCGCCTTGCTTGGCGGGCACTCCGCCGAGAGCCGATCAGCGGCGTCGGCGCATTCGTCGATCTCGTGGCGGAACACCGCGGCGATCAGGTCGGCGCGTTGCGGAAAGTGGCGGTAGATCGTGCCCACGCCGACGCCCGCCCGCTCGGCGATCTCGCGCATCGGCGCATCGACGCCCGACGCGGCGAACACCTCCTTCGCGACCCGCAGCAGGAGGTCGATGTTGCGCCGCGCATCAGCCCGTACTGGCCGCTCGGCACTGCTGACGCCGTCATTCATCAGCCGAGATCCGATCTTCGCTTGCGAACCGGAACGCCCTTCCGTATAAACGGACAATCGTTCCGGTACTTTATGCCCGAACGAGGACCGCGTCGCCAGTTCCTTAGTGACGCAGCCCAACACGAAATCTGTGGAGGGTCTATCATGACGGGCAAGATCGGCAGTGTCCTTCTCGATCATGCGCGGGAGAAGGGTATGTCGGCCTACGTCGGCGATGACGGCAACCGCTGGCCTGCGGTGCACCGGCTGGGTTTGGCGCACCTCCATACTTCAGTGCTCGAGCGAGGCGTCGCCGGAGGCTACCACGCCCTGACCGAAGACAGCGTGACCGTCCGCACGGTCGCGGAGGCGATCGGCCGCCGCCTGCAGGTTCCCGTCAGGTTGCTGTCGCCAGAGGAATCGGCGGCTCATTTAGGCTGGCTCGACCGCATCGTCCGGATGGACGTGCCTGCGTCGAGCGTAGCGACGCGCGAACAACTGGGTTGGAAGCCGGCGGACCATGCCGGTCTCGTCGTGGACATCGAACAGTCCCGTTAACAGCAAGCCCGACCAGAGAAGGACACCGTCATGCCCGAACCGACCGTCAAGCCCGACCGGCCTCCTATTCCCGGCGCCGCGCCGATCCTGTCGTTCAGTCCCGTTACCCTCCACGTGCCGGGGCGCCCCGCGCCGCTGGCGATGCGCGTGGTCGCACCCGCCACGGGCGGCGAGCTGCCGGTGATCCTCCTCTCGCATGGACACGGCGCTTCCAACTTCGTCTCCTCCATGCGCGGCTACGGGCCGCTGGTGGACTATTACGCGGCTCACGGATTCGTGGTGATCATCCCGACGCACCTTAACTCCAGGACGCTCGACATCGACCGCAGCGGGCCAGACGGCGCCCTGTTCTGGCGGTCGCGCGCGGAGGACATGCGCTTCATCCTGGACCACCTTGCGGAGATCGAGGCTGCCGTGCCGACGCTCGCCGGGCGGATTGACCCGGATCGCATCGCCGCGGTCGGTCACTCGCTCGGCGGCCACACCGTGGCGATGCTCGCCGGCATGCGCGTGAGGGATTCACGTAGCGGCGAGACCGTCGACCTCTCCGATCCGCGGATCAGGACGGCCATCATGTTCTCTCCACCCGGCGACGGGGCGGACGCCGCGCCCGCGCTGGTCGAACGCTTTCCCGAACTCGTCAGCAACGACTTCAGCCACATGACGACGCCGTCGCTCGTCGTTACGGGCGACGGGGACGTGAACCCCGATTTCTCGACGCGGCCGGGCTGGCGAGGCGATGCCTATAGGCTCAGCCCCGCTCCGAAATCTCTGCTGTTTCTCCGTGGCTGCGGGCACATCTTCGGCGGCATCTCCGGCTACGACGCGAAGGAGACCACCGACGAGAGTCCCGAACGCGTGGCGCTCATCCAGCGGCTGACCTGGGGCTTCCTGCGGTCGACGCTCTACTCCGGGGACAATGCCTGGCAGGTCCTGAGCGAGGAGATGGTCCGGGGCGGGACCGAGGACGGACGCATCGAGACCAAATGATTGGCCAGCTCCCTTTCGCACCTATTGGGCCGCTGGGGCCGCTGGGGCCGCACCAGCGTAGCGACATCGGCAGCACTCGGCGGCAAGCGCAAGATGGCGGCGTCTTCCGCCCAGAGCGCAGAAATCTTATATTGAGAAAGACTCGTTAAGATTGGGCTTTCGAAAAGCTCTTGTCAGGCACGTCATTTCGGCAGCGCTTGATGGCTGTGACTTAATCAAACCGGGAATGTCTCTTTTCGGACGGAAAGCTGAGGGCTTGCACAGCATGCCTTTGGCGAGATCGTTACGATAACGTTCCGGGTGCATGCCATAAGACCGCAGGAAAGCGCGGCGGAGATTCTGTTCGTCGCCAAAACCGCATACCCTCGCAATCTGCTTGAGGCTGGTCTCGGATTGCATGAGAGCGCGCTGAGCCGCTTCAAGACGAAAGATCTCCACGGTCTTTGCAGCGGTCCTTCCGACCTTCTCGACATAATGTCGGGCGAAGGTCCGGGGCGTCATCCCGGCCTGATCGGCCAAGATGTCGCTCTTCAAGTTGGCGGCCAGGTTCTGCATGATCCAGGCGTGGAGCCGCGCAAAGGTCGGGTCACAGGCGGCCTGCGTCGATAGCGCCGCCGAGACCTGCGGTTGGCCGGCCGGCCGCCGCAAGAAGAGGACGAGCGACTGCGTGACTTTCATCGCGATATCGTGGCCGTGATCCTCCTCGACGATCGCGAGTGCCAGATCGAGCGCCGCGGTGAAGCCGGCGGAGCTCCAGATCCTGCCGTCACGCACGAATATCGGGTCGGCTTCGACCCTGACTGCCGGATATCGCCTGGCGAGGACCGACGCGGCCTCCCAGTGGGTCGCGATCCTCACGCCGTCGAGCAGACCGGCCTCGGCCAGCAGGTAGGCGCCGGTGCAGATCGAGCAGATACGCGCGGGCAAGCGCTTCTCGGTCGCCAGCCACCGCACCAGATCCGCCGGCACCGGCGGCGCGTGCGGCGGCCCGCCGCCGGGAATGACCAGGGTATCGACCGTCGCCAGGTCGAGCTCGGACAGACGGAGCGTGTCGATCGCGAGCCCGGCCCAGGTCCGAACGCTGCCACCGTTCACCGAGGCGACCTCGACACGGTAACGGCGCGCCTCGGCCGGCGGCAAATAGCTGTTGGCAAGCGCGAAAACGTCGGCCGGGCCGCAAATGTCCGACAGGGTCGTCTCCTCGAACGCGAGGATGATGATCCTGCGTGATTCATCGGCCTGATCGACAACGTCCATTGCGGCCTCCGCGTAAGTTACGGCTTCGGGATCGGCTTACTTCACCTCGGCCCCTAGCCGGCCTCGCTCTCCATCATGAGTTCGGGCGCCGGCAGACCGGAGTCATGGGGCCCGCGTCGCGGCGCGTGGTCGACCTGAAAGCGGAAGACATCGTTGCGCGTATAGTGGCCGGCGGCATCGTAGAACGTCTTCGCCATCTCGATGCGGTCGAGGTCGAGATCGGCGACGACGATCCCTTCCGTTCCTTCGCCGAGCGGCTCCGCCATCGGCATCCCATCCGGGCCGTAGATCATGGAATGACCGCCGCCGGGCGCCTCACCCCCAGGACAGAGTATCTGCTTTTTCTGCTGGGTGTCGCAGAGAAGCTCGACGGCGTCCGTCCCGGTCACGGCGGTCGACGCGAGGACGAACATGCCGCCCTCGATCGCCGTCGTGCTGGACAGCGCGCTCACCATGTTCGGGCCGAACTGCTCGGCGCTGCCCTTGCCCATCGTCAGACTGGGCCATGAGGAAATGTGGATTTCCTCGTGCTGTCGGATCAATGTCATGCGCGCGAAGGATACCAGGTTTTCCCAGCAATTGAGCGCCCCGATGCGGCCGACCGACGTGGCCACGACCTTGAGATCCGATCCGTCGCCTTCGCCGAAGATTAGCCTTTCAGGTCCGGTCGGCTTGATCTTGCGCCGGACGAACCCGAACTCGCCGTTCGGAAGAATGAGGGCCTGAGACATATAGCGGCTGCCATGCGCCTTTTCGGAAAAGCCGAGGACCACGTGCATGTCAGCCTTGGCCGCCGCCTCCTGGATCGCCCGCATCTCGGTCGAATCGACGGCCAGGCTGTTGGCGCGATAAGTGGCCAGGTGACCAAGGCCGTCGAGAGGCGTTTCCAGCCAGGCAAACCATGGATAACCCGGCAGCCAAAGTTCGGGAAAGGCGAGGAGTTGCACACCATCGCCGGCTGCTTGCTCGATCAGCGCGATCGTCTTTTCCAGCGTCGCCCCAAGGTTCATCATGACCGGCGACGCTTGCACCACACCCGCGCGAACCTTACGCATCCGTCAGCTCCCCCTAATCAAGCACGCCGCCAAACCTCAGGCGGCATCGACAACGATCGGCCGACGGGCGTGCAGCCGATCGCGCAGTCGTTCGATGAAGAAGGCCACCGGCATTGCCGGCCTGGCGCCACCTTCGTTTCCGAACATAGCTGCGATCTGGGGGTCGCGCTTGCCTCCCCGGGCTAAATCATTTGCTTACAACGGTGCGGCGATCGAGATTCGAGTGACTTCTCTGACGCAAGGCGCTCGGCGCCTCTCCGAAAGCGGACTTGAAAGCGCGGCTGAAGTGCGCGGCATCCTTGAACCCTACGTCATATCCGATGGTGGTGACTGACAGGTGTCGCTGAAGCGGATCGGCAAGATCACGCCGCGCCTGTTCGAGGCGCCGTGCCCATATCAGTTCGGACAGGCTCATCGAAGCGTCTTCGAAGATCTTGCGAAGATGCCGGGCCGAGAGGCCGTGCGCGGACGCGATGGTCTCGCAGCTCAGGCTCGGATCGGCGAGGTTGCGATCGATATAGGCGCCGACCCTGCGACGAAGAAGAATATGGCACCTGCTCGTGGCGATCGGTGCTCCCGCCTGTTCCGCCACGGCCGCCGCGATCAGATCGACGGCCGAGGCCTGCACCCGAGGAAGGGAGACGGGATCCAACTCGCCCAGTTGCGAATGAAGCTGCCGGAGGAACGTCGCGGCGAGCTTGCCCGTCCCGCGGCTACCGGCGATTGGGCGGGCGGTCAGCCGATCGACCTCGGCGATCCTCCCGGTGACGACGCGGCGGGGCAGGCGCAGCACGAGCTGGCTGAAATCGCTATCGAAGCGTAGGTCGTAGGGCCTGGTCGTGTCGTAGATCGTAAAGTCTCCGGTCCGCAGCACGGCCTGCCGTCCGTCCTGGCTCACGACTCCCCGGCCCGAGGTCTGCAGGCTAAGCAGGAAGTCGTCGCACTTCGATCGCGCGATGCGCGCCCGCGTCCGTGTCACGACATGCTGGCAGGAAGTGACGTGGGAAAACTCGAGCTCGCCGGCGCTCAGCCGATCGATCTGGCCGTGGAAGGCCTCCGACGCGGGTATCTCGCAATCCAGCTCCACGAACATGTCGCATACCAGATCGGCCCAGAAGGAGACGCGCTCTTCTCTCGCCACACCCGCGGTCGTGAGACTGCTTTCTTCCATGGCACCGCCCTGCGCCCGAATGCTCGAAAGGGTGATCCCTTGCGGCTGGCGAGTCAACACGGGGCTGAGAAGCGAGACGCGCCGCTCCGACCGTCGCGCAAGGTCTTTCAATGGCTGATGCAGACGGATTTGAGTTCGGTGTAGGAGTCGAGCCAGTCCACGCCGAAGTCGCGGCCGATCCCGGACTGCTTGTAACCGCCGAACGGCATGGCCGGGTCGATGACGACATGCGCATTGACCCAAACCGTCCCGCACTCGATCCGGCGGGTCAGGGTCATGGCCGCCGCGAGATCCCGCGTCCATAGGCTGGCGCCAAGCCCGAAGTTGCTGTCGTTCGCGCGCGCCACGCCTTCCTCGGCGTCGGCGACCTTCTGGATGCCGAGCACCGGGCCGAAGGCCTCCTGCCGCGACAGCCGCATCGATTCGTCGGAATCGAGAAGCAGCGTCGGGCTTACGTAATAGCCTTCTTCGGGAACCGGGGCGCCGGCGATCAGCCGTCCGCCCTTGGACCGCGCGTCCTCGATCAAGGCCTGCACCTTCCGTTGATGCGTGGCCGAGGCCAGCGGATTGACTTGCGCGTCGGGATCCAAGCCGGGCCCAGCGCGCATGCCCCGAATGGCTGCCTCCAGCGCGCCGACGAGATCGTCGTAGAGCGGCGCCTCGACATAAACCCGCGCCGCCGCCGCGCACACCTGCCCGCCATTGACGAAGCCGCCGAGCATCAGGC
>CAXUMU010000108.1:0-6378 GCA_964252145.1 uncultured Sphingomonadaceae bacterium
GCCGTCGCGCATCGCCCACAACGCCTCGGCGAGCTCGCCCGCCAGCGCCGCGCCGCCGTCTTCATCCTCGTCGGTGACGACGACGATCTTGCTGCCCATGTCGGGCGAATCGCCCCAAGGGAAGCCGTGGACCAGCGACACCGACAGCGCGCGTCCGGACGCCTCGGCCTCCGTCATCCGCGCGACGAAGCTCTTCACCGGCTCGGCCTGTGTCGGCCACATGCGGATCAGCCGCGCGTCCAGCACGGTCGTGCGCGGGACGACGTCGCCCGACCAGGTCCGCCAGCATAGCTTCGCCATGTCGGCGGCACGGTCGTTGAGGTCGGTGTGTGGATACTCCTTGGCGAAATTCAGCGCATCGGCGCTCTCGACCATCCGCGCGGTCAAATGCGCATGCGGATCGAGGAATGCTCCGATCACCGCCTCTTGCCCCACGATCGCGCGCACCGCGGCGAGCAGGTCGCCTTCGCAATCGACCTCGTTCTCCGCCATCATCGCGCCGTGCAGGCCTAGGAACACGATGTCGACAGGCATCGCGGCCCTCAGGTCGGCGACGAGCGTCGCTTTCAACTCGGCATAGGCGGCGTCTTCAGTCGGCGCGCCGGGCTGCGCGAAGACGCGCAGGCCGTGGGAGAAGCGACCGCCCCGACTTTCGAAGAAGTCGCGCCCGGCGATCATCGATGCATCGAGCAAGCCCCCGGGATCGAGCGGCGTCTCGCGCGTCGAGAACCCGAACTGCGCGAAACTGTCGATCGTCGTTGGCAGCCCGGAGAAGCTGTTGGTCTCCGTGCCGATGAAGGCTCCGAAGACATGCGGCCGGGGGCGCCCATCCATCCGATACTCTCCTTTTTCGCGTTATTGCGTACGTTCGTAATTTTCTCTATCATCTTGGTCAATGATGGATCAGTCGCAGCTCGTTCCAGTGATCGCGCCAGCACCGCGCGGGCGGGGGCGCCCCCGGCGCGACGACGCGGGCAGACGTCGCGAGGCGATCCTCGATCATGCGATCCGGCTTTTCGCCGAACAGGGGCTGGAGGCCACCTCGGTATCGCAGGTCGCGGTCGGCGCCGGCGTGACCGAAGGGCTGGTGCGTCACTATTTCGGCAACCGCGACGGCTTGCTGGCGGAGGCGACCGAAGCGGTGATGGTTGCCTTGCGCTCCCATTATCGCGAGGCGGCCGAAGCGACCGTGGAAAGTTCCGGCAGCGCGTTGATCGACCGGCTGGCGCAAGTCGACGGCCGCACGTTCCTTCCACGCCCTTGGCTGCTTGGCTATCTCGCAAAGCTGTTCGCGTCGAACCTGTCCGCCGCCAACGCTGCCTTCTCCGAGTATTTCGGAATGACGCACGTCTTCGTGAAGCGGGTAGCAGAGCGCAGCACGCCCGGTAGCGTTGTCGATCCTTTCTGGCTGACGATGCAGCTCGTCTTCATGCAACTCGGTCCGGCCTTCCTGCGTGCGCGCATCGAGGCGCTGCTCGACCGCGACATCTACGAACCTGATGTTGCCGAACGGCGGCAACGCCAGACCGCCGCGATCTTCAAGCATGGCCTGTTTTCCCAAGACGCAAAGGAGCCCTCATGACCGATCCCGCCGCCGAGGCGCTCGTCCTGCCTGACCCCGCGGGGCCGTTCCCAATCGGCGTGACCGACACTCAGTTCGTCGATCCGGAGCAGGAAGACCTGTTCCGCCCTGGCACGCGGCGCAAGCTGATGGTGCGTCTCTGGTATCCGGCCGCGGCGAGCGACGCGCCACGCCGACCTTATATGACCGCGCAGGAATACGACCTATTCGGCGAGAATGCGCGCAAGGTGATGCCGTTCCCCGAGGCGTTCGAGGAGCCGCAGCGCCATGCCGAGATGCACGCGGGGCAGGATGCCCCGGTCGCTGGCGGCCGATTTCCGCTGCTCGTGTTCTCGCACGGGGCGTTCGCGCACGTGAACAGCAATGTGGCGCAGATGGAGCACCTTGCCAGCCACGGATACATCGTCGCGAGCGTGGCGCATCCGGGACTGTCCGGCGCGGTGATCTATCCTGACGGCGACGTCGCGACGCTCGATCCCGATCTGGCCGCCGGCTACAGGACCGGCGCGATCGTGCCGACCATGATGGCGGCGTGGGGCGAAGAGACGATCGAGGCGCGCCTGGCGGCCCAGCGCACGATGGCGGCGGACTTCCCGCTCGCCCCGCATTTCTCGCAGTGGCGCGACGATATGATTGCGACTGTGGATGCTGTTGCCGATGGGCGTCTCGACGGCCATGCCGCAACCGTCGCCGCCAGCGCGGACCTGGATAGCATCGGCTATGTCGTCATGTCGTTCGGGTCCGCCGCGGTGGCGGCGGCGCATCGCGATCCCCGCGCGAAGGCCGCAGCCAACCTCGACGGCGCTAATCTCGATCCTGCCCTGATCGACGCCGAAGTCCGGGTGCCGACGCTAATCCTCCACGGTGACCTGTCGCTCGTGTTCGGCCCGTTCATGCCGGGCAAGGTCGCGCACCCGCACAGCCAGTTCAATTATGAGATGCTGGCGACGATCGGCACGCGACCCGACGTCATGCGGCGCGAAGTCGCCGGCACCGCGCATATCGACTTCACCGATCGATCGCTCTTTCCGGCCGCGATCCGCGATCAGCAGACCCAGTTCGGCATGGCCGGCACGATCGCCGGAGCGCGCGTCCATGAAATCATGAATGCCTACCTGCTCACCTTCCTCGACCGCCACGTTCGCGGCGACGAGCTTGCATCCGTCGCCGACCTCGACGGTCGCTTCGCCGAGGTCGCGCCGGTGGATCTCTCTGCGGTGCGTGCATGGGCCCAGGACCGCGCCGCTTGACACGCGGCTTAGCCGCCTGCCGCAACATCGCTGATCTGCGGGAACGGGCGCGACGGCGAATTCCAGCACCGATGTTTCACTATATCGATGGTGGTGCCGACGACGAATGGTCGCTCGCACGCAACACGTCGGCCTTTGACGATTACCAGCTGATGCCGAACCAGTTGCGCGATGTGTCGCGCATCGATCTTACGACGCGCCTGCTCGGACTTGAGTTGGCGCTTCCCTTCGTCCTTGCACCCACCGGCATGTCCCGACTGTTCCATCACGACCGCGAGATCGGCGTCGCGCGCGCGGCGCACCGCGCCGGCACGGCGTACGCACTCTCAACGATGGCCACTTCCAGTATAGAAGATGTCGCGAGCGCTTCGTCAGGCGCTACGATGTTCCAGATATATATGTTTAAGGATCGCGGCCTGACCCGCGAGTTCGTCGTGCGTGCCAAGGCGGCGGGGTATCGGGCGCTGTGCCTGACTGTTGATACACCGGTCGCCGGCAATCGAGAGCGCGACATCGTCAATGGCATGACGATCCCGCCGCGCTTGTCGCGCCGCAACATCCTGAGTTACGCGTCGCGCTGGGTATGGCTCTACCATCTGGCCCGCCGGCCCGACTTTCGGCTTGCCAACGTCGCTCACCGCTCTGACGCCGCCAAAGGTGCAATGGGGCTGATCGAATATGTCGGCAGTCAGTTCGACCGCAGCGTGACATGGGACGACGCTGCGTGGCTAGCGGCCGAGTGGGACGGACACTTCGTCATCAAGGGTTTGCAAACGCCCGACGACGCGCGCCGCGCGGCGGCGATCGGTGCCAGCGCGATCATGATCTCGAATCACGGCGGCCGGCAGCTCGACGGCGCGCCGGCCCCGATCGACTGCGTGGTTCCGATCCGGGATGCCGTCGGCGGCACCGTCGAACTGATCGTCGATGGGGGCATCCGGCGCGGGAGCCATATCGTCAAAGCGCTCGCTTTGGGGGCAAACGCATGCTCAATCGGCCGCGCCTATCTATGGGGCCTAGCGGCAGGCGGCGAGCAGGGCGTGGTCCGAGCGCTCGACGTCTTGCGCGGCGAAGTCGAGCGAACGATGACGTTAATGGGCGCCACGTCGATCGGTGATCTATCATCCGCTTCGATCCGGAAGCTCTAGATGCTAGGCGGCGTGCAGGCGCTGACAAGTTCGCAGGGTTCGCTGCCGTCGTTCCGGAACGAATGCTCTTGGTCGCTGCGAAAATAGTATGCGTCCCCTGGTCCCAGCACGCGACTTTGTTCGCCGACAGTGACGCGCAACCGGCCGCTGAGGACGATTCCACACTCTTCTCCTTCATGGGTCAGTGGGTGTTTGCCCGTGGCGGCCCCTGGCTCATAACGTTCGCGCAAAAACTGGATCGCTTTGCCCTTCAAGTTACGCCCGATCTGCCGGTACGAAACGCCGCCCTTGGCGATCTCGAGCAAGTCGCGGCCGCTGAAAAAAATGCGCTCCTCCCGCGCCGACGCTTCGCCCGAGAAGAACTCGGACAAGCCCATCGGCATGCCCGCGAGGATGCGTTTGAGCGCTCCAACCGTTGGACTGAGTTGCCCGCCTTCGATCAGCGAGATGGTCGCGTTCGACACACCCGTCCGGCGCATCAGCTCGCGCTGCGAAATGCTGGCGGCTTCCCGTACCGTGCGCAGACGGGCACCGATGTCGAAATCGTCGTTCACTACCTATCCTGCGTTCTATCCTGCGTTGAGTATACGACAACAGCGTATCACTAGTGCATTGTTGGTCAAGAACTTAGCTTCTTTGACATAACTGATTGCTCAACACCTCCACCGCGACCTACGCTGCTTGTCAACACAGGGAGAGCGTTGTGAACGACGTTGGGCACTATATCGGCGGCGAAGCGAGACCAGGCTCGGACGAGCGCCTGACGATCGTGAGTCCCGCTACTGGGGACACATTGCGAACCGTCGCGCTGGCTGATGCCGCTACGGTAGAGGACGCGATCGCCGCCGCAGCCGCTGCTTTTCCCGCATGGCGGCAGGTGCCGCCGCTCAAGCGCGCGGCGATTCTGTTTCGATACAAGCAGCTGCTCGATCAGAACGCGCTGCGTATCGCCGCGCTCCTGACCGAGGAACACGGCAAGGTGCCCGACGACGCCATGGGCGAGGTCGCGCGCGGAATCGAGATCGTCGATCATGCCTGCGGCATCGCCGAACTGCTGAAAGGCGAGCATGCCAAGAATGTCGGTCCCGCAATCGACAGCTGGTCCGAGTTCCAGCCGCTCGGCGTCGTGGCTGGGATCACCCCTTTCAACTTTCCCGCGATGGTTCCGTTATGGATGTTTCCGCTGGCGATCGCCTGCGGCAACAGCTTTGTGCTCAAGCCTTCCGAGAAGAACCCTAGCGCGGCTATGCTGCTCGCCGAGCTCTTCAGCGAAGCCGGTCTGCCAAAGGGCGTGCTGAACGTCGTCAACGGCGACAAGACAGCCGTCGATGCCATCCTGCTCTCGCCGACAGTGCAGGCGGTAAGCTTCGTAGGTTCGACGTCGGTCGCCGAGTATATTTACGCACAGGGGACCGCGCGGGGGAAGCGGGTGCAGGCGCTCGGCGGCGCGAAGAACCACGCGATCGTCATGGCCGACGCCGACATCGACAACACCGTCAGCGCGCTGATGGGGGCGGCGTTCGGCTCATGCGGCGAGCGCTGTATGGCCATCTCGGTGGTGGTGTGCGTCGGCGAGACCGTCGCCGACGAAGTGGTCGCGCGTCTTAAAAAGCGGATCGCAACATTGCGGGTCGGGCCCGGCAGCGACGCTGCGAGTGAGATGGGTCCGCTGATCACGGCCGCGCATCGCGACTCGGTCCGCGGCTATGTCGATCAGGGCGTCGCTGAAGGGGCAGAGCTGGTGGTCGATGGCCGCAGCCTCGCAGACAGGCCCGGAAATTTCCTGGGCGCAAGCCTGTTCGACCGCGTGACGCCGGCCATGCGCATCTACCGCGAGGAGATCTTTGGCCCCGTGCTGTGCGTCGTCCGCGCGGGGTCGCTGGACGAGGCTTTGGAGCTGATCGACACGCACGAATACGGCAACGGCGCGTGCATCTTCACCCGCGACGGCGAGGCCGCCCGCTATTTCACCGATCTGGTCAAGGTCGGCATGGCGGGCGTCAACGTTCCACTCCCGGTACCGACCGCTATCCACAGCTTTGGGGGATGGAAGCGGTCACTGTTCGGCGATCTTCACGCTTACGGCCCTGACGCGGTGCGCTTCTACACCCGTCGCAAGACGATTACGCAGCGCTGGTTCGCAGGCGGGGTGCGGGAAGCCACACAGTTCGCCTTCCCCAGCGGCGCGGGGCATTGAGACGGTGGCCGCGATGACGCCCGATCTAGCCGCTTCTAACGGTGCCGGTATCGCCGCGCACTGGATGCCGTTTACCGCCAATCGCGACTTCAAGCGCCGCCCCCGCGTAATAGTCGGAGCGGAGGGGCATTGGTACCTCACCGCTGACGGGCGACGAGTCTACGACAGCTTCTCAGGCCTTTGGACGAGCGGGCTCGGCCA
>CAXUMU010000108.1:6388-9231 GCA_964252145.1 uncultured Sphingomonadaceae bacterium
CCCAAGATCACCGAGGCGGTCGCCCACCAGATGGCGACGCTCGACTTTGCCATGACGTTCCAGATGGGCAACGACCGCGCCTTTCAACTCGCTGAGCGGCTGACGGCGATGGCGCCGCCGGCGTTCACGCGCGCGTTCTTCACGAACTCGGGGTCCGAAGCGGCCGACACCGCGCTTAAGATGGCGCTCGCCTGGCACCGCGCGCGTGGCGACGCCGGGCGCACCCGGCTGATCGGACGCGAACGCGGCTATCACGGTGTCGGGTTCGGCGGCATCTCGGTCGGGGGCATTCCCGCCAATCGCAAAGTTTTCGCAGCGAACATGATCCCCGGCGTCGACCACCTGCCACATACGATGAACCTGAAGCACACCGCCTTCACGCGGGGTCAGCCCGGCTGGGGAGCACACCTGGCCGACGATTTGGAGCGGCTGGCTGCGCTGCACGATCCGTCGACGATCGCGGCGGTCATCGTCGAGCCGGTTGCGGGCTCGACCGGCATCCTGCCGCCGCCGGTCGGTTATCTGGAGCGGCTGCGCGAACTGTGCACACGCTTCGGCATCCTCCTCATCTTCGACGAGGTCATCACTGGCTTCGGGCGTTTGGGTGCGAGCTTCGCCGCCGAACGTTTCGGCGTGACTCCCGATCTCATCACCTGTGCCAAGGGCCTCACCAACGGCGCGATACCAATGGGCGCGGTGCTCGTTCAGGACACGCTGTATGAGGGGCTGATGCAGGGGCCTGAGCAGATCCCTGAGCTCTTCCACGGCTATACCTATTCTGGCCACCCGGTCGCCGCCGCCGCGGGACTCGCTGCGCTCGACGCTTATGAACAGGAGGGGACATTCGGCTCGGCCCTTGCCCTTGAGCCGGTGTTCGAGGAGTTGCTACACGGTTTCGCAGACCATCCCAAGGTGGTCGACGTCCGCAATTTCGGCCTGATGGGCGCGATCGAGCTTGCGCCGCGCGTCGGCGCGCCGGGCGCACGCGGGCTGGACATCCACAAGGCGTGCTTCTGGGACGAGGACCTTGTCGTCCGCAACGGCGGCGACACGTTGCAGTTTTCGCCCTTCTTGGCGTCGCGACCGGACGATCTCGCCATGATGTTCGAGAAGGTACGCCGCATCTTGGACCGGATCGACTAGCCATGATCGCCTTCGACAACGCGCGCATCTTCGACGGCTGGTCGGCCGAATTGATCGAGGGGCAGCGCGTGATAGTCGAGGGCGACACGATCCGCGAAGTCAGCTCAGCAGCGGCTCCAGCATCCGCCGAGCGCGTCGACTGCGGAGGTCGCGTGCTGATGCCCGGCATGATCGACGCCCATGTCCACGCGACGTTCTCTGGTTTCGGGACGATGGATCGTCCGCCAAGCTACCATGCCCATTATGCCGCGCGTTTTCTGGCGCACATGCTTCAGTGCGGCTTCACGACGGTGCGCGACGTAGGTGGCGCCGACATCGGGCTCGCATCTGCGCTGAAGGACGGCCTCCTGCCGGGGCCGCGCCTGTTTTACGGCGGGAGCGCCTTCAGCCAAAGCGGCGGTGCAGGCGATCCGCGCAGTGCGCACGCCGAGATCTCGTGTTGCGCCTGCGCGGTGCACGGCGACCAAATCGCGCGCGTCGTCGATGGGGTGGACTCGATGCGGCATGCGGTGCGTGAGGAACTGCGGCGCGGCGCCAGCCACATCAAGATCATGGCTTCGGGCGGCGTCGTCTCCCCCGATGACCCGCTCAACCGCACGCAATACGGCGATGCCGAAATTGCGGTGGCAGTGGAGGAAACGGGGCGCTGGGGAGCATATGTCGCCGCCCATTGCCATCCCGCCGACGGGATCGGGCGGCTGGCCCGCCTGGGTGTGCGCACAATCGAGCACGGCACGCTGATCGACGAGCCGAATGCCAAAGCGGTCGCCACCGCGGGTGCGTTCGTCGTGCCGACGATGGCCATTGTCTTTGCGCTGAAGGATCGGGGCGAAGCTTCGGGTCTTTCACCGGCCAGCCAGGCCAAGCTCGCCCAAGTCTCGGACCGCGCCTTAGAGGGGCTATCAGTAATGCGCGAGGCGGGCGTGAAGATTGGGTTCGGCACAGACCTTATCGGTGACACTCACCTTTTGCAGGGCACGGAATTTATCCAGCGCGCCAAGGTGTTGTCCCCTATAGAAATCCTTCGATCAGCGTGCAGCATCAACGCGGACCTGCTCGGTGAGACGGGCAGGCTAGGTCGCGTGCAAGCTGACGCATTGGCGGACTTAATCGTAGTTGATGGCAACCCCTTGCGCGACGTAGCGCCTCTTGGCCGAACAAATGGCGACGGTGTGTGGCTCGTAATGAAGTCGGGTACATTTGTTAGAAACGCTGCGACATTTTGAAGAACTGGAAAGTAATTCATCAGACTGGTCCCCAAGCCATTATGATTCTCGATCCTACTACTATCGGCGGTGTTAACGCACATGAGTACGCTGCGGTAGTGATAGAGGTCGAGTTTTAACTTACTGCGACATCTAGAGCATTTTTGGTTTAGTCGAACGCATAGCCTGAGTTCTGGAGATAGTTGCGGCACTCGGCTGGGCTGAAGGCATGGAGCAGTTGCCCGATGGTGTCCCAGAGGGTGTCGCGCGTTCGTGCTGCGGCCTTGCGCAGCAGCGCCTTGAGCTTGGCGAACATCTGCTCGATCGGGTTGAGGTCGGGGCTGTAGGGCGGCAGGTAGAGGATGCTGGCGCCGACGGCGGCGATGGCCTCGCGGACGCCTGTGACCTTGTGAGCGGCGAGATTGTCCATCACGACCACGTTGTGTTTCGGCGTGCAACTGTGGCCCACCTGACTCGGTGATCGGCTTCTAAACG
>CAXUMU010000109.1:0-9138 GCA_964252145.1 uncultured Sphingomonadaceae bacterium
GTCGCGGCGGGCAAGCGCGTGCAGGCGATGGGCGGCGCCAAGAACCACGGCATCGTCATGCCGGACGCCGACCTCGACCAGGTGGTGAACGACCTCGCCGGGGCGGCCTTCGGCAGCGCGGGCGAGCGCTGCATGGCGCTGCCGGTGGTGGTGCCCGTGGGCGACCAGACCGCGACGCGCCTGCGCGAGAAACTGCGGCCGGCGATCGCCGCGTTGCGCGTCGGCGTCTCGACCGATCCGGATGCGCATTACGGGCCCGTCGTCACCGCCGCGCACCGCGAGAAGATCGAGGGCTATATCCAGTTGGGCGTCGACGAGGGCGCCGAACTGGTGGTCGACGGACGCGGCTTCGCCTTGCAGGGGCACGAGCATGGCTTCTTCATCGGCCCCACCCTGTTCGACCATGTGACGGCTGGCATGCGTTCCTACCAGGAGGAGATTTTCGGGCCCGTGCTCCAGATGGTGCGCTCGCCGGATTTCGAGACGGCGCTCCGGCTGCCGTCCGATCATCCCTACGGCAACGGCGTCGCGATCTTCACGCGCAACGGCCACGCCGCGCGCGAATTCGCGGCGCGCGTGAACGTCGGCATGGTGGGCATCAACGTGCCGATTCCGGTGCCGGTCGCCTATCACACATTCGGCGGGTGGAAGCGTTCGGCGTTTGGCGATACCAACCAGCATGGGATGGAGGGCGTGAAGTTTTTCACGAAGGTGAAGACGGTGACCCAGCGCTGGCCGGATGGCGGCGGCACCGGCGACAGCGCGTTCGTCATCCCGACGATGGGGTAAGCGCATGCAGTTCGGCCTGACCGACGATCAGCTGGCGATCCAGGAGATGGCGCGGCGCTTCACCGCGGACTCCATCACGCCGCATGCCGCCGAATGGGACGAGAAGCACGTCTTCCCGCGCGACGTGGTGCAGGCGGCGGCGGCGCTCGGCTTCGGCGCGATCTACCTCTCGGAGGAGAGCGGCGGCATCGGCCTGGGGCGGCTGGAGGCGGCGCTGATCATGGAGGCGATGGCCTATGGCTGCCCCTCCACCAGCGCGTTCATCTCGATCCACAACATGGCGAGCTGGATGATCGACCGGTTCGGATCGGCCGAGCTGAAGGCGCGCTACCTTCCCGCGATGGTGACGTGCGAGCGGATCGGCAGCTATTGCCTGACCGAGCCCGGCTCCGGCTCCGACGCCGCCGCGCTGAAGACCAAGGCGGTGCGCGACGGCGACGATTACGTCGTGTCGGGCTCCAAGGCGTTCATCTCCGGCGGCGGCGAGAACGAGCTGTACGTGACGATGGTCCGCACCGGCGCGTACGGGCCGAAGGGCATCTCCTGCCTGGTGATCGAGAAGGACATGGCCGGCGTCAGCTTCGGCGCGCCGGAGAAGAAGCTCGGCTGGCATTCGCAGCCGACCGCCCAGGTCAATTTCGACGAGGTGCGCGTGCCGGTCGCCAACCGCGTCGGCAGCGAGGGCGAGGGTTTCCGCATCGCGATGGCGGGGCTGGACGGGGGGCGGATCAACATCGGCGCCTGCTCGCTGGGCGGGGCGCAGCGCTGCCTGGACGCGGCGATCGCGTACACCCGCGGGCGCCGGCAGTTCGGCCAGGCGATCGCCGATTTCCAGGCGACGCAGTTCACGCTGGCCGACATGGAGACCGAGCTGCAGGCGGCGCGGCTGCTGCTGTACGCCGCGGCGGCGAAGGTGACCGACGGCGCGCCCGACAAGACGCGTTTCGCGGCGATGGCCAAGCGGCTCGCCACCGACACCGGATCGGCGGTGGTGGACCGCGCGCTCCAGCTGCACGGCGGCTACGGCTACCTCCAGGATTATCCGATCGAGCGCTTCTGGCGCGACCTGCGCGTCCACCGCATCCTGGAGGGGACGAACGAGATCATGCGCGTCATCGTCGCGCGGGAGCTGTTGCGCCAATGACGGACGAGGTGCTGATCTCGAGCGCAGGCGGGGTCGGCCATATCCGGCTGAACCGGCCCAAGGCGATCCACGCGCTGAACCTGGCCATGTGCGAGGCGATGCTCGCCGCGCTGGCCGAATGGCGCGAGGATCCTGCGATCCGGCTGGTGACGATCGACCATGCCGAGGGACGCGGCTTCTGCGCGGGCGGCGACATCCGCGCCATCGCCGAGAGCGGGCGCGGCGACGGTGTCGCTGCGCGCGCCTTCTTCCGCACCGAGTATCGGCTCAACCACCTGCTGTTCACCTACGCCAAGCCGACGGTCGCGTTTATGGACGGCATCACGATGGGCGGCGGCGTCGGCATCGCCTTGCCCTGCCGGATGCGCGTCGCGACCGAGCGGACGGTGCTGGCGATGCCGGAGACGGGGATCGGGCTGTTCCCCGACGTCGGCGGCGGCTGGTATCTGTCGCGCCTGCCCGGCCGGGTAGGGCAGTATCTGGCGCTGACCGGCGCGCGGATTGACGGCGCGGACTGCCTCGCGCTGGGCATCGCCACGCATTATCTGCCCTCGGCGGCGCTGGACGCGGTGAAGCAGGCGATCGCCGCCGATCCCGAGCGGGCGGACGAGCGACTCATGGCCGCAGCGATCGATTCGCCGCCGGCGAAGATCGAGGGCGACCGCGCTGCGATCGACCGGCTGTTCGCTTCCGACACGTTCGAGGAGGTGCTGGCCGCGCTGGAGGCGGACGGCTCGGAGTGGGCGAACAGGCAATTGGCGATCCTCGCGACCAAGTCGCCGCAGACCTGCAAGGTCGCGCTCCGCCTGCTGGCGCAGGGCCGCGACCATTTCGATTTTGCCGACGAGATGCGCGTCGAATATGGCGTCGCCGCGCACGTCTGCCAGCGGCACGACTTCATCGAGGGCGTGCGCGCGCTGCTCGTCGACAAGGACAATGCGCCGCGCTGGGACCCGCCCGCGGCGGAGGGCGTGACCGAGGGCCTGATCGACCGGATCTTCGCGCCGCTGCCCGACGATGAAGCATGGACGCCCTATCGCGGCTGAGGAGACCTGTGTTGCCGACCTACGAAACGATCCTCGTCGAATTGCACGATGCGGTCACGCTGATCCGGCTGAACCGGCCGCAGGCGCTCAACGCGCTGAACGGGCAGGTGCTGGCCGAGCTGATCGCCGCCTTCGCCGCCTACGATGCCGATCCGACGCAGCGCTGCGCGGTGCTGACCGGCTCGGACAAGGCGTTCGCGGCGGGCGCGGACATCAAGGAGATGCAGGCCAACGGCTTCGCGCATAATTACGGGACCAACTTCTTCGCCGGCTGGGAGCGGGTCACGGCGACGCGCAAGCCGTGGCTCGCCGCGGTCGCGGGGTTCGCGCTGGGCGGCGGCTGCGAGGTGGCGATGATGGCCGACTTCATCCTGGCGGCCGATACCGCCAAGTTCGGCCAGCCCGAGATCCGCCTGGGCGTGCTGCCCGGCATGGGCGGATCGCAGCGGCTGACGCGTGCGATCGGCAAGGCCAAGGCGATGGAATTGTGCCTGACCGGCCGGATGATGGGCGCCGAGGAGGCGGAGCGCAGCGGCCTGGTCGCGCGGATCGTGCCCGCCGCCGAGCTGATCGACGAGGCGCTGAAGACCGCGGCGGCGATCGCGGCGATGCCGCCGCTCGCGTCGATCGCGAACAAGGAAGCGGTCAACGCCGCGTTCGAGACCGGGCTCGCCGTGGGCATCCAGTTCGAGCGGCGGCTGTTCGCCGGCCTCACCGCGACGGAGGACAAGGCCGAGGGCATGGCCGCGTTCGTCGAGAAGCGCGCCGCCAATTGGACGGGGCGCTGACGGTGGCGGAAATCGCGTTCATCGGCGTCGGCCACATGGGCGGCGGCATGGCGCTCAACCTGGTCAAGGCCGGGCATGCGGTGCGCGCGTTCGACCTGGCGGAGGCGGCGATCGCACGCGTCACCGCCGGCGGCGCGGTTGCCTATGCCAGTGCGGCGGAGGCGGTGCGCGGCGCCGATGCGGTCGTGACGATGCTGCCCGCCGGCCGGCACGTCGCGATGGTCTTTGAAAGCGAGGTGTTCGCCGCTGCCGGGCCCGAGACGCTGCTGATCGACTGCTCGACGATCGACATCGCCACCGCGCGCTCGGTTGCGGCAGCTGCGGCGGCGCGCGGGCTCGCGATGGTGGACGCGCCCGTCTCCGGGGGCACGGCGGCGGCCGATGCCGGCACGCTCACCTTCATGGTCGGCGGGAGCACAGATGCCTTCGCCCGTGCGGAGCCGATCCTGGCAGCGATGGGCAAGGCGGTGATCCATGCCGGCGATGCGGGCGCGGGGCAGGCCGCCAAGGTCTGCAACAACATGCTCTTGGGCATCACGATGATCGGCACGTGCGAGGCGTTCAACCTCGCCATCCGCCTGGGTCTCGACCCGCAGACCTTCTTCGACATCAGCTCCAAGGCGTCGGGCCAGAGCTGGTCGATGACGAGCTATTGCCCGGTGCCCGGCGTCGGGCCGCAGACCGCCGCGGACCGCGACTATGAGGGCGGGTTCGCGACCGCGCTGATGCTGAAGGACCTGAAGCTCGCGCTGGATGCCGCCAAGGGGGCGGAGGCCAGCGTGCCCCTGGGTGCGCAGGCCGAGGCGTTGTACCAGATGTTCTCCGGCCTGGGCGGGGGGTCCAAGGACTTCTCGGCGATGATCAAGCTGATCGACGGCAGCTGGCGGGCGCCGGCCACGCCCAGCTAGGATAGGCACGAGGCTACGCGTCCGGCGAAGCGGGGGACCGATCGCATTGCACGACCGGCACCGGCGAGCCGACCCGAGCGGAGAACAGCATGCGCCTGACCGGACGCGAACTGAGATCGAGGATCGACGCCGACGGCACGCTGTCGCTGTCGCTGGAGGAGGTCGTGGTCGGCGATCCCGCCGAAGATGAAATCGTCGTCCGCGTCGAGGCGGCGCCGATCAACCCGAGCGATCTCGGCCTGCTGCTCGGACCGGCGGACCTGTCCACGCTGCAAGAGCGACAGGATCAGGGCGTCGGCCTGATCTTGCGGGTGCCGGGGAGCCGCCTGGCCGGTGTCGCGGGCAGGCTCGGCCAGTCGATGGCGGTCGGCAACGAAGGCGCCGGCACCGTCGTCGCCGCCGGCAGGGACGTGGCGTCGCTGGAAGGAAAGCGGGTGGGGATGATCGGCGGCGCGATGTACGCCGATTATCGCCGCATCAAGGCGCGGGACGTGATCCCGCTGCCGCCCGGCGCGACCGCGGCGGACGGTGCCGCGATGTTCGTGAACCCGCTCACCGCGCTCGGCTTCGTCGAGACCGCGCGGCGCGACGGCCACCGCGCGATCGTCCACACCGCCGCCGCTTCAAACCTCGGCCAGATGCTGCAGAAGATCTGCCTCGCCGACGGGATCCCGCTGGTCAACATCGTCCGGTCGCCTGCGCAGGCCGATATCCTGCGCGCCATCGGTGCGACCCACGTGCTCAACAGCAGGGATGAGGATTTCGCCGCGCGCCTGACGGACGCGATCGCGCAGACCGGCGCGACCATCGCCTTCGACGCGATCGGCGGCGGCGCGCTGGGCAGCGAGATCGTGCAGGCGATGGAGCGCGCCGCCGTCCAGCAAATGCCGGACTATAATCGCTACGGCTCCGCCGTGTTCAAGCAGCTCTATGTCTACGGCGCGCTGGATCCGTCGCCGACGACGCTCAACCGGCTGGCGTTCGGCTTTCAGTGGAGCGTGTCCGGCTGGCTGCTCTTCCCGTTCCTGCAGAAGGCGGGCGCCGAAGTGGCGCAGAAGATGCGCAAGCGCGTCGCAGACGAGTTGAAGACCCTTTTTGCCAGCAGCTACACCCGCACCATCGGCCTCGCCGAAGCGCTGCGGCCGGAGATACTGCGCGCCTATGAACGCAAGGCCACCGGCGAAAAGTTCCTGATCGATCCGACCAGAGGCTGAGCGAACCGGCGCTTCCGGCACGTGCGGGATTCGTCGCGATGTCTTATTTTTCGTCCATGACCCGCGTTCGCGCCAGATCGAGAGCATCGGGGGTGTCGACGTCCAGGCGGACGCCGTCATCTTCCCAGTCGATGAACCGCACGGACGCGCTGAGTTCTGCGATCAGGGACTTCGCGCCGACGTCGCCGCCCAGCGTGACGAGCCGTGGAAACCAGGTCCGCCCCCAGAGCACCGGATTACCCGGCTGCCCGCCCCGGCGCGGAACGAGGATCGCATCCTCGCTCGCCTCGGCCGCCATCCGCCGCAGCATCGCCGGCGGCACGAACGGCATGTCGCCGAGCAGGATCAGCGCCGCCTGCGCCTCGCAAGCCACCGCCGCGATGCCCGCGCGCAGCGATCGCGAGAGCCCCTGCGCGTGATCGGCGGCGAAGACGAAGCGGACGTCGCGGCCGGCCAGCGCCGCCTGCACCGCGCGGCGGTCATGGCCGATAACCACCACGGGCGGCGCCAGCCCGGCCGCCGCCACCGCATCGACGACATGCGCGAGGACCGGCTTTCCGCGCAGATCCGCGGTGAGCTTGTTGAAGCCCATGCGCGATGCCTTGCCCGCCGCCAGCACGATCGCCGCGACGCTCTGCCCGGAGCGCGGCACGCTCGAACGCGCCGCCGCCGGCGCGCCCGGCTGTTCGGACAGCTCCCCTTGACCCATCCGCGCAATCCTCCGGCGTGCACCTGCCTTACCGGGGCGGCGCTTGGGCGCGCAAGCGTATCGACTTACTGCAGGTCCGTCCGGTACGCCGCGACCGCCTTGAGCAGGCCGGCGGCGTTCTGAGGCGCGTGTCGGCGCGGAGGTGCGTCGCTCATCCGATGCCGTCGAGCTGCGCGAACCACTCACGATAGACGGTGCCGGCGACCATGTGGCGGTTGAGATCGGGCGCGCCGTCCCGCCACCAGACGGGACCCCGCTCGCCGAGCGCGGTCTTGACGCGGTCCACGTCCTTCCGCGCGGCGCGCAGCGCGGCGGCGTTCCCGTGACGGAGCGCCGCGCCCACGGCACGCCGCGCCGCCATCAGTTCGCCGACCAGCGCCGAGCGCCGTTCCTCCGGGAGCGACGGATCGGCGCGGCGCCAGAGCCGCCCGCGAACGACGAAGTAGCGGCCGTCCGGCGTGACCGGGTGCGTCGCAGCACGCCCGCCTCCGGTCCGGCCGGTCCGCTCAGCGGATGCCACGGTCGCCATAGTTCGCGCGCAGGTAGAGCATGAAGCTCTTCACGCCGGCCTTGCCATAGGCCGGCTCCAGCCGGTCAGGATAGGCGTAGGCGCTGGCGAGACCGCCGATCGCCGCGCGGAACGCGCGCGCGACCGGCAGTTCATATTGGTAGCCGAGGCTCAGCTTGCCGACCGGGATCACCTGGTCGTGGAGCGGACTGGCTTCCGCGAACAGCTCGTTCTCGTCCTCGCGCTCCACGCGGCCGAAGACGGTGTGCCGGTCCGCCCAGCGCAGCGCCGTCTCGGCCAGCCAGCCATGGAGCGCGGGGCCGGGGCGCTGGTCCTTCAGGCTCCACGCCACCGTCGACGCCCAATTGGCGCCGGGTCCGAGCGGGCGATTGTAAGTGGCCGATGCGGTGGTGCGCTGCTCATCCTGGTCCGGATGGAGCTGTTCGGGCGAGTGGAGATGGCCGGTCGACGCCTGGAGCGAGAAGTTGGCGGTCGGATTGAAGAACGCCCGGACCGACCAGCTGTCGAGTCTGGGCGTCTCGATATTCCAGCGGTGCTCGTCCGGCTCGCGACCCTTGAACGCGCTCGCCTCGATCTTCCACAGCGAAGTCGAGAAGCCCGCGGTGACGACGCCCCAGGTGATGTGCGTGCTGTCGAACCAATGATGTCCGATCGGGGCCTCCGGATTGTCCATGCCCGAGACGCGGTGCATGAACGTCGGCGGCCCCAGCGCCGGCTCGCCGGGCAGGCCGGCATATAGCGACACCGCGCGCCCGCCGCCCAAATCGTGCGCGTAGCTGGCGGCAAGCTCCATGAACAGGTCGTGCGGGTGCTGGCGGTCGACCAGTCCGGTCACGCCGTCGGCGGTCTCGCCGGTCGCGAACAGCAGCGGATAGCCGTTGCGCCCCATCGCCGGATCGAGCGACAGCATCGCGCGCAGCCCGAAGCGGCCGCGATCGCCGACCGGACGGCTGGCCATGACCATTGCCATGGATTCGACAAACGTCTTGCGGTCGCCGCGCGGGCCGCCCTGATCGTCATGCACCAGGGTGGCGGAGCCCTGCGCCATACCCGTCCACGCGCCCGCGCCGAACATGGCGCCGTACATCGGCGAGCTGTCGGGCTGCCACGACGTGCCGGACGCCTCGCGGTTCATCGCGTAAGGGCCCAGCATCGCCGGCATGGCATGGTCGCCGTCCATTCCGGCCATTCCCGCCATCCCGGCCATATCGTGCCCTGGCGGCTGCTGCGAAGCCGTGTCCGGCGGCGAAGGTGTCGGTGCGGGCGCGGGCATCGGCATGTCCGGCATCATCCCCCTATGGCCCGCATGGGGATCCGCCTGCGCCGGGGCGGCGGCCGGCATCGCGGCCAGGACGGCGCTCAGCATCAGGGTCGCTCGCGTCACGGTCTTCCTTTCACCGGCACCCGGATATCCATCGCAACTTCCGGCCAGCGATACGAACCCTGGGCGCATTCGAACAGCCCATCGCTGCCGCGCCGCGCGGCTCGCAACGCCGCCACGCGCATCGTGTGAACCGATTTCCGGGGATGCCCGTGATCGGCGTGGTCGCCGCCGGTACGGAGGGGCTGTGCTTCGGCGCGGCGACCGCGTCAGGCCGAAGCCGGCTTGCCGACACCGCGCGCGATCGCGGCGGCGGCCGTGACGACCGCGCCGTCTTCCGCGAAACCGGTCGAGGTCTGGCCGTGGCGGCGCATCGCCGCCATGCGGGCGCGCCAGCCCGGATAGGACGCCGCGACCGCGGTCAGCCCGCCCACCGCCGCGCCCAGCCAGCGCTGGCGCCGCGGGGCCAACGCCGCCCCGGCGATCGCCGAGGTGACGAAGCGGGCCGCGAGCCCGATCGGCACGATCCGGTCCGGCGCGGTCTTCTGCTTGTCGCCCGCCAGTTCGGCCGCGGCGAGCAAGGACGAGCCGGCGACCATCACCGGATGGCCGAGCAGGCGTATCGGCAGATCGTCTTCCGGCAATGTGCCGCGCCGCGCCATGTTGGTGACCACGGCCATCGGCGTGATC
>CAXUMU010000110.1:0-9096 GCA_964252145.1 uncultured Sphingomonadaceae bacterium
ATCTCCCGAGGAAATGCAGGGCGAATCTACGGGGTGCGCGCCGCCTGACGGCGCTGCTGCTGGCCGGGACGGTGCTCGGCGCCAGCGCCGCGTCGGCCCAGACCGCGCCCGCCGCGCCTCTGCCCGCCGCCGCGCCCGATCCCGCCGCTGTCGCGTCCAACGCCACGAACACCGTCCGTTCGATCTCGGTGCGCGGCGCCGAGCGGCTGGAGCCCGACACCGTGCGCTCCTACATCGACCTGAAGCCCGGCGACACCTACGACCGCAGCCGCCTCGACCGCTCCCTGAAGGCGCTTTACGCCACCGAGCTGTTCGCCGACGTCCGCATCCGCGACGACGACGGCGCGCTGACCGTCGAGGTGCGCGAGAACCCGGTCATCAACCGCATTGTCCTGGAGGGAAACAAACGGGTCAAGGAGGACAAGATCCGCGCCGAGATCAAGCTCGCGCCGCGCCAGATCTTCACCCGCTCCAAGGCGCGCGCCGATGTCGCCCGCATCGTCGAGCTGTATCGCCGGCAGGGCCGCTTCGCCGCGACCGTCGAGCCCAAGATGGTCCAGCTCGACCAGAACCGCGTCGACATCGTGTTCGAGATCAACGAGGGCGCGAAATCCAAGGTCCGCCGGATCAACATCATCGGCAACAAGGCGTTCAAGGACGGCACGCTGCGCGGCGAGATGGCCACCAAGCAGACCGGCATCACCAAGATCTTCTCGTCCGGCACCAGCTACGATCCCGACCGGCTGTCCTACGACCAGCAGAAGCTGCGGCAATTCTACCTGACCAACGGCTATGCCGACTTCCGCGTGATCTCCGCGATCGCCGAGCTGACGCCGGACAAGAAGGACTTCATCATCACCTACGTGGTGGAGGAGGGCGACCGCTACAAGTTCGGCGACGTCGACCTCACCAGTGAGATCCGCGACCTGAAGCCCGAGGCGCTCAAATATCTCGTCAGGATCAAGAAGGGCGACTGGTACAACGCCAAGGCGGTCGAGGACACGGTCGATTCGATCAACGAGACCGCCGGGCTGCTGGGCTTCACGCCCGACGTGCGGCCGGACTTCAATCGTGAGAAAGACAAGCTCACGATGGGCGTCACCTTCAAGGTGGGCGAGGCGGCGCGCGTCTATGTCGAGCGGGTCGACATCAACGGCAACACCCACACCAAGGACAAGGTGGTCCGCCGCGAGTTCCGCCTGTCGGAAGGCGACGCGTTCAACAGCTTCAGGGTCAAGCGCTCGCGCGACCGCATCCAGAGCCTCGGCTTCTTCCAGGAGAAGTTCGAGATCGAGCAGAAGCCCGGCTCCGCGCCGGACCGGATGATCCTGGAGGCGAACGTCGAGGAGAAATCGACCGGCGAGCTGCAGGTCTCGGCCGGCTTCTCCAGCCTCGAGAAGTTCATCGTCAACCTGGCGATCACCGAGCGCAACTTCATGGGCAAGGGCCAGGAGCTGCGCGCCAGCGTCGACTATTCGACCTATTCGAAGTCGGTCAACCTGGGCTTTACCGAGCCCTATCTGTTCGACAAGAACATCGCGATCGGCGGCGACGTGTTCCGCCGCGACTACAACTCGTTCAACTTCGTCAACAACGACCGCAACACGACCTACCAGCAGGTCACCACCGGCTTCCAAGTCCGCCTGGGCGTGGCACTGACCGAGTTCTGGAGCCTCGCGCTGCGCTACGGGCTCAGCTACGATCAGGTCAGCCTGGACAAGTCGACCTTCTACACTAACGGGACGTGCGACGCGCGGGTCGCGGGCCGCTACCTGTGCGATGCGATCGGCAACCGCACGACCTCGTCAGTCGGCTACAGCCTGGTGTTCGACAATCTCAACAACCGCCTGCGCCCCACCGCCGGACAGCGCGCGGTGTTGAGCCAGGATCTCGCCGGCCTCGGCGGCAGCGTCAAATATCTGCGGACGCGCTTCGAGGGCGACAAATATCGCGGCATCGGCGGCGGCTTCGTCCTCAACGCGCATGCCGAGGGCGGCTACGTCCTGCCGTATGGCGGCAAGCGCGTCGACGACGTGGGCAACGTCATCGACGGCGTGCGGCTCACCGACCGCTTCTTCCTGGGCGAGCCGCAGATTCGCGGCTTCGACATTCGCGGCGTCGGTCCGCGCGTGCAGCGGATGCAGTATGACGTCAGCACCGGCATGTTCCTGACCGATAAGAAGCAGGTGACCGACGATGCGCTGGGAGGTCGGGCTTACTATCTGGGTCATCTGGAATTGCAGATCCCGCTGGGTGCAGGTGCGCGCGAACTGGGCTTGCGTCCGTCCATCTTCGTGGATGCGGGCGCCGTCTTCGGCGTGAAGCAGCCGGTCCTCACCAAGCTCAGCGACTTTCCGGTAGACAGCAACGGCAAGCCGACCTCGATCTCTCGCCCGGTGCTCGACTCCAACGGCAATAAGCAGTGCCTTGATTCGAGCAATGCAGTCACGCCCATTCCGAGCAACGGAACGTGCCCGACCGGCACCAACCTCTACGACAATCCAATCTCCCCGTTCCAGGAGACCTTCCTCGGCAACTCCGCCAAGCCGCGCGTCTCGGTCGGCTTCGGGGTTAACTGGAATTCACCCTTCGGACCGTTCAGAATCGATATCGCCAAGGCGCTGGTGAAGGTCCAGGGCGACGACACCAAACTCATCACGTTCAACGTAGGGACACAGTTCTAATGAAGACTTTGCTGAAATCCGCCGGCTTCGCGCTGGCGATCGCCACCGCCGCCGTGCCGGCCACGGTGTTCGCGCAGGCCGCGGCGTCGAGCACGCTGACCGTCGACGTCCAGCGCCTGTTCACCGATACCGCCTCGGCCAAGAGCGGCCAGGCGCAGATCAAGGCGAAGTATGAGGCGAACCTCAACAGCGCCGTCACCGCCTATAATTCGGCCGCGACCGCGCTGAACACGCAGGTCGAGGCCGCGCGCAAGCTGCAGAAGCCCGACGGTTCGCTGCCGCCCGCCAACCAGAAGCTCGTCGGCGACGCGCAGAATGCGTACCAGGCCGCCGGCCAGCGGCTGGAGGGCCTGCAGAACGAGGTCAACGAGGTCGGCCGCTTCGTGCAGAGCCAGATCCTGCGGAGCGCGCAGCCGGTGATCGAGCAGGTCCGGGGCGAGCGCCGGGCATCGATCATCGTGCCCAAGGGCAGCACGCTCGCCTCCGATCCCGCCGGCGACGTGACCACCACCGTGATCCAGCGCCTCGACGCGACGCTCAAGACGGTCAGCATCACCCTGCCGCAGCAGCCCGCCCAGGGCGCGGCGCCGCAGGGCCGGTGACCGAGACGACCGCGCCGGCTGCGGGGGCGGCCGGCGCGCTCGACATCCGCCGAGTGATGGCGGCGCTGCCGCATCGGTACCCGATGCTGCTGATCGACCGGGTCGAGGCGATCGAGCCCGACCGCTCGATCGTGGCGATCAAGGCGGTGAGCATCAACGAGCCGTTCTTCGCGGGCCACTTCCCCGGCCGGCCGATCATGCCCGGCGTGCTGATCGTCGAGGCGATGGCTCAGGCCGCCGGCGTGCTCGCGGTCGAATCGCTCGGCCTCGCGGGCTCGGGCAAGCTCGTCTATTTCATGGCGATCGACGAGGCGAAGTTCCGCAAGGCGGTGGAGCCGGGCGTGCTGCTGCGGCTGGAAGTCGAGTTCGTGCAGAAGCGCGCCACGGTGTGCAAGTTCGCCGGCCGCGCGCTGGTGGACGGCAAGCTGGCGGCGCAGGCCAGTTTCACCGCGATGATCGCCGACCCGCCGGCCTAGCCCCCTCTCCCCAGCGGGGAGAGGGCTGGGGTGAGGGGGAGCGAGGCGCAGCCGAGCGTCCCACGTTCGAGTTCGGGAACCCTCACCCAACCCTCTCCCACATGGGAGAGGGCTATTACCCGGAGCTTCGCAGTAGCTCCAGATCCCCCACCGTATTGATATTCGCGATTGCGCCCTCGATCGCCACCCGCCGCGCGCCCGCCGCCGCGATCCAGCCGCGCATCGATCGATCGTCCGTTTCCGCCAGATATGCCAGCAGCGCGTCCGCCAGCGCCGCCGGCCACAGCCCGAGCAAGGGTTGCCCCGCCACCACCGCCGGTCCCGCGCCCAGCTGCACTGCCAGATCCTTTGGCAGATCGGGCAGGTCGCACCCGCTCGTCAGCACTTCGTCGAATCCACCGCCACGCGCATGTGCGAGCGCCCCGGCGAGCGCGCCGAGCGGGCCGAGGCCGGGGCAGGGGAGGTCGCCGACCGACACCAGCCGCGGCCATGTCCGCCCGACCACCACCACCGCATCGCATTGCGCGCGCAATCGCGCCGCGACGTGATCGATCAGCGCCGTGCCGTCCAGCAGCGCCGCGGCCTTGTCGCTGCCGAAGCGGCGCGCCTGGCCGCCCGCGAAGATCGCCCCCAGCCGGCTCATCGACGCAGCGCCTCGCCCCGGCTGCCGGCCTTGTCAAGCGGGGCGGGGGCGGCTAGACGCGCCGCTCGCTTCGGCTGGTCGGAAACCAGCCCTGCCTTGCGGAGCCTTTCGATGAAGAAGAATATCCACCCCGAATATCACACGATCAAGGTCCAGATGACCGACGGCACCGTGTTCGAGACCCGCTCCGCCTGGGGCAAGGAAGGCGACACGCTGCAGCTGGACATCGATCCCACCGTGCACCCGGCGTGGACCGGCGGCCGTTCGTCGCTGCTGGATACCGGCGGCCAGGTCGCGCGCTTCAACAAGCGCTTCGGCGGGCTCTCGCTCAGCAAGAAATAAGCCGGCCGGGGGTGTCAGCCCCCGCGCAGCGCCTTCACCATGCCCGCCGCCACCGACAGCGCGATCTCGGCCGGACCGAGCGCGCCGATCGGGATGCCGGCGGGCGCGTCGATCCGCGCCAGGGCTTCTTCGCCCAGCCCGGCGGCGGCCAGCCGCTCCAACCGCTTGGCATGGCTGCGGCGCGATCCCAGCGCGGCGATATAGCCCGCGGGCGAGGCGAGCGCCGCGATCAGCGCGGGATCGTCGATCTTCGGATCGTGACTGAGCGTCACCACCGCGGTGGATGGATCGGGCGCATAGGCGGCGATCGCCTCGTCGGGCCAGCGGCCGTCCAGCGCGACGCCGGGGAAGCGCGCCTCGGTGCGGAAGCGGTCGCGCGGATCGATCAGCACCACGCGCGTGTCGAGCAGCCCCGCCAGCCCGGCCAGCGACTGCGCGATCTGCACCGCGCCGACGATCAGCAGCCGCCGGGGCGGCGCGTGCCGGTTGACGAAATTGTTCGCGTCCGCCGCATCGTCCACCCGGCTCGTGCCGGTGGTCAGGTCGGTCGCGACGCTCAGGGGCCGGCCGCGGAAGCGCGCCTCGGCCAGCCGGTCGAACAAGGCCGGCGGGTAGCCCGCGTCGGTCACCGGCTGCACGATCACCTCGATCTCGCCGCCGCAGGGCAGGCTCACCTCCCACGCGCGCTCGTCGCCCACGCTGAAGCGTAGGCGGCGGAAGCGGCCGTCGGCGATCGTCTCGGCCGCCGCGTGCAGCACGTCGCCTTCCACGCAGCCGCCCGATACCGATCCCTCGAAGCGGCCATCGGCATGGACCAGCATCTGGCTGCCCTGCGGGCGCGGCGCCGATCCCCAGGTCGACAGCACGGTCGCCACCGCGAGCGGCTCGCCCCGCCAGTCGCGCGCCGCGGCCAGCAGCCGATCGGTATCGTTGGTCAGGTCAGCCATCATGTCCCACGCGTGTCCGGCCCGAATATACCGGAAGGCATAAGGTTCCCGCGCCCGCTCTGGACGTTGGATGCGGTGCAGCGCATGGGGAGCCGATGGACCGCCTCAAGCCCTTCGCCAAGCCGCTATTCTGGGCGGCGCTGATCTTCGCTTATGTCGCCGCGATCCTGCCGCAGGCCGAAGCGCCGCAGATCGCGAGCAACGACAAGGTGGAGCACATGATCGCGTTCTTCACGCTCGCCGTGCTCGGGCGCATCGCCTATGCGGCGACGCCGTGGCTGCGCACTTGGCTGCTGCTGGCCGGGTTCGGCGCGCTGATCGAGTTCACCCAGCTGATCCCGGTGCTGCACCGCGACGGCAACGTCGCGGACTGGATCGCCGACATGATCGCGCTGAGCGCGGGCATCCTGCTGGTCACGATCGCGGCGCGCTCGCTTGGTCGCGCCGCCTGACGGAACGAGTTCGGTGCGGGATCGTTACGGAAGCGGCGACCAGATCGTTGCGCCGTAACGGAGAGAGCAGATGGGCAAGGCGCTGATTCTTTGGCTGCTGGGCGTTCCCGGCATTATCGTCATCCTGCTCTACTTCTTCGTCTTCCGATGACGGAGGACGGCGTCGGCCCGGAGGATGCCTATGGCGAAGGGATGGACGCCCATTCCCGCCGGGTCTCGCGCGGCGCGTGCCCCTATGCCGACGGCAGCGAGGAAGCGGAACGCTGGTATGCGGGGTGGGACCGGCAGCAGCTGAACGAGGGCGATTTCAGCGCCGTCGAGGAATAGGCCGGCGCTCGACAGCGGCGGCGGGTGCCGCCAAAGCGTGGCGATGCCCCCTCGTTTCGCATTCGCCGTCCACCGGACCGACGGCGCCGCTCGCATCGGGACCATCGCCATGCGTCGCGGCAAGATTCGCACGCCCACGTTCATGCCGGTCGGCACCGCCGCCACCGTGAAGGCGATGAAGCCCGCGGACGTGCGCGCGAGCGGCGCGGACATCCTGCTCGGCAACACCTACCACCTGATGCTGCGCCCGGGTGCGGAGCGTGTCGCGCGGCTGGGCGGGCTGCATGCGCTGATGGGCTGGGACCGGCCGATCCTCACCGACAGCGGCGGCTATCAGGTGATGAGCCTGGGCGACCTGACCAAGAAGAGCGAGGAGGGCGTCGCCTTCAAGAGCCACCTCGACGGCTCGCGCCACATGCTCAGCCCCGAACGCTCGATGGAGGTGCAGCGGTTGCTCGGTGCCGACATCGTCATGGCGTTCGACGAATGCACCTCGTTCCCCGCGACGCCGGAAGTAGCCGAGGCTTCGATGGAACGCTCCATGCGCTGGGCGGCGCGGTCGCGCGCGGCGTTCGATGCCGGCGGCGATCATGCCGCAGGCGCGGCCCTGTTCGGCATCCAGCAGGGATCGATGGACTCGGCGTTGCGCCGGCGATCGTCGGATGCGCTGCGCGGCATCGGCTTCGACGGCTACGCGGTCGGCGGGCTCGCGGTGGGGGAGGGGCAGTTCGAAATGTTCCGCGTGCTCGACTTCGCCGCGCCGATGCTGCCAGCCGATGCGCCGCGCTACCTGATGGGCGTCGGCAAGCCCGACGACATCGTCGGCGCGGTGGAGCGCGGCATCGACATGTTCGATTGCGTGCTGCCCACCCGTTCGGGCCGCAACGGCCAGGCCTTCACCTGGGACGGGCCGGTCAACATCCGCAATGCCCGCCACGCGGAGGATCTCGCGCCGCTGGCGGCCGACTGCGGCTGCCCGGTCTGCACCGGATGGAGCCGCGCCTATCTCCATCATCTCGTCCGCGCCGGCGAGATGCTGGGGGCGATGCTGATGACCGAGCACAACCTGTATTTCTACCAGGCGCTGATGGCCGCGCTGCGCACGGCGATCGGCGAGGGGCGGCTGGCCGCGTTCGCCGGCGATTTCCGTGCCCGCTACGCCGCGCGCGGCACTTAAGCCTTTCCTCACCTCCGCCGCGCTACGCGTTCGCGAGTGGGTTGGGGAGGTGGCCAAGCATGATCGTCGCGATCGCCTTCGTCGGCAGCGCGCTGCTCGCGATATCGCTCGCCGCCTATTTCGGCGCGCCGGCGCATCGCTGGCGGGCGGGGACGGTGCGCCGCAAGGCGCTGGTGCGCGCGCTGCTGCCGCGGCGGATCGTGCGCAGCCGGTCGGGGCGGGCGGACATCGGCTTTATGATCTTCAGCCTGTTCTTCGCCGGCGCGGCAATGGGCTGGGCGCTGTGGTCGAGCAGCTATTTCGAGAAGGCCGGGCGCGCCTGGCTCGCCGGAACGGTGCCGATGCCGGCGCCGATCGCGCTGCCGGCGTGGGCCTGCGGTGCGATCCTGACGATCTCGCTCTATCTGGCGTATGAACTGGCCTATTGGGCCAATCATTGGCTCAGCCACCGCGTGCCGCTGCTGTGGGAGTTTCACAAGGTACATCACAGCGCCGAATCGTTGTCGATGATCACCAACTTTCGCGTCCATCCGGTCGACACGATCGTCTTCTACAACATGGTCGCGGTCACGACCGGGTTCACCGCGGCGGCGCTGGGCTTCGCGCTCGGCCGGCCGGTCGATCCGTACACGGCCGGCGGCACCAACCTGATCGTGTTCCTGACCTCGACCGTGCTGACCAACCTGCAGCATTCGCACCTGTGGATCAGCCTGCCGGGGCGCTGGGGCCGCGTCGTGCTGAGTCCGGCGCACCACCAGATCCATCATTCGACGGACACGCGCCATCACAACCGTAATTTCGGCAGCACGCTGGCGCTGTTCGATACGCTGTTCGGCACGCTGCACCTGCCCACGGCCCAGCGCGAGAAACTGAGGTTCGGGGTCGACGGGCTGGATCATGATCCGCACGGTCTCTGCGGGACGACACTGATGCCGTTCGTGGCGGCGGGGCGGCAGATGGCGGGGCACCTTGCCGCGGGCAAGCCCGCCGGGCCCGCAATGACATCCACCTGATCTTGATCGTCATCCCCGCTTCCGCGGGGATGACGATCAAGATCAGGCGTCGTTTCTCGACAGTTGGTGCATCCTCTCAGCGAGCGATGCCAATATCGCTCGCTGTCGCGCGGGCGGCGCCGATCCCCATTCGGCGATCTCGTCCAGCGTGCGTGCGCAGCCCCGGCACCAGCGGGTCGCGGGATCGATCGTGCACAGCTGCGTGCAGCGCGAGGCGACCGCGCCGCCAGCGCCCGGATCAGTCGGCGGAAGGATTGGTCGTGCCGAAGCCGAATGCCAGGAAGGACGGCACGGGGCCGTTCCAGCCGGCGTCGGGCTGTTCGGGGTCGGCCCGGCGCGGGCGCCGTGGCTCTTCCGCGCGGCGCGGTTCGGGCGGGCGGGCCTCGCGGCGCGGCTGAAGGCCGGCCGCGCCCCGCGCCCGGCGCCGATCGTC
>CAXUMU010000111.1:0-508 GCA_964252145.1 uncultured Sphingomonadaceae bacterium
GGAAAATACGGGCGATGCGATTCAGAGCGCCGCCAAGAACGCGATGTAATCGATGCGCCGGCTGATCTTCGTCGCGCTCGCCTCGCTCGCCGCATGCGGCGGGGGCGGGGATCGTCAGGGCGTCGGCGGCGTCACCGCCGACGAAGCGGCGCAGTTGAACCACGCCGCCGAGATGCTTGATTCCACGGCGAACGCTTCCGCAGCCGAGGATCTGCCGGCGGCAGCCAACGCTTCCTGAGCATCGCACCAGCGGACCGGCGGCAGGATCGTGCGCTCGCGCGGAACCGCGACCGCGGCGTGATAGCCGGGAAGCGGAGCGAAGGCGTGGAGCGACCAGCCGCGCGCCGGATCGCGCACGACGGCGGGTCCGTCCGGCGCCACCGAGCCGGGGCTGAGCCTGAAGCTGCCGTTCGTCCAGAGCGTGGAGTATTTCGAGAAGCGCGTGCTCGACTTCGACGCGCCCTCGGTCGAGCTCGTCCTGGGCGACCAGAAGCGCCTCGTCGTCGAC
>CAXUMU010000111.1:518-2677 GCA_964252145.1 uncultured Sphingomonadaceae bacterium
CGGCGGGTCCGGCCGGCGCCACCGAGACGGCAAAGTCCTGCAGCGGGTGGCTCAATCCCGCGCCGAGCGCCTTGACGAACGCTTCCTTGCGCGTCCAGCAATTGAAGAAGCCCTCCGCCCACCGTTCGGCCGGCAGCGCGTCGAGCGCCGCTCGCTCGGCGGGCGCGAACAGGCGGTCGGCGATCGCCCGGTCGGCGAGCGCGGGATCGCGCCGCTCGACGTCGCAGCCCACCTCGATCCCCCGCGCGATGACGCACAGCGCGACCTCGCCCGACGAGGACAGGTTGAACGTGAGCGATCCGGCGTCGCGCAGCGCGGGCTTGCCGAAGGCGTTCGCGACGAACTCCAGCCCGGCAGCGGGGCGATCGAGCTGACGCGCGAGCAACCGGCGCAATCGCCCGCGCCGCGCGACGAAGCGGCGGCGATCGCGATCGAACCGGAAGCCCGCCGCGTGCGCACGCTCCGCGGCATCGAGCAGCCCGCCGAGCGCCTCGATCGCCCCATCCGACAGGTCGAGCCGGAACAGGCGAACCGCCAGGATCACCGTCCGGACTGCGCTGCGACCAGCGCCGCCCGCATCGCCGTCGCCAGCTGCGCGACGTGCGGATGCTGCAACATGGTGCTGTGCCCGCCGGTGACGAGCTCGGCGGTGAAGCGGCCGCGCATCACCGGCACCCAGCTGCTGCGCGCATCGGGCAGCGCCGGGCGCTCGCGCGGCTCGAACAGCAGCACGTCGCCGCCATAGGCGGGCGGCTGGTAGGCATAAGCGGCGCGGTCGAGCCCGGCGCGCAGCGCGCCGTGCGTGCCGGGCGCACGGCGTGCGCGCGAGAGGCGCAGATCCTCCAGCACGCCCTGCAGCCGCTCCCGCAAATAGTGCGTGCCGGCCCAGCCGTGGCGCAACAGTTCGCCGGCATGGAAGCGCAGCTTGCTCGCGCGCAGCCGGGCCCAGCCGATTCGCCCGAACTCGGTCGGGTTGACCGAATGGATCAGCAGCAGTAGCGGCACCGCCTCGCCCGCCGCGCGCAACTGCGCGGCAACCTCGTAGGCGAGGATGCCGGCGGTGCACCAGCCGCCGATATAATAGGGCCCGTGCGGCCGGATCGCGCGGATCATCGCGACCACCTCGCGCGCGATTTCGGGCATGCTGTGCCCGTCGCCCATCTGCTCCAGCACCAGATCGATCGGCACGCCGAAGAAGGGCTGGTCCTGGCCCAGCGCCTCGGCCAGCGGGCGGAAGGTCGGCCCGGCCTCCAGCCACAGCAGCGGCGGGCGCCAGCCATTGGGCTGGATCGGCACGGCGATGCCCGCGTCCGCCAGCGCGTCCTCGGCCAGCGCGCGGGCCATCGCATCCAGCTGGTGCGCGCGGAAGAAGCCGGCCATCGTCATGACCCGGCCATAGTCCTGCTCGACCCGGCGCAGCAGTTTCGCGACCAGCAGCGAATGGCCGCCCAGATCGAAGAAGCTGTCGCGCCGGCCGATCGCGGTGACACCCAGCAGGTCGCGCCAGATCGCGGCCAGCCGCTCCTCCGCCTCTCCCTGCGGGGGGATCAGGGCGGCGGGCGCGGCGCCGGCGCCGGGCTCGGGCAAGGCGCGGCGATCGACCTTGCCGTTCGGGGTGAGCGGCAGCGCCGACACATGGACGAAGCGGGCGGGGACCATGTAATCGGGCAGCAATCCGCCCAGATGCTCGCGCAGCGCCGCGATCGGCAGTTCGCCGTCGCGGGCGACGAGATAGGCGGCGAGCGCCCGCTCGCCCGACTCCTCCGGCCAGCTGCGTACCGCCGCCGCCGCGATTCCCGGATGGCGAGCGAGCGCACCCTCGATCTCCTCGACGGCGATGCGGTAGCCGCGGATCTTCTCATCATTGTCGGTGCGGCCGAGGCAGTAGAGCGTACCGTCGCGGTCCTGCCGCGCCAGATCGCCGGTGCGGTAGAGCCGGACGCCGGGCAGCGCCGCAGTCTCGCCGAACCGTTCCGCCGTCAGATCGGGCCGGCCGCGATAGCCGCGCGCGAGCCCCTCGCCGCCGATGTGCAGCTCGCCGACCACGCCGGGCGGCACCAGCGCGCCGTGCGCGTCGAGCACCCAGGTCGCGGTGTTGGCGATCGGCCGTCCGATCGGCACCGGCCCGGTGCCCGGCGCGATCTCGGCCAGCGCAGACC
>CAXUMU010000111.1:2687-9068 GCA_964252145.1 uncultured Sphingomonadaceae bacterium
GACCAGATCGTCGTCTCGGTGGGGCCGTACATGTTGAACAGCCGCGCCGCGCGCGCCATCAGCCGGTCGGCGAGGTCGCGCGACAGGGACTCGCCGCCGCACAGGATCGTGAGCGCCGGATCCCCCCTCCAGCCGGTTTCGAGCAATGCCCGCCAAGTCGTTGGCGTAGCCTGCATCATCGTCGGCCGCTCGCGCGCGATCAGGGCGGCGAGCGCGTCCGGATCGCGCGCGGTGTCGGACGGCGCGAGGATCAGCCGTCCGCCGCACAGCAGGGGCAGGAACAGCTCCAGCGCGGCGATATCGAACGAGAGCGTGGTGACGGCAAGCAGCGCATCGCGCGCGGCGAAGCCCGGCGTGTCGCGCATCGACCCCAGCAGGTTGGCGAGCGCGCGATGGTCGATCTCGACGCCCTTGGGCCGACCGGTCGAGCCGGAGGTGTAGAGGACGTACGCGAGGTCGTCCGGTGCGATCGCCCGGCGCGGTGATGGCTCGCCCGGAGCCTCGCCATCATCGAACACCACGACACGTGCCGGGGATGTCGGCAGCGAGCCCTGCAGCGCCCGTTGGGTCAGCAGCATCTGCGGCTGCGCGTCCTCGACGATCTGGTCGAGGCGCGCGGGGGGGAAGCGCGGATCGAGCGGCAGATAGGCCGCGCCCGCCGCCAGGATCGCGATCAGCGCGGCGACCATCTCCGGCGAACGATCGAGATATACCCCGACCAGCGCACCGCGCGCCAGCCCCGCCCCCATCAGCCGCGCGCGGATGCGATCGGCTTCGGCGATGAGTTCGCCGTAGCTTAGCAGGCGGTCTTCGAAGACGATCGCAGGTGCGTCCGGCGTCGCCCGCGCATTTGCCTCGATCGCCTCGGGAAGGGGCAAGGACGGAACCGCGCGGGCGGTGTCGTTCCAGCCTGCGATCCGTGCCGTGTCCTCTTCCGACAGCAGCGGCAGATCCGCGATCGCCCGTCCCGGATCGGCGGCCGCCGCTTCCAGCAGGGTCAGATAATGGCCGATCATCGACCGGATCGTCGCCACGTCGAACAATTCGGTGCCGTAGAGGAAGCGGCCGATCATCCCGTCCGGCCGCTCGTCGAGCTCGAGATACAGGTCGAACTTGGCGCCGCCGATCACCACATCCATCTGCGTCAGGTCCCAGCCGGCCGGGAACGGTTCGACCGGCGGCTCGACCGAGAACAGGATGTTGAACAGCGGATGCGTGCCGGGCGTACGGCGGATGCCGAGATCGCGCACCACCTCGTCGAAAGGTACCTCGCTCGCACCCAGCGCGCCCAGCACCGTATCGCGCACCCGCTCCAGATGCGTGCCGAACGGCAGCCCGCCATCCGGCCGCGTGCGTAGCGCGATCGTGTTGAGGAAATAGCCGACGACGCGCTCCAGCTCGGGCCGGCGCCGCAGATCGGTGACCCCACCCACCACGATGTCGGCCGATCCGGTGTAGCGGTGGAGCATCGCGGTAAAGCCCGCAAGTAAAGTCATATAGAGCGTCGCGTTGCGACCGTGTGCGAGCTTCTTCAGCGCCTCCGTCAGTTCGAGCGGGATATGGAAATTTTCCATCGACCCGGCATGCGTCTGCACGGCGGGGCGCGGACGATCGGTCGGCAGCTCCAGCTTGGCCGGCGCGTCGGCCAGCGTGATGCGCCAATGGTCCAGCTGGCGGCGCACCGCCGGGCTGGCGAGATGCGCCTGCTGCCACAGCGCATAGTCGCCATATTGCAGCGTCGGCCGCGGCAGCGGCGAGGGTTTGCCGGCCGCGAACGCCCCGTACAGCGCGGCCAGCTCCGGCACGATCACGCGGTAGATCGCCACGCCGTCGAAGATGATGTGGTGGAGCGTCAGGTAGAGCCGGTGCTCCTCCGGGCCCAGCCGCACGATGCGCGCGCGCAGCAGCGGCGCCTTGGTGAAGTCGATCGCCGCGCGTGCGTCCGCACTGCCGATAGCCAGCGCGGCGGCGTCCCGCTCCGGTGCCGGCAAGTGGCTCACGTCGTCGAACGGCAGCGCCAGCACGATATCGTCGTGGACGATCTGTACCGGCTCCGGCCCGTCCAGCGCGATGCTGGTGCGCCAGGCCTCGTGCCGCTGCAGCAGTGCGTTGACCGCCTGCTCCATCGCGGCGCGGTCGAACGGGCCGAAGCGGTGGATCGTGATCGATTCGTTGTAGAGCGGCACGTCCGGCGCCATCGCCGCGTGCAGCCAGACCTGGCGCTGGTCGGCGGAGAGCGGGATCGTCGCGCCGGCCGCGCGCGGCGGGATCGGCGGGATCGGCGGCGCCCCCGCCCCGCCCTCGCCGCGCAGCATCCGCGCGAGCAGCTCGCGCTTGGCGTCGGACAAGGGCGACTTGGTCATCATGTTCACCGGATCATGCCGCCTGGCGGGGGCCGAAGGCGATCGGCAGCGCGGTCAACCCGCGCAGCCCCGAATTGGTGCGCCAATGCAGCTGCCCCTCCACGCGGATGTCGTCCATCCGGCCGAGCAGCGCCGCGAACGCGATCCGCGCCTCCATCCGCGCGAGCGGCGCGCCGAAGCAGAAATGCGCGCCCCAGCCGAAGGCGAGATGGCGGTTGTCGGTGCGCCGCAAGTCCAGCCGATCCGGATCGGGGAAGCGATCGGGATCGCGGTTGCCCGCCGCCATCACCGCCATCACGGCGGCGCCCTTGCGGATCAGCTTGCCGCCGATGACGATATCGTCGCGGGCAATGCGCGCGGTGTGCTGGCTGGGGCTCTCGTAGCGCAGCAGCTCCTCCACCCCGGTCGCCAGCAAGTCGGGATCGTCGCGGAGCTCGGCCAGCCGGTCGGGCTGGCGGGTGAGCGTCAGGATGCCGTTGCCGATCAGGTTCGTGGTGGTCTCCTGTCCGCCGACCATCGTGACGATGGCATTGGCGATCACCTCCTCCTCGCTCAGCCGCGCGCCGTCGATCTCGGCCAGCGTCAGCGCGCCGATCAGACCGTCGCGCGGGTTCAGCGCCTGCTCGCGGACGGCGGAGCGGAAATAGGCGGTCATGTCGGCGACCGTCTTCAGCACGCGGTCGATCCGGTCGGGGTTGTGCTGGAAATTGCCCAGCATCTCGGCGAAATCGGCCGACCACTCCTTCAACTGGCGATGATCGGCGAGCGGCACGCCCAGCATGCCGGCGGTGACGAGCGCGGGGAACGGCTCGGCGAAGTCGGCGATCAGGTCGATCCGGCCCTTGGGCAGCGCATCGTCGATCAGCCCGCGCGCGATGTCGCGCACCTGCTCCTCCATCGCCTCCACCCGGCGCGGGGTGAAGGCGGCATAGCAGAGCTTCTTCAGCCGGGTATGATCGGGCGCGTCGCGGAACAGCATCTGCCGCGCCATCAGGTCGGCGACCGGCCCCAGCTTCGGCAGACCCATCGCCTGCATCTGCGCTTCGTTCGGCGTGCGATCGGCCGAGAAGGCGTGGAGCACGCCGACCACGTCGTCGTAACGCGTCACCACCCAGGTCGACATGAACGGATCCCAGTGCACCGGCGACCGCTCGCGCAGCCGCCGGTAGAAGGGATAGGGATCGGCGTGGACCGCCGGGTCCAGCAACTGGAACAGGCTGAGCGACGGATCGTGCGCGGGATCGTCGTGGGCAGCGGCGGACCCGCTCATTCGGCGGCGCGCAACTGCGCCTCCTCGTCGCTCATCGCCTCCAGCATCGCGAACAGGTCGGCCTCGATCCGCGCGGCGAGCTGGCGGATCGTGGGCGCCTGGAACAGATCGCGCAGGGACAGGTCGACGCCGAACCCTTCGTTCGCGCGCAGCACCACCTGCGTGCCCAGCAGTGAGTGGCCGCCGAGCAGGAAGAAGTTGTCGTCCACGCCCACCGGCCCGCGGCCGAGCGCTGTGGCGACGATCTCGCTCAGGCGCTGCTCGGCCGGCGTCGCCGCTTCCTCGAACGCGAGCGACGGGAGCATGTTGGCGGCATCGGGCGCGGGCAGCGCCTTGCGATCGAGCTTGCCGTTGGCGGTCAGCGGCAGCGCGGCGAGCGCGACGAAGGCGGACGGCACCATATGCTCGGGCAGCCGCTCCGCGCAGAACGCCCGCACCGCCTCGGCGGTCGGCAGATCGGCTTTCGCGACGAGGTAGCCGACCAGACGCGTCTCGCCGTCGTCGCTGCGCGCCACGACCGCGCACTCGGCGATGTCGAGGTGGGCGGCCAGCACGGCCGTCACCTCCGCCGGCTCGACGCGGTGGCCGCGGATCTTGGCCTGGTCGTCGGCGCGGCCGTGGAACGCGATCTCGCCGTGGGGGCGGAGCGACGCCAGGTCGCCGGTACGGTAGAGCCGGCCGCCGGCAACGAACGGATCGGGCAGGAACCGCTCGGCGGTCAGGTCGGGCCGGCCGCGATAGCCCAGGCCCACGCTTGCGCCGCCGATGTGGATCTCGCCGATCGCGCCCGGCGCCACTTCCGCGCCCGACTCGTCCAGCAGGTGGATGCGCGTCCCCAGGATCGGTCGGCCGATCGAGGGCAGCGCGTCGCTCGCCCCTTCCGGCAGCACCGTCCCCGATGTCGCGACCACCGTGCACTCGGTCGGCCCGTAATTGTTGACCAGCGCGAACGGCAGCCCGGCCGGCGGGCGGCGGTGGAGCGTATCGGCACCGGTCAGCAGGATGCGCAGCGCGATGTCGGCGGGCCACTCCAGCGCGAGCAGCGGCTCGGCGAGCGCCGGGGGCGCGAAGGCGACGGTGACGCGCTCGGCGACCAGCCAGTCGCGCAGCGCTTGCGGATCGGTCCGCGCCGCCTCCTCCACCAGCACCACGCAGCCGCCCGTGGCGAGCGCCGGCCATATTTCCCAGATCGCGGCATCGAAGCCGAGCCCGGCGAGGTGCGAGGTACGGGCGGCCGAACCGGCGGCGAAGGCCTGCGCGTGCCAGTCGATCAGGCTGGCGAGATTGGCATGGCTGATCTCGACGCCCTTCGGGACGCCGGTCGAGCCCGAGGTGTAGATGACGTAGGCGAGATCGTCCGGCACGATCGGCACGGGCGGGAGGTATATGGCGGCGTCGATCGCATCCGTATCGAGCAGGATCAGCGGCGCGCTGGCCGCGGCCAGGCCCGCGGCATGATCGCTGCGCGTCACGATCGCGGCGGGCGCCGCATCGGTACACAGCTGCGCCAGCCGATCGTCCGGCCACGCCGGATCGAGCGGCAGGAATGCCGCCCCCGCCCGCCACGTCGCCAGCGCGGCGACGACGCCCTCGATCGAGCGGTTGAGGCAGAGCGCGACCAGGCTGCCCCGGCCGACGCCGTTCGCGGCCAGATGCGCGGCCAGCCGGCCGGCCCGCCGATCCAGCTCGCCGAAGTCGATCGTGCCGCATGCCGCCGACAGCGCCGGCGCACCGGGCGCGGACGCGGCGATCGCGGCGACGCGGTCGCTGGTGGAGAGCGGCGCAGGCGTTGCCGCGCGATCGGAGCGGGGGTGCAGGGGGGCTGTCATCCCGGCACCCTGCACGAGACAGCTTCAAAAAACGGTAAACGAACCGTTCGTGCGCGCGCGCCAGTCCTGCGCCGATGCCGCTACAGATATTGGTCCCAATATCGGTAGGCGGGCTCGTTGGCGCGGTGCGGCCGGTCGGCCTGATCCAGCGTCATGTACGGCGCGTCCTCAATGTCTTCGCGGCGCAGATCCAGGCTGTAGCCGCGCAGCTCGGGATCGAACGTCAGCATCGCCCAGGGCAGCGGATAGGCGCGGCTGCCGAGCCCCAGGAATCCGCCGAAGGTGAGGATCGCCTGCGAAACCTGGCCGGTGCGCTTGTGGATCATCACCGAATGGATCGATCCGATCTTCGCGCCGCGCCGGTCGAACACCGGCGTGCCCTCCACTCGGCGGGAGGATATCGCCTCATGAGCTCCGCCCGCAGTTTCCTCCGTCGCCGCGGTGGGACCGAAATCAATAGTCTCCGTCATGGCAAGCCTCCAAGGCCCCCCACACGCAGCACGCACCCTTCGGCCGCACCGGCCGTCCCCGATCAGGGCAGTATGCGCGCGTTGCAGTGAGTCGCCTAGCAGGTGTGCCGGCGGCCCTTGCTGTCGCAAAGGCCGCCGGCGGAGTTCAATTGGCGTTGGTGGTCACCGTCGTGGTGGTCTTCTGGACGGTGGCGCGCGACGTGCGCGCCGGCTTGCGGTGCACGACGCGGTGCGTGACCACCGGCTTCTTCGTCGCTGCCGGTGCGGAGGTGCCGGCGGTCTGATTGACGGTTTCGGTCGTCACCGTCGTGGTAGCGGGCGGAGGCGGGGGCGCCGCCTGCGTCTGCACGATCACCGGCGGCGCGGCGCGGGCGTTGGCGGCATCGGCCTGCGCGGCCGTCGCCGCCTGCTGGGCGGCGTCCGCGCGGGCGTTCGCAGCCGCTGCGTCC
>CAXUMU010000112.1:0-8250 GCA_964252145.1 uncultured Sphingomonadaceae bacterium
GCGCCGGATAGGCGAGCGCCATCACCCGCACCACCACCCCGCCGCCCTCGGCCAGCGGCTCCGGCACGCCGGCCGCGCGCAGCATCGGCTCGGCGAAGGCCAGCAGCACGATCATGCAGGCGATGCCGACGATCGCCCCCAGCAGGATGCCGCGGCGCAGATATTCGCCCGTCAGCGGCAGATCCTTCGCGCCGTCGGCGCGCGCGGCGAACACCAGCACGCCCGACATGCCCGCCAGCCCCATCACGATCGTGATGTAGGTGAGCGTGCGCGCGGCGGCGAGGCTGCCGAGCTCGGCGGTGCCGTACAGCCCCACCACCGCGACATCGATCAGGTGCAGCAGCGTCCAGTTGAGGCTCGTCAGCATCACCGGCCAGGCGAGGCCCAGGATGCGGCGCGCTTCGGCGGCGGTGTCTTCGGCGTTGAGGCGCATCGGCGCACTCGGTAGAGGCTAAGCGCTGATAATCAACGGGGGCGGCATTGCGCATCGGAATCCTGACGGGCGGCGGCGACGTCCCCGGGCTGAACCCCTGCATCCGTTCGGTGGTGCTCTCCGCGATCGACCTGGGCTGGGAGGTGATCGGCTTCCGCCGCGGCTGGGCGGGTTTCCTGAAGATCGATCCGGACGAGCCCTCGTCGGTCTCGGGCAACAGCTACCGGCTGGACCGCGACGCAGTGCGCGGGATCGACCGGATGGGCGGCACCATCCTCCACACCTCGCGCGTCGATCCGCGTACCGTGCTGGAGGGCGATCGCACCGATCATGTGCTCGCGGTGCTGAAGGCACTCAGGATCGACGCGCTGGTGACGCTGGGCGGCGACGGGACGCTGCGCTTCTCGGCGCATCTGGCGAGCCTCGGCTTCCCGATCGTCTCGATCCCCAAGACGATGGACAATGACGTGTTCGGCACCGATTATTGCATCGGCTTCTCGACCGCGATCAGCCGATCGGTCGAGGCGATCAATTCGCTGCGCACCACGATCGAAAGCCACGAGCGGTTCGGCGTGATCGAATTGTTCGGCCGGCGCAGCGGCGAGACGGCGCTGCTCGCCGGCTTCCTGGCGCAGGTCGACCGGACGGTGATCTCCGAGGCGCCGGCCGACCTGGACGCGCTGATCCCCCTGCTGACGCACGACAAGCGCTCGCGCCCGTCCAATTATGCGGTGTGCGTGATCTCGGAAGGCGCCAAGATCGTCGGCGACGACATGGGTGACGGCGACATCGCCAAGCCCGCGACGCAGCGCGACGAGCGCAGCGTCGGCCACCGCCTCGCCCGCGCGATCGAATCGCGGACGCGGCAGGGCACGGTGGTGCAGGAGCTCGCCTACCTGATGCGCGCAGGCGAGCCCGACGCGATGGACCGGATGGTGGGCTTCGCGTTCGGCGGCCTCGCGATCCAGCTGATCCAGTCGGGCCAGACCGGGCGGATGGTGACGCTGAGCGACGGCAAGTACAGCCACGTTCCGGCGGAGACGCTGCTGGCGGGACGCAAGGCGGTGGACGTCACCGGCCTCTACGATCCGGTGAGCTACCGCGCGAAGCTGGGGCGGATCGAGGGCATGCCGATGTTCCTCTATTGAGGGCGTTGCGCACCCCTCGCGCCTTTGCTAGAGGCACGCGCCTGCCAGCCCCCGGCACTTTCGGGGTTCTATCTCGACGTGCGGTCGTGGCGGAACTGGTAGACGCGCAGCGTTGAGGTCGCTGTGGCCGAAAGGCCGTGGAAGTTCGAGTCTTCTCGACCGCACCAACTATTCCCAGCCGACGGCGGGATGTCCACTAGCTGCCGGTGCCCGTAGCGATGACATCGGCGCAAAAGACGGCTTGAGAGCAGTTCGGCTATGCGTCATCCAGCTTCGGCGGCCGATCCGTTCGATCTCGCCCGCTTCGTCGCCGCGCAGGCCGGCAGCTACGATGCCGCGCTGGGCGAGATCCGCCGCGGCCGCAAGACGGGCCACTGGATGTGGTATGTCTTCCCGCAGATCGCCGGGCTCGGCCGGAGCGCGGTCGCGCAGGCCTACGCGATCCGATCGCTGGACGAGGCGCGCGCCTATCTCGCCCACCCGCTGCTGGGCGCGCGGCTGCGCGCGTGCGTCGCCGGGCTGGAGGCGCTCACGCCCGACGCGGAGCACGTGTTCGGCGGGATCGACGCGATGAAGCTGCGCTCGTCGCTGACGCTGTTCGCCGAAGCCGGCGGCGGCCCCGCCTTCGGCGACGCGTTGGCCCGCTGGTTCGGCGCGCCCGACCCCGCCACGATTCGCCTGCTGCATGGAACGGACGGCAAATCAATGCGTTAGCAGTAGCTCGGCAACCATCGGAGCGATCGTCATGTCCACTGGTCACCCCGTTTCGCTGCTGATGTTCGGCACGTTTGCAATCGCGCTCATCCTTGCGGTGGTCGTGTTGCTGCGATTCCTGCGCAAGCCGGCGAACCGCCACCCGATGAGCAACGTGCGCGAGCGCAACATCGACGAGATCCGCGAGGGCCGCCCGCCGAGCCGCTGACGCTCAGCGCTGAACGACCCGCGTATAGAGGTGCCACGTCGCATAGCCGAGCACCGGCAGCACCACCGCCAGGCCGATGAACGCCGGCAGGCAGCCGAGCGCCAGCAGCCCGGCGACGCGCAGGCCCCATGATGCCATCACCCGCGGATTGGCGGCGACCGCGCGCAGCGACGTCGCCACCGCCGTGCCGACGTCCACCGGCTTGTCCACCACCATCGGGAACGACACCACCGAGACGAACAGCGTGGCGACCGCGAACACCAGCCCGGCCAGATTGCCCAGCACGATCATCGTCCACCCCGCCGAGGTGTGAAACAGCCGATCGAAGAACTCGCCCGCCCCGACCGGGTGGTAGGGCCCGATCGTGCCCGCATAGATCAGCCACGCGACGAGCAGCCAGAGCGCGAACAGCGCCGCGAGCCCGGCGGTGAGCAGGATCAGCCCTTCCCGGCTGCGCCCGCGCAGCGGATCGAGGAAGTGCCACCAGCTCGCATCGATGCCCTCCTCGCGCCGCCGCGCCAGCTCGTAGAAGCCGGACGCGACCGCGGGGCCGAGGATCGACAGCCCCGCGACGAGCGGGAAGAACAACGGCAGCACCTGATCGTTGCGCGCCAGCACCGCCGCGGTGAGGCCGATCACCGGATACAGCACCCCGGCGAAGATCAGATCGCCGCGCTTCTCGCGAAAGTCGCTCCACCCTTCGGACAGCGCCCAGCGGAGATCGCTCTCCGTGATCTGCCGCACCGGCAGCGGCTGCGCGGGGGAGGCGGGGGCGTGGGTAGTAGGCGAAGTGGTGACCATCGATCGCTCTCCGTGCTGCGTCGGCTCGCTCGTCCCCCGTCTGGTCCACCGATATACACCCGATCCGGGCCGATCCCAAATCGCGCTCAGCTTGGCGGCGTCAGCAGCGCGAACATTGCGCCCTGTGGATCGATGCAGGTCGCGACGCGCGATCCGCCGGGCACCTCGTGCGGGCCGTTGATCACCTGTCCGCCGCCGGATCGCACCCGCTCCAGCGCGGCATCGATGTCGGCCACCGTGAAATAATAGCTCCAGCGCGGCGCGCCCATGCCGGGGGGCAGGTCCATCATCCCGCCGGTCTCGACGCCGTCGACGGCGAACAGGCGGTATTGCCCCATCGGCCCCATGTCGAAGGTGCCGTTCTCGTTCCAGCCGAACTGGCCGCTGTAGAACGCCAGCGCATCGGCCGCGCCGTTGGTGACGAGCTCGCGCCAGCCGACCGTGCCCGGCGTGCCCGGCGCGAGCGGCGGCATGTCGGGGCCATCGGGCGTCATGATCACGAAATGCACGCCCTGCGGATCGGCGACCGAGGCGAAGCGCCCCACGTTCGGAATGTCGGTCGGTTCGCGGTGGACCGTGCCGCCCGCCTCCTCCAGCCGCTTGGCTGCCGCATCCACGTCGGGCACGTGCACATAGCCGAACCAGGCCGGCTTGCCGCCATGCTCGGCATAATCGGCCGGCATCTGCATCAGCCCGGCGACGCCGCGTGCGCCGACGGCCAGGACGGTATAGTCCATCCCGGGGAACGCCTGCATCTCCCAGCCGACCACGTCGCCGTAGAACGCCTTCCCGCCCGCCACGTCGCTCGTCATCAGTTCGTACCAGATGAAGTTCTGCGCCATCGTCGCTCTCCTGTGCAGGTTGCAAATGGATCTACTTGCCGGCGTAGGCACGCTCCAGCGCGGCGATCTCCAACTTGACCATCTGCAGCATCGCCTCCGCCACGCGCTTGCCGCGCACGCGATCGGGATCGGCCATCAGTTCGCCCAGCCGGGTCGGCACGATCTGCCACGAGAGACCGTAGCGATCCTTCAGCCAGCCGCATTGCTCGGCCGTGCCGCCGTCCAGCAGCGCCGCCCACAACCGGTCGATCTCCGCCTGGTCGTCGCAGTTCACCAGCATCGAGATGGAATGGTTGAACGGATCGAGCGGCCCGGCCTGCAACGCGATGTAGGGCTGTCCGGCGAGCGTGAATTGCACGATGACCACCGATCCGGCCGGCCCGCTTGGGCTTTCGGCCGGCATCGTCGCGACCTGGTCGATGCGCGAATCGGGGAAGAGCGAGACGTAGAATTGCGCCGCTTCCTCCGCCCGGTCCGCGAACCAGAAATGGGTGACGATCTTCGCCATCGCCGGACCCCTTACCGATCGTCGAGGATCACGGCGAAGCCGCCGTAGATCATCCGCGGTCCGCTGAACGGCAGGTCGCCGTCGGGCTTCATCCGCTCGTCCTGCATCACCTTGGCCATCGCCGCGTCGCGCACCTCCTTGGAGGGCCATTCGATCCACGAGAAGACGACCGTCTCGCCCTCCTCCGCCTTCACCGCGCCGCGGAAATCGGTGACCTTGCCGGCCGGCACGTCGTCGCCCCAGCATTCCACCACGCGGATCGCGCCGAACTCCTTGAACAGCGGCGCGGTCTTCCGCGCCATCGCAAGATAGGCGTCCTTGTTGCCGGCCGGGACGGGCACGACGAATCCATCGATGTAGCTCATCGCATTCTCTCCTCGGTGATCGGTTCAGGCGGCGACGGTCTCGGCCGGCGGCATCGCGGCGGCCGGGTCCATCCACAGGATCTCCCAGATGTGGCCGTCCGGATCCGCCACGCTGCGGCTGGCCATGAAGCCGTGATCCTGCGGCGGGCTAGGATCGGCCGTGCCGCCGGCGGCCGCGCCGGGATCGACGATCCGGTCGATATGATCGCGGCTGTCGGCCGAGAGGCACAGCAGCACCTGCGCCGTCGCATGCGCATCCGGGATCGGCCGCGGGCTGAACGTCGCGAACCGCGCATGCTCCAGCAGCATCACGTGGATCGTGTCCGACAGGACCATGCAGGCGGTGTCGTCGCTGGAGAACATCGGGTTCCGGGTCGCGCCGATCGCTTCGTAGAAGGCGGTTGCGCGCCGCACGTCGGCAACGGGCAGGTTCACGAAGATCATTCTCGCCATGTTCGTCACTCCCTTCCGAATCGGCATTTGCATGGGATGCCAGCATCGGTTACAAGTTGCAACCATGCAGTTAGATAAAGTGACTCGACTCGACGAAACCACTGCGCGGCGCAGCTATGCCGATGCGTGCGGCGCGGCGTTCGCGCTCGATCTGGTGGGCGAACGCTGGGCGCTGCTCGTGATCCGCGAGCTGATGCTGGGGCCGAAGCGGTTCAGCGACCTGCGCGCCGACCTGCCCGGCATCAGCGCCAACGTGCTGACGCAGCGGCTGGAGGGGCTGGAGGAAAGCGGCGTGCTGTTCCGCCGCCGCCTGCCGCCGCCGGCCGCGGCGCAGGTGTATGAGCTCACCGCCTGGGGCTATGAGGCCGAGCCGATCTTCCAGGCGCTCGGCCGCTGGGCGGTGCGCTCGCCACGGCACGATCCGACGCTCGCCTTCAGCGCGGTATCGATGTTCCTGTCGTTCCGCACGATGATCGATCCCGCGCGCGCGGCGGGGCTGGAAGCGCGGATCGGTTTCCGCCTGGCGGGGCAGGATTATGTCGCGCGCATCGCCGGTGGCGCGATCACGATCGCGCGCGAGCCGGTCGGCGCGGTCGACCTGCTGTTCGAGGGGACGCCTCCGGCGATCGCGGCGTTGGTCTATGCCGGCGTGCCGCTGGCGCAGCTGGAGGCGGGCGGCGCGCTCGCGGTGACGGGCGACCGCGCTTTGCTCGATCGCTTCGTCACGCTGTTCCCGCTGCCCGACAAGATCGCCCCGCCTGCTTGACGCATCCGCTTGCACCCCGCACCGCACGGCGATGTCGCCGCTCGAACTGACCGCCGCCGCGCTGGGGCTGATCAACATCGTGCTGCTGGCGCGGCGGACGGTGCTGAACTACCCGTTCGGGATCGCGATGGTGCTGCTGTACGCGGCGCTGTTCGCGCAGACGCGGCTGTACAGCGCGGCGCTGTTGCAGCTCTTCTTCCTCGCCTCGCAGCTGTACGGCTGGTGGTATTGGCGGCGCAGCCATGCGGGAGCGAGCGGCGTGCCGGTGCGGCGGTTGCCGCCGGCGGGGTGGCGCTGGGCGATCGGCGCGGGCGTCGCCGGCACGCTGCTGCTGGGCCTCGCGATGAGCCGGCTGACCAACGCCGCCGCGCCGTGGTGGGATGCCGGCAACGCCGCGTGGAGCATGGTCGCGCAATTGCTGACCGATCGGCGCTATACCGAGAGCTGGCCGCTCTGGGTGGCGATCGATGCGCTGTCGATCGGGCTCTATGCCAGCCAGGGGCTGATCGCGACGGCAGTGCTGTACGCGGTCTTCCTGCTGGTCGCGCTGTGGGGCTGGATCGCGTGGCGCCGCGCCGAGCCGGTGGCGTGATCCGCGTCTGCCTGACCGGTGCCGAGAGCACCGGCAAGTCGACGCTCGCCCCGCGCCTGGCCGCGCGCTTCGGCGGGGTGGTGGTGGCGGAATATGGCCGCACCTATGCCGAGGCGCACGGCACCGATTTCACGCCGGAGGACCTGCGCCGTATCGCCCGGGGCCACCTGGCGCAGCGCCGCGCCGCCGAGGCGGCCAACCCGCGCCTGATCGTGGAGGATACCGACATCGTGCTGACCGCCGCCTGGGCCGAGATGCTGTTCGGCGCGCCCGATCCGGTGCTGGAGGCGATCCCCGCCACGGCCGACCTGTACCTGCTCTTCTCGCCCGAAGTGCCGTGGATCGACGACGGCACCCGCCTGTTCGGCACCGCCGACCGCCGCGCGCGATTCCATGCGCTGATCGAAGCCGGGCTGGCGCGGCGCGGGGTCCGGGCGGTGCCGGTCGCGGGGGATTGGGCGGCGCGCTACCGGCAGGCGGAGGCGGCGGTCGGCGGGATCATGGACCTGCCCGGTCCGTCGACCGGGTGAAGCGCCGGACGCTAGATCCGCTTCGACAGCGCGATCGCGGCGCGGCAGCCGAGCCGGATCGCGCCGCTCATCAGCAGATAGCCGGGCGCGCGCTCGGCCCCTTGCGTCAGCGCGGTGCCCTTATGTTCCAGTTCCTCGGCCTGGAACTTGGCGATCGTCGCCGCCAGTTCGGGCTCGGCGTCGCCCAGCTCGGCCAGCTGGTCAGCATAATGTTTGTCGATCTCGGTTTCGACCGCGACGGTGCAGGCCATCGCCGCCTCCGGCCCGAGCAGCGCGGTCGCGGCGCCCAGCGCGAAGCCCGCCACGTCCCACAACGGCGCGAGCAGAGTGGGCCGGACCCCGCGCTCGGCCATCAGCGCGTCGAACTTGGCGCGGTGCGCCGCTTCCTGCGCAGCCATGCCAGCGATCAGCCGCGCGGTGGGGCTGCGGTCGCCCATCACTGCCAGCTGCCCGGCATAGATCCGCGTCGCGCCATATTCGCCCGCCTGATCGACGCGGATCATCGAGGCGATGTCGGGGGCCGGTCGGGTCATCGCGTGCGCCTTGCTGCCAGGAAGAGGATGAGCGAGCCGAAGCCCAGCGAAAGGATGGCGTTGAAGCCGGCGAGCGATATGCCGAACAGCGTCCACTGCGCCTCGTCGCAGCGGATCATCGGCGTCGCCATGATCTCCTTCAGGATGTCCGCGCCCGAACCGGACGTGGAAACCGCCGCGCAGCGGGTGAGGCCTTTCCACCAGCCATATTCGACGCCGGCGTGGAACAGCCCGATCGCGCCGCTGGTCAGTGTCGCGAAAGCCGCGAGCCCGACGAGCAGACGGTTGCTGCCCAGCGCCCAGGCCAGCAGCCCGAGGCCTAGCGCGACCGCGTGCGGCCAGCGCTGCCAGATGCAC
>CAXUMU010000112.1:8260-9053 GCA_964252145.1 uncultured Sphingomonadaceae bacterium
GGAACAGCCCGATCGCGCCGCTGACGAGGATCAGCACGCCCGCGAGCAGCACGAGCGGGCGCGCCGCCCTGCCGTCGCCGGCGGCGAACGCGGCGAGCGCAACGACCACCGCGGCATAATGCGGCCAGCGCTGCCAGTGGCACATCTCGCACGGATAGAGCCCGCCGATATATTGCGAGCCAAGCGCGCCTGCGAGGAGAGCGGCGGGGACGATGAGCGCGAGCAGCCGGGCCTGGGCGAAGGACGTCAAATCCCCTCTCCCCCTTGGGAGAGGGAGGGGCCCGGCCCCGTCAGGGGACGGGAGGGTGAGGTTCTTGGCCGCGAGCAGTAGAAGAAGAGCCTCACCCAACCCTCTCCCAGGGGAGAGGGCTTTCCGATCCGCGCATCCTACCGCTGCTTCGGCATCACCGGCAGCGCCGCCAGCGCCGCCGCCGCGGGCGGCTGGCCCAGCCGCTGGATCGTCTTCACCGCATATTGCAGCTGGAAGTCCTCGACCTTGGCCTTCTTCAGCTCGTCGGCCGTCGCCTTGAAGCGCGGATCGGGCTTGGTGTCGTCCTCCAGGATGCTGTCGTCCACCTTCGCCTCGTTGATCAGGTGGCGGCGCAGATCCGCCTCGCGCAGGCGCGGCTTGTCCTTATAATCGGCATCGGACAGCTGGGGCACGAGGATGTCGGGCTGGATGCCGCCCTCCTGCACCGAACGGCCCGACGGCGTGTAGTAGCGTGCTGTCGTGAGCCGGAGCGCGGTGTCGTCGGTCAGCGGCAGCAGCGTCTGCACCGATCCCTTGCCGAAG
>CAXUMU010000113.1:0-8853 GCA_964252145.1 uncultured Sphingomonadaceae bacterium
CCCCAGCAGCATCCGCCGCCGCCCCGCATCCGCACCCTGCTCGCCCGTCCCGTCCGCCATCGATCGATCCTCGCCATGCAGCGGGGGTGAGAACCCATCAGCCCGATGCTGGTTGCGCGGGAGACCTGCCAATCGGTTGAGATCGCGGCGGGTTTTCTGATCCGCCGCGATGCCGGCACAAAAAGAAGGGGCGGCCATCCGTGGATCGCCGCCCCGCAGGCGCGGATCGTCGCGTGGACGATCCTAAAACTTGGCCTTCGCGCCCATGTAAAAGCGGCGGCCGACGATGTCGTAGAACTGCGCGTTGAAGCTGCCGCCGGCCACGTTGCCGGCACTTGGCGCGCTGTTGATGCCGCCCAGCGGGGGAGCCTTGTCGAACAGGTTCTCCACGCCAAACCGGAACACCAGATCCTTGGTCGCGGCGACCGTACCCAACAGGTTGAACAGGTCGTAGGACGGGTAACCACCGATCGTGGTGGTCGGAATGGTGGCCGACGTCTCCGTCAGCACGTGCGGGAGATGCTGCCACTGCAGAGACAGGCTGTTGCCGCCGATCGAGTAGCCCACCGTCGTGAACACGCGGTAGCGATAGCTGCCGCCGTTCAGGCCATCGACCGTCGGCCCGAGCGTACCTGCATAATCGACGACTGGAATCGAGGAGAGCTCCGATGCCTTGGTGTACAACAGGTAGTTGAACACCGAGTTGAGGTTGACCTGGCCGGGACCGATCGGGATCGACCAATCCAGTTGCACGTCGATTCCGGAGGTACGGAAACGACCGTTGTTGAGATAGGTGGTAAGAACGTTACCGAGACCACCATTGCCCGCATTACGACCGATCGCCAGACAGGCCGTATTGTCCGCACTGAAAGTGGGATTGAGCGCCGGATCAAAGCACTGGCGCTGAGCAATGTCGACAGACTGCGGCGCAATCGCGTCCTTAACCTTAATATTGTAGTAGTCGACCGTCAGGCGAAGGCGCTTCAGCCAATTCTCTTGGAAAGGCGACGAGAGCACCACACCGGCGGTGTAGGTGTCCGCCTTTTCCGGCTTGAGACCACCATTGCCCTGGAGCGTCGGGAACACGAAGCCCGAACCCTGCGGCTGCGCACCCGCATAGTAAGTGGTGGCGGCCGCCGGATCGCCCGACCGATCCATGAGTACCCTGCAGAGCGCCTGAACCTTGACAGCGTTCGTCGGGTTCTTGGCTGGGTTGGCGGAGTACGGAAGCAAGTTTAGCGTCGAACAGACGTCGCCACCGGCCGCCACCGCGAAGGTCTGCTGCGGTGCCAAGAAGAGTTCAGCCACGTTAGGCGCGCGTTCGGCGCGGTTGTAGCCGCCGCGAAAGCGAATCCAGTCGTTGACCTTCCAGTCACCCAGCGCCTTGTACGTGTAGCTGGTGCCGGTGGTGTTGTAGTGCGAGATGCGGCCGCCGAGCTCAAGGTTGAACTCCTGAATGAACGGTATGTCCTTCAGCACCGGCACGGCCAACTCGCCGTACACTTCGCGCGCCTTGATATCGCCAGCTGAGTTACCCGACGGATAGAGGCCGAGCGCCTGATCTTGGAAGGAGCGGCCCTGCGTGGTGAGCGTGTCGTTCTGGAAGGAGTAGCCATTGTCGCGGTAGCTCGCGCCGACAGCGAACTTGAGGTCACCCGCGGGAAGCTTGAACAGCGAGCCCTGCAGATCGCCTTCCCAGATCGTCTGATTAACCGTCGACTTAGTCTGGATATCCGCCTTGATCGCTTCCAAGCAATCGTTGCTGATAGCGCCGCCGAACGGGTTAAGGCCAGTGGTGCATTTCGCGGTCGAAGCGCCGAACCCGCCGAACGGCGCGTTGCCCTGCTGGCTGAAACCCTGGCCGAAGTTGGTCGAGGCGAGCAGTGTGCGGATGCGCGACAACGAGACAAAGCCCTTCTGCGTCACGGTGCTGAGCGTACGGCCCTGCGATCCGAAGATCTCGTAGGTCCAATCATTGATCGGCAAATGACCGCGCAGGCCTGCAGTCATGTTATAGCTGTAGACGTCGCCGTCGGATGTGCGGAGGAATGGCAGTAGGTAGTATAGGGTAAATGGATCATTCGCTGCTGACGTTCCATCAAGGTGCATGCGGCCGTTTAACAGGGTGCGCATTGCGACGGGGATGTTTGCCTGAGGGGCGGCGGAGTTATACGGAATGATCGCCGCCCAACCGTTGGCGACGGGTCCCGGCTCCTGGATCGTGTGGGTTTGGGTGTTGCTGAAATTCGCCTGGAAGAAGGCTTCGACCGCCTCGCTGATCTGATAGTTGCCCTGCGCGAAGACGTTGTAGCGTGTCGAGGGGAACGAAACATAATTGTAGGTGTCGTTGGCACCGATCTGGCCGTTGGCGAGGTTTTTCAGCGTGAACCCGTCCACGTCCTTCGCGAACTTCGCGCCGCCGGTTGTGGTCAACGAGTTGCCGGTGAAGAGCGTGCCGTCCGGATTGACAAAATAGGTCGCGTTGCTGCCGGGAACAGACGCGCCCGGGAAAAGCGTGGCGAGCGTGGCCGCGCTCACGAACACGCTCTTAGGGTTCGGATTGGTAGGCGGAATCGCCGCGATGTTCACGCTCGGGTTCGGCAGGAAGAAGCCGGTGCCGGCGATGTTCGGGTTGGCGTAGAGGTCCTTGTACCAGCTGCGTCCTGCCTGATCGGCTGAATGACGGTCGGTCAGCGACATGGCGAGGCTGACGTTGCCGCGGCCGTCGTCGAAATTGGCGCCCACGATGCCGGACACCTGGAACTCGAAGCCGTCGCCGCGCTGGGTGATGCCCGACTGCGCATTGAGCTCGAGCCCGGAGAACTTCGACTTCAGGATGAAGTTGGTGACGCCAGAGACAGCGTCCGCGCCATAGGTCGACGAAGCGCCGCCCGAGATGATTTCGACGCGCTCCACCGCTGCGGACGGGATGGTGTTGATATCGACGGTATTGTTTGCGTCGGCCGGCGTCGCGCGGCGGCCGTTGATCAGCACGAGGGTACGGTTGGCGCCCAGGCCGCGGAGTGACACGCTGGCCGATCCTGGGGTGTTGGTCGCGGTCGGCTGGATGTCGCCGCCGCCGGTGGTGGGCGTCTTGCCGTTTGCGGGGGTGAACTGCGGCAGTTTGTTGAGGTTGGCTTCGATCGAGGTCGACGCCGACTGCTGCAGCAGCTGCTGGTTGGCGGTGACGATTGGGCTGTTCGCCTCATAGTCGCGGCGCGCGATGCGCGAGCCCGTGACGACAATATCGGCAGCGACGGTGTGGGCAACGGTTGGCTCGCCGATGCCGCTGGGGTTGGCGGACGTCGAGGTGAGCGGCTGCGCGGCTTCGCCCGCAGCGGAGACGTTGGAATTGAGCGGCTCGCCGCCGCTGGGCGACGTGGTGCCGACCTGGGCCGGCGCGGCCTCGGGACCGGACGGAGCGGAGGCCTGCGCAAATGCCGGCTGGGCCAACGCGATCGACAGCATGGCTGCGCTCGCCGCGAACAGGAAAGAGTGCGCGCGGCGGCCGCCGCTGGCGCCCGCGGACGAATTCGAGATATTCAAAGCCAACCTCCCCAAGTGCCCCGGGCAGCGGAATCGCGGCTCGCGCCGGTTCATGCCTTGCCGGACTCATCGCCCGGTCAGTTCCCTTGATGTCACAAGCGGAGGTTTCGAATGGTCCAATAGCGCATTGAAACCGCACTGTTCGTACTCCCGCGTTCATGCTTCCAGACTGTTGCACGCTTGCATCGGCTTTGTTGCAGGGGTCAGTGGCGCAGCCATCGTTGGATTGCGCTGTCAGCTTGCAGGGCGAAGCGGACAGGGGGTGAATTAGCGGTCACGATGGCGTCGATCGGTTGCGGCGGGTGGCCGCGGCGGCTAGGCGAGGCGCCGATGCGTTCGGCGCCCGATCAGCCCTCGTCGGAATCGCAGCAAGCGTCCCTTCGGCAGCGCGCCGCCGCGTTCGCGGTCGCGGTCGCGGTGCAGGTCGTGCTGATCCTGATGCTGCTGGGGCTGGCGCCGTCGCCGATGCAGCTGCTCCAGCCGCTCAAGCCCAACACGTTCCAGCTGCTGCCCGAGCCGCGCACCCCGTCCGAGCGCGGCAAGACCAAGGCGCGGGTGCTGGCGCAGAAGGGCGGGGCGCAGCGGCGGACGCCCAAACCGCCGGTCACGCCCGCGCAGCCGACGCCGGCCCCGCCGCTGGCGCTGATCCCGCTCAGCCACGCGGAATTCGTCGCGTCCGACATCGCCGCCCTCCCCTCGCGCCAGAGCGCGGCGGCGCCGTCGGGCGGATCGGGCATGGGCTCCGGCCGCAGCAGCGGCGCGGGCGAAGGCACCGGCGAGGGGCCGGGCGGCGAGCAGCTCTACAATGCCGAATGGTACCGCGAGCCGACCCATGCCGAACTGGCTTACTATCTGCCCAAGAACATGCCGTCGTCGGGCTGGGGCATGATCATGTGCCGCACGGTCGCCAACTTCCAGGTCGAGGATTGCCAGGAACTGGGCGATTCACCCGCGGGATCGGGGCTGGCCCGCGCCGTCCGCCAGGCGGCGTGGCAGTTCCGCGTGCGGCCGCCGCGGATCAACGGCAAGTCGCTGGTCGGTTCGTGGGTGCGGATCCGGATCGATTATACCGAAGGGGTGGGCGCTATCCACTAGCCGGCGCCCGCGCGGTTCAGTGGACGCGCACCACGCGGTAGGACGGCTGGTTGCCGACGTACAGCAGGAAGCTGCCCATCGTGCCCTTGCGGATGCGCACTTCCTCGCCGCGGCGGGGGGGCGTGAAATTCTCGGCGCTCTCGGTCATGTTCCAGCGGGTGCCGTCGATGAACGCGATCTGCCAGATGCCGGGGCCGCGATTCAGCGCGCCGGCGACCTTGCTGTTGATCTCGGTCACCTCCTGCGGCGGCGGCGGGAGGTCGGTGCGCTTGGCGCGGACCTGCACGGTCATGCCGAAATTCTGCTCGGGCGTGATCGGCTGCGCCGCGGGGGAGCCGGGCAGCATGCCGAAATGATTGGCCCCCAGCGACGTGCGGGTGCGGCGCGCCGCACTGTCGTAGCAGGTCAGGCGGATCGTCTCGTTCTTGATGGCGTCGCATTCCAGCATCATCTTGAGCCGCTCGGCGGTGGCGGCCTCCTGCGCGGCCGCGGGCGCGATCGCCAGCATCATCCCGAACGCCGTACCGGCGGCAAGCAACACCCGGCTCGTCATCGTCACTCTCCAAATCCCCGTCCCGGCAGCGCGGTTCTGGCGTCGCGCGTCGCGGCGCCTGTGGCACAATCCGGCGCGGAATGCACCTGTCCCGTATCAGCGCACCAGCCCGGTGCAGTGCCACGTCTCCGCCAGCGCCGCGATCACCAGCGCGGAGGCGGCGACGCTGCGCATGTCGGCGTGGGCGTTCAGGTACGTCACCACCGCCGCGTTCAGCTGGCCCAACGTCACGTCGGAGGGGATGCAGTAGGGCTTGTTCTGCAGCGAGCGCATGCCCTCGGTGGTATCGACCACGCCGGTGATGAAGCCGGTGCAGCGTTCAGAGCGCGAGTAGAAGACGGGGTTGTCCTTCGGCACGGTGCAGTCCGAGTAGAGATCGGTGCCGCTCAGATAGATGCCGGCGGAGGCGGGGGGCGCGTGGCACGCCGCCGCCAGCAGGATCGCACAGGCCACACGCTTCACCATCCACTCTCTCCGATCGCGGTATCGCCGCGGGTCATAGCGCGGGCCGCGCGGCGATGCTACGCGCCGCCGCATGACCACACCGCTCGACCGCATCCGCAACTTCTCGATCATCGCGCATATCGACCATGGCAAGTCGACCCTGGCCGACCGGCTGATCCAACAGACCGGGGGCCTCAGCGCCCGCGAGATGTCCGAGCAGGTGCTGGACAATATGGATATCGAAAAGGAGCGCGGCATCACGATCAAGGCGCAGACCGTGCGCCTGAACTACACCGCCCAGAACGGCCTGGCCTACGAGCTGAGCCTGATGGACACCCCCGGCCATGTCGACTTCGCCTATGAGGTCAGCCGCAGCCTGGCCGCGTGCGAGGGCGCGCTGCTCGTCGTCGACGCCGCGCAGGGGGTGGAGGCGCAGACGCTGGCCAACGTCTACCAGTCGATCGAGCACGACCATGAGATCGTGCCGGTGATCAACAAGATCGCCCTGCCCGCCGCCGAAGTGGACAAGGTGCGCCGCGAGATCGAGGACATTATCGGCCTGCCCGCGGACGACGCGGTGCTCACCTCGGCCAAGTCCGGCATCGGCATCGACGAGGTGCTGGAGGCGATCGTCACCCGCATCCCCCCGCCCAAGGGCGACCGCGACGCAGCCCTGAAGGCGATGCTGGTGGACAGCTGGTACGATCCGTATCTGGGCGTCGTGATCCTGGTGCGCGTGGTGGAAGGGATCCTGCGCAAGGGCCAGCAGATCAAGTTCATGGCCACCGGCACGCAGCATCTGGTCGACCGGGTCGGCTGCATGCGCCCCAAGATCGAGCAGCTGACCGAGCTCGCCGCCGGCGAGATCGGCTTCATCACCGCGCAGATCAAGGAAGTCGCGCAGACCGCGGTGGGCGACACGATCACCGACGCGCGCCGCCCGACCGCGGAGGCGCTGCCCGGCTTCAAGACCGTCCAGCCGGTCGTGTTCTGCGGGCTCTTTCCGGTGGACGCCGCCGATTTCGAGAAACTGCGCGAATCGCTCTACAAATTGCGGCTGAACGACGCCTCGTTCAGCTTCGAGGCGGAAAGCTCGGCGGCGCTGGGGTTCGGCTTCCGCTGCGGCTTCCTGGGGCTGCTCCACCTGGAGATCATCCAGGAGCGGCTGACGCGCGAGTACGACCTCGACCTGATCACCACCGCGCCGTCGGTCGTCTACAAGATCCAGCTGGCGCACGGCCGCGGCGAGATCGAGCTGCACAACCCGGCCGATATGCCCGATCCGATGCAGATCGGCAGCATCGAGGAGCCGTGGATCGAGGCGGTGATCTACGTGCCCGACGAATATCTGGGGAGCCTGCTGAAGCTCTGCCAGGACCGGCGCGGCATCCAGAAGAACCTGACCTATGTGGGCGGTCGCGCGCAGATCACCTACGAGCTGCCGCTGAACGAGGTGGTGTTCGACTTCTACGATCGGCTGAAGAGCATCAGCCGCGGCTATGCCAGCTTCGACTATCATCAGATCGGCTACCGCGAGGGCGATCTGGTCAAGATGAGCATCATGGTCAACGGCGAGCCGGTGGACGCGCTCAGCATGATCGTCCACCGCGGCACGGCGGAGGCGCGCGGGCGCGGCATGTGCGAGCGGCTGAAGGACCTGATCCCGCGCCACCTGTTCAAGATCCCGGTGCAGGCGGCGATCGGCGGCAAGGTGATCGCGCGCGAGACGATCGCGGCGATGCGCAAGGACGTCACCGCCAAATGCTACGGCGGCGACATCAGCCGCAAGAAGAAGCTGCTCGACAAGCAGAAGGAAGGCAAGAAGCGGATGCGGGAGTACGGCTCGGTGAGCATTCCGCAGGAGGCGTTTATTGCGGCGCTCAGGATGGGTGAGGAGTGAGGCCCGAGACCAAGGAGGGGATTGCGCAGCAATCGCCGAGTTGGGCGAGGAGATAGCCGAACGACCCGGCCGGCGGCGCTCAGGCGCCGACCGACGACGCGGGCTTTGCCCGTGGCGAGGCTACCAGACCTCCAGCCTGAGCCCCGGCACGCCGCGAAAGTCGCTGCCGTTGAATGTGACCAGCGTCAGATCGTGGGCGAGCGCCGTCGCGGCGATCATCCGGTCGCGCACATTGGCGCGGGAATAGCCGATCGTTTCGACGATGCCGCAATAGGCGGCGAGTTCGGCCGCGCCGAAATCGATCGTGGCGACGCGGGTCAGGATCGTATCGAGTGCGGCGCGGCGGAGCGCGGCCCACGGCGGATCGCGATAGACGCCGTTCTCCAATTCCACCCGGCTGACGATCGACAGCATCAGCGGCGGATCGAGCGCGCGCATATGCTCCCACACGTCCATCCGCCCGTCGCGCAGGTGGACGACGACATCGCTGTCGAGCAGGAAAGCCATGAGAGCGGCTAGAGGCCGGGCCGTTCCGGAAACTCGATGCGCTCGAAATCTTCGACAGCGGGCGGCTTCGCCAGCGCGCGCAGTTCGTCGAGCATCTCCAGCAGCTTGCGCTTTTCCTCCGCCGCATCGGCGATCGGGGTCAGCACGATGCGGTTGCCTTCACGTTCGATGCGCAGCCCAGTGCCGATGCCGAAGCCGAGCTCCTTGGGCAGCCGCACTGCCTCGCTGTTACCGCTCTTGAACGTCCTGGTCTCGTGCGCACCCATGCTGGCCTCCGTCGGATAGACGGTATATACTGAGGGGTGCGGAAGCGGCAAGGGTGGGGGGCGATTAAGTTGCTTATTATCCGAACTCCAGTCTCTATCGAACTCAAGACGACGCTTTCGGTGGAGACGCACGAGAGCGCCGATTGCGTAAACGCCGAACTTGACAGCGATAGTTAGTTGATAGTCACGATCGGTTGCGCGCTTCGTTATACGGCCGCGTGAAGTTGCCACGCCTGTTTCGCGCGGAGGCGACAGAGGTTGTTTGTACTATGATCTTCGTTATGTTTTACCAAACAAACAATCTTTGTACGTCTCTGCTCCTCGGCGACAATAAAGGCAGTGAAAACCATCCGATTGTCAGGCGCTGGATGCCTTGGGCGAGCGCTGCCTCCCACGCGGCGCGGAAGCCTTGCGCGCCGGGCGGGCGGCGCAGCTGGTAGGCGCCCTCGGTCGTCTTGCCGACGCTGCGACAAGCGGCCTTGACGCTGCCGGTCTCGGCCAGCGCGTGGATGAAGCCGCGCTGCCGCTCCGCCGTCCAGCCG
>CAXUMU010000114.1:0-8345 GCA_964252145.1 uncultured Sphingomonadaceae bacterium
ACCTCACCCCTCCCGGTGATAGGGGTGGCCGGCGAGGATGCTCGTCGCGCGGAACAGCTGCTCGGCCAGCATCGCGCGCGCGAGCAGATGCGGCCAGGTCGCCGCGCCGAAGCCCAGCAGCAGGTCGGCACGGCCGCGGTCGGCCGCGTCGTGGCCGTCCGCCGCGCCGATCAGGAAACGCGCCTCGCGCCGTCCCTCGTCGCGCCAGCGCCCGAGCCGTTCGGCGAACGCGGCGGAGCCGAGCGCGGCGCCCTTTTCGTCCAGCACGACCAGGATGCCGTTCGGCTCCAGCGGCGGCATCCGGCCGCCGCGATCGGGCAATTCGGTCACCCGCGTCGGCCAGGCGATGCGCCTGAGGTAGCGATCGACCAGGTCGGCCTCCGGCCCGCGGCCGATCCGCCCGCGCGCGACGATATGCAACAGCAAGTCCCGATCGTCAGTCGATGTCGGTAGCGGGCACCGGCGGCGGCGCGGGCGCCTCGCCGAACGCCCACATCCGCTCCAGATTGTAGAAGCTGCGCACTTCGGGGCGGAACAGGTGGACGATCACGTCGCCGGCATCGATCAGCACCCAATCGGCGGTCGGCAATCCCTCCACGCGCGCGGTGCGCCCGGTCTCGGCCTTGATCCGGTCGACCAGCTTGTTGGCCATCGAGGCGACCTGGCGGGTCGACCGGCCGCTGGCGATCACCATGTGATCGGCGATGCTGCTCTTGCCGGTGAGCGGGATCGAGACGGTCTCGACCGCCTGATCGTCGTCGAGCGAGGCGAGCACCAGCGCGTGCAGCGCGTCGGTGGTGTCGACTTCGGGTGCGCCCAGGCGGGCGGCTTGGGTAGCGGGCAAAGGGCCTCCTCAGGAAAGCGGCCGGCGCGTCACGGGATCGCGCGCGGCCTGTGTGGTGTAGTCAAGATGCCAGCCGGGGTTCGTGGCCCGCAGCCGCGTCGCGGAACCGGTATCGGGGCGAAAGCGCAACAGCACGAGCGCCGGCGGTCTCCACATCGTCCACGACTTTGCCTGGCTCGGCGGCCGGACGAACTGCCGCAGCCAGCCCATCGCCCTCGCGGCGCGGACCGGGCGATCATAGCCCGGACGGGCGATCACGGCAATCGGCACCATCCGCGCGATCCGCCGCCATTCGCGCCACTGCGGAAACTGCGCCAGATTGTCCGCGCCCATCAGCCAGATGAAGCGGCGGTTCGGGTAGCGGCGGATGAGCTTGGCGAGCGTATCGACGGTGTAGCGGGTGTGCAGCCGCGCCTCGATCGCGGTCGGCCGGATGCGCGAACGCCGCGCCACCCTGCGCGCCGCGGCCAGCCGCGCGGAGAGCGGCGCCATGTCCTTGGCCCCCTCCTTCAGCGGATTGCCGGGCGAGACCAGCCACCACAATTCGTCCAGATCCAGCGCGCGGATCGCGGCCAGGCTGATGTGGCGATGCCCCCGGTGCGCCGGGTTGAACGATCCGCCGAGCAGGCCGGTGGGGGTCATAGGGGCTCGCGCCAGTTCTGCCGCTCGTGGAAGATCCGCAGGATTTCGACACTGCTGCCGGTGAGCCGATAGGTGAGCAGGTAAGGCGTTCCCTGAATGCGAAGGGACCGGAAGTCGGCATCGCGGATCATTGGCCCGGCCTGCGGAAAACGACGCAGAAGGTCAGCTCTGCCGCGGATCGCGGTAAGTATCCGAACCGCCACCTCTCCGCTCGCCTCGTTCGAGAGATAGGCTTCGATTCCGTGCAGGTCGATCCGAGCCGGGGTGGTCCAGTTCAGTTCTGGCATCGCACCTGATGCTTGGCGATCATAGCGTCGAGTTCTGCCATCACTTGCTCATGGGGCACCAACTCGCCCCGATCGGCTGCATCGATGCCCACCTGCACAAACGCCAGGAACTCGGCCTCGTGCTCGGCGACGCGGCGGATCGCATCGGCGGCGAACCAGGCGCGGCTACGCCCCTTGGCCTTGGCCACCTTGTCAACGAGAGCGAGAGTCTCTGCATCGAGACGGGCTGTTACAACGGAAGTCTTGCTCATTCCATTCGATTATCACTTGTATACAAGTGATTCAAGGACGCGTCTGACCCGTCCCTCGGACCAGCCACTTGTACGTCGTCAGCCCCTCCAGCGCGACCGGGCCGCGCGCGTGGAGCCGGCCGGTGGCGATGCCGATCTCGGCACCCAGGCCGAATTCGCCGCCGTCGGCGAACTGGGTGGAGGCGTTCCACATCACGACCGCCGAATCGACTTCGCCCAGGAAGCGCTCGGCGGTCGCGGCGTCCTCGGTCACGATCGCGTCGGTGTGGTGCGATCCGTGCGCGGCGATGTGGGCGATCGCCCCCGCCACCCCGTCCACCAGGGCGACCGAGCAGATCGCGTCGAGATATTCGGTGTCCCAGTCGGCATCGTTCGCTGCGGTGGCGCGGGGCTCGATCGCCCGCACCTCGGGCGTGCCGCGCAGCTCGCAGCCGGCATCCGCCAGCGCCGACAGGATCGGCGCGGGATCCGCGAAGGCGCGGTCGATCAGCAGCGTCTCGGTCGCGCCGCAGATCCCGGTACGGCGCATCTTGGCGTTGACCGCCAGCGCGCGCGCCTTCGCCGGATCGGCGGCGGCGTCGATGTAGAGATGGACGATCCCGTCGAGGTGCGCGAGCACGGGGATGCGCGCCTCTTCCTGCACGCGCGCGACCAGGCTCTTGCCGCCGCGCGGGACGATGATGTCGATCAGCCCCGCCGCCTTCAGCATCGCGCCGACGGCGGCGCGATCGGTGATCGGCACCAGCTGGACCGCGTCCTCGGGCAGGCCGGCGGCGCTTAGGCCGGCAGCCAGCGCGCGGTGGATCGCGCGGTTCGTTTCGCGCGCTTCCGATCCGCCGCGCAGGATCGCGGCATTGCCCGCCATCATCGCGAGACCGCCGGCGTCGGCGGTGACGTTGGGCCGGCTCTCGAAGATGATGCCGACGACGCCCAGCGGCACGCGCACGCGCTCCAGCACCAGGCCGTTCGGGCGCTCGCGCCGGTCGATCGTCTGGCTGACCGGATCGTCGAGCCCGGCGACGTCCTCCAGCGCCTTCGCCACGCCCTCCAGGCGCTTCGGATCGAGCTTCAGCCGGTCGAGCATCGCGCCGGTGATCCCGGCGTCGGCGGCGCGCGCCATGTCGGCGGCGTTGGCCTCGAGCACCTCGGCCTGCGACTCGCGCAGCGCGGCAGCGGCGTGGCGCAGCGCGGACGCCTTCTGCGCGGTGGGCGCACGCGCGAGAATCGCGGCGGCTGCGCGCGCGCGGCGGCCCATGTCTGCGATCAGCGCCTGCGGGTCGGTGGGGGTGTGCAGCATCGCTGCCGACTAGCACGGCGTTAACGAACGGCCAACGCATCGTCCCCCGCCGGGACGCCGAAATTCACCCTCTGGTAATGGTCCGGCGTTTGCGGAATCACCGTTCGATGATGAAGATCCGGGCAACCACGATCGCGCGCGTCGGCGCCAAGCTGCTCCTCCCCGCGGTGCTGATCGCGGTCGCCGGGCAGGTCAGCGGCCTCTCCCGCCCGCAGCCGACCCCCGCGGCGAAGATCGCGCCGATACGCGTCGCCGCGCCGGCAAGGCCGATCGCCGCGATCAAGTCGATGCCGGCCGCCGCCGCACCCGTGCCGACGCTGGTCGTCAGGCGCGTACTGAACGTGGTGGAGCCGATCCGCCTGGGCCAATGGTATTGGGACGAGGCTGGGGTGCCGGCCGGCAGGATCGTGATCACCGCCGACATCGCGGCCGGCACGCTCTCGGTGTTCCGCGACGGCTATGAGATCGGCGTCGCCGCGATCCTGTACGGCGCGGACGACAAGCCGACGCCCCTAGGCGTGTTCCCGATCACGCAGAAGGACGCGACGCACCACAGCCGCACCTACGATGCGCCGATGCCCTACATGCTGCGGATGACCGCGGACGGAGTGTCGATCCACGGCAGCGAGGTGAAGATCGGCAAGGGCACCAACGGCTGCATCGGCGTGCCGGTGCCGTTCGCCAAGCTCTTGTTCGGCCAGGCGAAGCTGGGCGACCCGGTGATCGTGACCGACGGGCGGATGATCGGCATGGGCGGGATCCTGCGCGCAAGCTGACGTCCGGAGGTCGGCGGCAGCCGCGTCGGCGGGCACGATCACTGCATTCCTGTCCTTCATGGATCGGGCACATCGGGGGCGTCAGCTATGCGAATCGCCGTCATCTTCATTGCCGCACTCAGCATCGCGGGCTGCGGGCGACCGGTCCCGGCGGATGAGCAGGGATCGCGCGGCCATGGCCGCTATGCCGGCATCGGCGTGTTCGAGCCGGGAGAATTATGGTCGCGCATAGCGGTCAAGCCGCCCAACCGGCCCGCGGCCGCCAGCACCGATGACGACGAGCACATCATCGTCGTGGTCGATAGTATCTCCGGCGAGGTGCGCCAGTGCGGCGATCACAGCGGCTACTGCATCGCGATGAACCCCTGGGCGCAGGCCGTCACGAGCGCGCAGCGACTTCCCGTCGACCTCACCAAGCACGAAGCGCAATTGCGCGCGGAGCGGCAGGAGATCGAGATCCAGGCGGATGTGAAGGCGAAGGCGGTTCCGAAAAAGCGGTCACCAGCCGAGAAAGACGACGCCACCCCGCAGCCGCCCGCGACATGAACCGAATCAGCGGGTGAGACCGATAAGGGAATGCGAAAAAGCCTTCAGTGGGCATCCGCAACAGCATCATTCGTGGCGGCGCAACCGAGCGCCTCCAGTTAAGCTTATCGCCCCTCGATCGAAACCTATGATCAGCCTGTGCTGATCCCTTTCACTCAAGCCAAAAAATATTCCGTCGCAGGCACCGGAATGCGCTGGGGGCGAGCGGCGCAACCACGGATTGTCCCGCCGCACACGCTTTAAGTCGGGAAGAAGCAAATCCATCGCACCGTCTGGAAAATGGCGGACCAGAAACGGAAGATAACAAGGCTTCCCACGATAGCGGCAAACGACACCATTAGAAAAAGCGAGAATGGCGCAGCCATCGACAGAGATATACAGTTGCCGCCCATGAATAGTTGCCGGCGCCCGTAATTTGGATGATTCCTTCGGAAAGCCGATCGCGAGCCATCCCGCATGCTCTGGCCTGATGTCAAGCTGCACGTCTCCGGATTGCGTGCTCCAGTGACCAGCAAGCGGTATGAGCTCGGCGAGCGGGGCAGGTGAAGCGCGGTAGAGAACACTATATGGAAGACTGATACTTCCAGGAAATCGCAACGTCGCCAGCAAGATAGAAATAAGCAATGCCACAGCTCAATGCCGAAAGTAATATGTACCGGCGCCCTGTCGCGCTCCCAGACCAAATGGAGCGTTGGCTATCATAGGCTTGTTCAAGTTATACGTCATTCGGTGCTTGTTGTCGCGCGCGATCAGGATTTTGCTGGGAAACGAACTCACGGTCAGAATTAACGGAAAGTGAGACGTTCGCGCATTAGGATCGAGCTCTGAAATCAATGCTGCTTCTTGGCCAGGTACGACGTTGAACTTGCCGTCCATATAAAACGATTGTCCAAACTTGCTACCTGATACATGCGCTGTATCTGCACCCGTACGGGTGATCGTGACTGGCATGCCGCCCAGCGTAATCCCAACGCTCGCGTGGGGCTGTTCGATCAGCTTGTTGAGAGCATCGACGACCTCGCCGTCGATGCCACCTCGTTCGGACGGCGCTTGAACGGTCCCTTGACCGGTGCGGCGGCCGGCTTCGCCGGGGACGGATGCGGCCGGTGCGCGGTGACCACAATCTCTCCGCCGGACGTCTCGCCACCACCGGTGGCGTAGGTGAACCGTCCGTCATCCGGATCATGATTGGGGTTGAACTTCACCTCGGTAGCCGCGTCGTCGTCCACGACGACCAGCCGCCGGCCGGTACGCAGGTAGGTCTCGAATTGCCGCCGCTGCTGCAAGCCCATTGTCCGACTCCGATCCCGGATAATAGGGAACAGAGATAGAACAACAACGCCAAAATGTCAATCTCTCGCGGTGATCCGCTACGCCCCCTGCGGCGCCGCGTCGCCCCAGCCGCCTGGGCGCTTGCTCTTCGGAATCGACGAGCCACCGCTGCTCGTCGTGACCGGGCGGCGGCTGCCGCCCTCGTCGCGGCCAATCGATTCGCCGGCGATGACGCGCTTCGATTCCTCGCCGTTCAGCGTCTCATATTCCAGCAAGGCGCCGGCCAGCCGGTGCAGCTCGTGCAGGTTCTCGGTCAGCACGCCACGCGCGGTCGCCTCGGCCTCCTCGATCAGGCGGCGGACCTCCTGGTCGATCAGCCGCGCGGTCTCCTCCGACACGGTCTGGTTGCGCGAGACCGAATGGCCGAGGAAAACCTCGTCCTGGTTGGAGCGGTAGCGCAGCCAGCCGAGCTTCTCCGACATGCCATATTCCATGACCATCGACTGGGCCATGTCGGTCGCCTGCTGGATGTCATTGGAGGCGCCGGTATTGAGCTCCTCCGCGCCGTAGATGATCTGCTCGGCGATGCGGCCCCCGAAGCAGAGCGCGAGCCGCGCCTTCATCTGCTTCATCGTCATCGAGTAACGATCCCGCTCGGGCAGGTTCCACGTCACGCCCAGCGCCCGCCCGCGCGGGATGATCGTCACCTTGTGCAGCGGATCGCAGCCGGGGACGTGGAGCGAGACGAGCGCATGGCCGGCCTCGTGATAGGCGGTCGCCTTCTTCTCGTCGGGCGTCATGACCATGGACTTGCGCTCGGCGCCCATCATCACCTTGTCCTTCGCCTCCTCGAACTCGAGCATGGCGACGAGACGCTTGCCCTTGCGCGCGGCGAGAAGGGCGGCCTCGTTGACGAGGTTGGCGAGGTCGGCGCCCGAGAAACCCGGCGTGCCGCGTGCGATGGTGCGCGCATCGACATCGGGCGCCAGCGGCGTCTTCTTCATGTGGACCTGGAGGATCTTCTCGCGGCCCTCGATGTCGGGCCGCGGCACGACGACCTGGCGGTCGAACCGGCCAGGACGCAGCAGCGCGGGATCCAGCACGTCGGGGCGGTTGGTCGCGGCGACGATGATGATGCCCTCGTTCGCCTCGAACCCGTCCATCTCGACCAGCAGCTGGTTCAGCGTCTGCTCGCGCTCGTCATTGCCGTTGCCGAGGCCCGCGCCGCGGTGACGGCCGACCGCGTCGATCTCGTCGATGAAGACGATGCACGGCGCGTTCTTCTTGGCCTGCTCGAACATGTCGCGCACGCGGCTGGCGCCGACGCCCACGAACATCTCGACGAAGTCGGAGCCCGAGATGGTGAAGAACGGCACGTTGGCCTCGCCGGCGATCGCGCGGGCGAGCAGGGTCTTGCCGGTGCCAGGCGAGCCTACCAGCAGCGCGCCTTTCGGGATCTTGCCGCCGAGCCGGGCGAACTTGGTCGGGTCCTTGAGGAAATCGACGATCTCCTCCAGCTCTTCCCGCGCCTCGTCGATGCCGGCGACATCGTCGAACGTCACCTTGCCCTGCTTCTCGGTCAGCATGCGCGCGCGCGACTTGCCAAAGCCCATCGCGCCGGACCCGGCATTCTTCTGCATCTGGCGCATCACGAAGAAGGCGACCGCCAGGATCAGCACGAACGGCAGCGACTGGTAGAGCAGGATCATCCAGAAGCTCGCCTGCTCTTCGGGCCGCGCGCGGAACTCGATGTTCTTGGAGGTCAGCCGGTCGACGAGCCCGTCGTCCTTCGGCGCGTAGGTGCGGAACGATTGGTCGCTGGTCAGCTTGCCGCTGATCACGTCGCCGGCGATCTCGACATTCTTGATGCCGCCATCGTCCACCCGGCGCAGGAAGTCCGAATAGGAGATGCTCATCGAGTCGCGGTCGCGCGCGCTCGTGTCGAAGACGGAGACGAACAACACGAGCGCGAGGAGGATGCCGACCCAGATGGCCAGGCTCTTCACCCACGGGTTGCTGCCCTGCGGTTCCTTCTCGTCGTTCATGCCTGCTCCGCCTCTTCCGCGAACCTAGATAAGCGATCGCGGGTTAATGGCAATGCAAGGCCCTCGTGACGGTATCGAATTAGAATCGGGCGTGATCGCGCCGGGGTGGCGCCGGGCTGAACGTCCAGTCCGGTCCGGGGCGCGCGACGATGCCTCCCAGCGTGCCCGCCCGGCCCGAGTCGAGCAGGCGGAGCAGCCGATCGACGGCGTCGCCGCGGAGGGGCGTTGCGCCCGCGCGGGCGAGCGCTGGTGGGAGACGACGGCGATCCCGGCCTTCTCCAGGTCGCGGATCAGGGCGGCGACGTCGCGCCTCCACTCGGCAAGCTCGGCCTCGGTCTTGAGGTCGCCCAGGCGGTCGGTGAGGGCGGCGAGCCGGCGGTCGAAC
>CAXUMU010000114.1:8355-8788 GCA_964252145.1 uncultured Sphingomonadaceae bacterium
GTGAGCACCTGCACCGCCTCGGCCAGGTGCGCCGCCGAGCGGGCCAGGCCATCGGGGCTGAGGCGCTGGCTGTCCTGCAGCAGCGCGCGGAACGCGGTCCGATCGTGCGCGGGATCGCGATTCGACGGATCGTCGACCGGGACGATCCCGGACGCCGCGACGACGGCGGCAAGCTCCGACCGGCGCCAGCCGAGCAGCGGGCGGATCACCGGCACCGGCATGCCCTCCATGCATATGCTGGCGCGGATGCCCGACAGCCCCGCCGTGCCGGCCCCGCGCACGGCGCGCATCAGGAAGGTCTCGGCCTGGTCGTCGGCGTGATGCGCGGTCGCGACCGCCGCGGCGCCCGCGTCCAGCGCCCAGCGCGCCAGCGCGTCGTAGCGCAGCGCCCGCGCGCGCTCGTGGATCGCAGTCGCGCCGATCGGCTCGGCGA
>CAXUMU010000115.1:0-3202 GCA_964252145.1 uncultured Sphingomonadaceae bacterium
CGATCAGCCAGCGCTGGCTGGAGCCGATCCGCGCCGGCCGCTTCTGCGTCCACACTGCCGCACATGCCGATGCGGTGCCGGCCGGCGCGATCGCGTTCCGCATCGAGGCGAGCCGCGCGTTCGGCACCGGCCATCACGAGACCACCACCGGCTGCCTGACGATGCTCGACGCGCTGGAGGCGGGCGGCGCGAGGTTCGCCGAGATCGCCGACGTCGGCACCGGCACCGGCCTGCTCGCCTTCGCCGCGCGCGCGCTGTGGCCGGAGGCGCGCGTGATCGCATCGGACATCGATCCGGTCTCGATCGAGGTGACGGCGGAGAATATGGCGGCCAACGCCATCGCGCCGTCCGCGATCGATCTGGTGGTCGCGCCGGGAGTGGACGATCCGGCGCTGCGGGCGCGGCGCTACGACCTGCTGATCGCCAACATCCTGGCCGGCCCGCTGATCGACATGGCACCCGATTTCGCGCGCGTGGTAGCTACGGGCGGATCGGTGATGCTGGCGGGGCTGCTGGCGGTGCAGGCCGAGGCGGTGATCGCGGCCTATGCGGCCGAAGGCTTCACGCTGGCGGATCGGCTGGACCTGGGCGACTGGCCGACGCTCAGGCTGGTGCGGGCCTGAAATCCTCCCCGAGATTTGCTCGGGGAGGGGAACCAGCCGCAGGCTGGTGGAGGGGCAGCTGACGCACGCTGCGCTGGCTGGAGCCCCCCTCCACCATGCTGCGCATGGTCCCCCTCCCCGTGCCGGGGAGGATCTAGGCGACGCGTGCCTGCGTGCCGCGCGTGATCAATTCGTCGCCTGCCACGACCTCGCCCGGATCGATATCCGCCAGCCCTTCCAGCTTGGCATAGAGCGGCGCGAAATCCGTGTCCTGGGTCACGCGCAGCAGCGTGTCGAAGTCGGGCACCACGAAATAGCATTGCTGATAGTCGTCGATCCGGTAGCGCGTGCGCATCACGCGCTCCAGGTCGAAGCAGATGCGGTGGGGGCTGGGATCGTCCAGCGCGAACAGGCTCTCGCCGTGGCTGGAGACGATGCCCGATCCGTAGATGCGCAAGTTCCCATCCTCGCGCACCAGCCCGAACTCCACCGTGTACCAGTAGAGCCGGGCGAGCTTGGCCAGCGCGCCATATTCCAGCGAGCGCAGGCCGCCCTGCCCGTACGCCTGGATGTAGTCGGCGAACACCGGATCGGCGAGCATGGGCACGTGGCCGAACACGTCGTGGAACACGTCCGGTTCCTCCAGATAGTCGATCTGGTCGGGCCGGCGCAGGAAACTGCCGGCGACGAAGCGGCGGTTGGCGAGATGATCGAAGAACACCGCATCCGGCACCAGCCCCGGCACCGCCACCACGCGCCAGCCGGTCGCTGCCATCAGCCGATCGGACAGTTCGTCGAAATCGGGGATGCCGGGCTTGGAGAGGCGCAGCACGTCCAGTCCGTTCAGCCACGCGCGCGAGGCCCGGCCCGGCAGCTGGCGCGCCTGGCGCGCGAACAGCCGGTCCCACAGCGCATGTTCTTCGGGGGTGTAGCGCTGCCAGTTCTGCGGCACCGTCCAGTCGGCGGCGGCGCCGGGCGGCGGGCGATCGAGCGTGGCGGCATCCGAGTCCATGATTCGGGACGCTAGCATGAGCGGCCGGCACGGCGAAATCGCGGGATCAGACCGGCCGGTTGGCCCCGGCGCCGTCCAGCACCTCGCGTACCTTGATCGCCAGCTGCTGGATCGTGAACGGCTTGGGCAGGAAGGCGACGCCCGCATCCAGCATCCCGTTATGCACCACCGCGTTGCGCGTATAGCCGGTGGTGTAGAGGATCTTCAGGTCGGGCCGCTTCGCCCGAGCCTCGTCGGCCAGGCGGCGGCCGTTCATCTCCGGCATCACGACGTCGGTGAACAGCAGCGAGATCGTCGGCTGCTCCGCCAGCAGCGCCAGCGCCTCGCGCCCGTCGCCGGCCGAGATCGCGGTGTAGCCCAGCTCGCGCAGCGCATCGACCGAGAAGTGGCGGACGCGCTGCTCGTCCTCCACCACCAGGATGATCTCGTCCGCGCGGCCCTCGGGCAGCGTAAGCGGGGCCGCGGCGCGGTCGTCGGTCGCGGCGATCGCACCGGCGAAGCGCGGCAGGTACAGCTTGATCGTCGTGCCCTGCCCCGGCTCCGAATAGATCGCGACGTGGCCGCCGGACTGCTTGACGAAGCCGAACACCTGGCTGAGCCCGAGCCCGGTGCCCTTGCCCACCTCCTTGGTCGTGAAGAACGGATCGAACGCGCGCTCGATCACCTCGGGCGTCATCCCCGCGCCGGTATCGGTGACGCAGATCAGCACATATTGCCCGGCCTCCACCTCGCTGCGGCTGCGGGCATATTCGTCGTCGAGATGGGCGTTGGCGGTTTCGATCGTCAGCTTGCCGCCCTCGCCCATCGCATCGCGCGCATTGACCGCCAGGTTGAGGATCGCATTCTCCAGCTGCCCCGCATCGGCATAGGTGCGCCACAGCCCGCCGGCGAGCACCGTCTCCACCGCGATCTGCTCGCCGAGCGTCCGGCGCAGCAGCTCGGACATGCCCGCGACGAGCCGGTTGGCATCCAGCGCCACGGGCGCGAGCGGCTGCTGGCGCGAGAAAGCGAGCAGCCGGGCCGTGAGCGCCGCGGCGCGCTCGGCGCCTTCGCGGGCATTGTCGATGCACTTGGCGACGCGGTCCGGATCCTTCTCCAGGCGGCGGCTGGCCAGGTCCAGGCTGCCGATCACGATCGCCAGCATATTGTTGAAATCATGCGCGATGCCGCCGGTCAGCTGGCCGATCGACTCCATCTTCTGCATCTGGCGAACGAGCCCCTCCGCTTCCTCGCGCGCGCTCATCTCGTGGCGTAGCGCCTCGGCGGTGCCGCGTGCCTCGTCGCGCGCCTCGGCCATCGCGCCGAAGCGGCGGCGCGCGTCCCGCACGACGAGTCCCGCCGCGGCCAGCACCAGCAGCAGCGCGGCGACCTGGCCGGCATTGACGAGCGCGACGATATGGCTGGCGCGGGCGGAGCGGACTTCCAGAAGCCGCTGCTCTTCCGCCGCCATCTGCCGCAACCGGGCTTCGATCGCCGTCATCAACCGCGTCCCGCGGCCCATGTCGATGCCCGATCCCGCCGCGGGCCCCGTGCCCGCCCGCCCCCCCGGGCCGCCCGCGCCCGCCCACCCGGGCTTTTAGGCCCGCAC
>CAXUMU010000115.1:3212-8766 GCA_964252145.1 uncultured Sphingomonadaceae bacterium
CCCCGCCCGCGGCGAGCGCCGCGGTCCGCTTGCCCGCGCGCACCAGCGTGACGCCCTCGCGCGCGAAGCGGATCTTTTCGGCCAGCAGCGCGCGCAGCCGGACGATCGACGCCTGCTGGACCGGATTGTCGCTCACCTCGCGCTGCAGGGTATCGACCTGGTGGGCGAGCTGGCCGATCGAACTTTCCATCGTGTCGCTGAACGTCGGGTTGCCGGCGATCAGAAAGCCGCGATGCGCCGATTCCACCGCACGGGTGCGCTCCAGCACCTGGGCGATCTTCACCTCCACGCTCAGCGTGTGCGCCACCCAGTGGTTCGCCTCGCTCTGGCTGGACTGGGCGACCAGCGCGCCGACGACCGCGCATAGCGCCAGCACGAGCCCCAGCAGCGGGAGCAGCGGCAGCCTGCCAATCGTGATCCCCCGGGGCATGGTTCGCCTTTGCTGCGCGCGCGGGCGGAGCGCAAGAGATTGCGACTGCGGATCCCTTGGCGGAGGACGGAACCGTATCCCGGCGCAAGCCGGGGTCCAGCTACCGGGCGGCTCGAAACTGGATCCCGGCCTGCGCCGGCGTACGCTAGCCGGCTGCCGCGACGATTTCCGCCCAACGCTTCTCGTCGATCACCTCGACGCCAAAGTCAGCGGCCTTCTTCAGCTTCGATCCCGCGTCCGCGCCGGCCACGACCAGCCCGGTACTCTTCGACACCGACCCCGCGACCTTGGCGCCCAGCGCCTCGGCCTGCGCCTTGGCCTCGTCGCGGCTCATCGTCTCCAGCCTGCCGGTGAACACCACCGTCTGGCCGGTCACGGGCGAAGCGCGGGTTTCGTGGACGAGGTCGAGCGGGCGAACCTGGCGCAGCAGGTCGAACACCGCATCGCGGTTATGCTTCTCGGCGGCGAACGCCAGGATCGCCTCGGCGACCTCGGGGCCGATGCCCTTGGTCAGCAGCGCGCCGGCAATCGCCTTGGCGCGTCTGATCTCGAACTTGCGCTCGGTCTCACCGACCTGGGGAGCGAGGCTGCGGCGCAGGCGGACACCTTCCCGGATCACCCGGCCCAGCGCCGCCATCGAGCGGTGATCGCGCGCCAGATCGCGCGCGGTCACCTCGCCGACATGGCGCACACCCAGCGCGAACAGGAAGCGGTCGAGCGGCACCTGCCGCTTGGCGTTGATCGCATCCAGCAGGTTCTTCGCCCACACCCGCCCATCCTTCTTGCGCGGGAGGAGTTGCTCCTCGGTCAGGCGGAAGATGTCGGCGGGCGTTCGGATCAGCCCGTCGCGATAGAAATCCTCGATCTGCTTCGCGCCCAGCCCCTCGATGTCGAACGCGTGGCGCGAGGCGAAGTGGATCAGCCGCTCGACCCGCTGCGCCGGACAGACCAGCCCGCCGGTGCAGCGATAATCCACCTCGCCCGGCTCGCGCTCCGCCGCCGATCCGCAATCGGGGCAGGTGAGCGGGAATGCCCACGGCGCGCGCGTATCGTCGCGCGTCAGGTTCTCCACGATCTGCGGGATCACGTCGCCCGCGCGCTGCAGCACGACCCGGTCGCCGGGGTGGACGCCCAGCCGGCCGATCTCGTCGGCGTTGTGGAGCGTCGCGTTGGTGACGACCACGCCGCCCACGGTGACCGGCGTCAGCCGCGCGACCGGGGTCAGCTTGCCGGTACGGCCGACCTGGATGTCGATCCGCTCGAGCACGGTCTCGGCGCGCTGCGCGGGGAACTTGTGCGCGATCGCCCAGCGCGGCGCGCGCGCGACCTGCCCCAGCCGCCGCTGCCAGTCGAGCCGATCGACCTTGTAGACCACGCCGTCGATATCGAACGGCAGGTCGGCGCGGGCGCGCTCGATCCTAGCGTAATGGGCGAGTAGCGCATCCAGCATCTCGACGCGCACCAGGTCGGGCGAGATCGGCAGCCCCCACCCGCCGATCGCGTGCATGACGCCGAGCTGCGTCTCGGCGGGCAGCGTGTCCGCCTCGCCCCAGCCGTGCGCCAGGAAGCGCAAGGGGCGGCTCGCGGTGGTGGCCGCATCCTTCTGCCGCAGCGATCCGGCGGCGGCGTTGCGCGGATTGGCGAACTGCCGCGCTTCCTTGCCCGCAGCTTCGGCCTCGGCCAGCAGCCGTTCGTTGAGCGCGGCGAAATCCACCTTGCTCATATAGACCTCGCCGCGCACCTCGAGCACGCCGTCCACCGGGATCGATTGGGGCACGTCGGCCATCGTCGCGACGTTGGCGGTCACGTCCTCGCCGGTCTGCCCGTCGCCGCGGGTGAGCGCGCGGACCAGCGATCCGCCCTCGTAGCGCAGCGAGCAGGAGAGGCCGTCGATCTTGGGCTCGGCGGTCAGCGCGACGGCCTCGTCCTCGGGCAGCGCGAGGAAGCGGCGGACGCGGGCGACGAATTCGGTGACATCGGCATCGGCGAAGGCATTGTCCAGGCTGAGCATCGGCCGCGCATGCGCCACCTTGGCCAAGCCCCGCGCCGGCGCCGCCCCCACCCGCCCGCTCGGGCTGTCCGGCCGGACCAGTTCGGGATGCGCCGCCTCCAGCGCGCGATTCTCGCGGACGAGCGTGTCATATTCGGCATCGCTGATCTCGGGCGCATCGTCCCCGTGATACAGCGCATCATGCCGCACGATCTCGGCGGCGAGCCAGGCCAGGCGGGCGGCGGGATCGGTGGTCATGGACGATAGCTAGGGGACGGTTGTCGATGTATCAACTGCGACAATTGCCGAAGAGGAAGCTTCCTCGCCGAGGCTACTGCCTATGTTCCACATTGCCCGACCCCGGTCTGCGCATTTGGATCAGCCACTGTTCTGACCTTCGGATCGATAAGTATCGGCGTGTCGCCATTCTTTCCAGTAGTCGAAACGATTCCTATATTGAACGAAGTCCACTTCACATTTTATTACGCCTCATATGAAAAGTAACTACGGGCCAACCTCTATTATTCGCGCTTCTGTAATGCACTCCCAGAAATAATCCTTGTAAGACCGCTTCGCGCGCCGACACCAAATATTCCGTCTTTTTTGTAGCCGTCCGAAGAATCTGCACCATCATCTCGGTGTAGGGGCCGCTGCGCGCGGGGCATGGCGAGCCAGGTCTGCGCCTTGAACAGCGGGATCACGCGGCCCTCGCTGTCCATCGACGCGTCGTCCGGATCGGATCCGGTCAGGACCGCGGCGGCATCGCGCGCGGCGTCCAGCCCGGCCAGCGCGTTGGACCAGTCCCCCCGGGCTGCCGCCAGCCGTGCGATGCCCAGCTGGTTGGCGACCAGATCGCCGCGGACTTCCGCATCGCGCGCGTCCCGCGCCAACAGGCGTTCCAGCACCTGCCGTTGCGCGATCCGATATTCCAGCGCGCGCGGATAGTTTCCGGCGATGCGCTCGGCATCGGCCAGCCAGGCATAGCCGTCGGCGATCTGGACCTGCATCGCGGGATCGTGCGGGCGCATGCGCGCGCCCGACAGGAAGGCGGCCTGCGCCGTCCGAAACAGCTTCCGCGCGCGCTCGACCCGGGTCGCAACGCCAGCCGCGCCCCGTCGCCGGCCGACTCGAAATTGGCGGCGAGCGGCTGTCGTGCGGATGCATCGCCGGTGTCGGGCATCAGCGCGGGATGGAAGGCATCGCGCTCGCTGCCGCGGTGCAGTGCCGTCAGGATCGCATCGTCGCCGTCCAGGCTGCGGAACAGCGCGATCTCGCGCCCCACCCATTCCGATGCGGCCGAATCCGGCGAACAGACGACGATCAGGAAATGCGAATCCGCGACGGCTTCACGAACCGATGCGGTCAGATCCGGTCCGGCAGCGAATTCGTCGCGGTCGCGAAATATCGGCTTGAGCCGACGCGGAGCATCGAGGCGGGTCGCGCGCGTCGCTGCCAGCCGGCGGGGCAAACGATAGGCTTGGAGCCGGCGATGCAGCCGGCGGGCGAACGTGGAATCGCGGTGGCTGTAACTGATGAAGGCGGCATAGCGACGTTCGCGCGGCTCAGCCTTGCTTGCCATGGCCCCCCCGCTTCACATGCCCCGCAGACTTCGGCACCCCCCGTGCCGAACTGTCGCAAGCAAATTGTCACAGAGCGGCGGGCGCGACAACTGCTGATGCCTTGAAATGCCCCCGCTCCGGCGACAGTGCGGGGCAGCGCGGAAAGGATGTCGATCGCGCAGCGGCGTCGGGATCTACGTGGTCTCCAATAGCCGTCCGGCCTGCGCGCGCGCTTCGTCCGTCACCTCCGCGCCCGAAAGCATCCGCGCGATCTCCTCGCGCCGCTCGCTCGCGTCCAGCGGGCGGACGCCGGTGCGGGTGACCAGGCCGTCGTGGCTCTTGGCGATCAGCCAGTGGCGGTCGGCGCGCGCCGCCACCTGCGGGCTGTGCGTCACCACCAGCAACTGCGCCTTGCGCGCCAGCCGGGCGAGCCGGTCGCCGATCGCGGAGGCGACCGCGCCGCCCACGCCGCGATCGATCTCGTCGAACACCATCGTCGCCGCACTCCCCTCCTCCGCCAGCGCGACCTTCAGCGCCAGGATGAAGCGCGAGAGCTCGCCGCCGCTGGCGATACGGGTCAGCTGGCCGAACGGCGCGCCGGGATTGGTCGCCACCTCGAACTCGACCCGGTCGCGGCCTTGCGGGCTCCACTGCGCCTGCGGCAGCGGCTCGACGACGGTGCGGAAGCGTGCGGCATCCAGCTTGAGCGGCGCGAGCTCGGCCGCGACGGCGGCGTCGAGCCGCTTCGCCGCCGCGGTGCGCGCGGTGGTCAGCCGTTCCGCCTCGGCGCGGTAGGCGTCGGCCGCTTCCTTCGTTGCGGTGTCCAGCCTGGCGATGCCTGCCCCGCCCGCCTCGATCCGCGCCAGCCGGCCGGCCAGTTCCTCGGTGAGAGCCGGCAGCGCGTCGGGGGCGACCCGGTGCTTGCGGGCGAGTGCGCGCAGATCGAACAGCCGCGTCTCGACCCGCTCCAGCCGGGCGGGATCGAACCGCATCGCATCCAGCGCGGCGGCCAATTTGTCCTCGACGTCGCTCGCCTCGATCACCGCGCGGTCCAGCGCGGCGAGCGCCTCGGTCAGCAGTTCATGCTCGCCGGCGATGCGGTCCAGCCGGCGCGCGGCCTGGCGCAGCTGGCTGAGCGCGCCCTCCGACCCATCGAGATGCTGGGCGACGGCAGCCACGTCGCCGCCCAGCCGGGCGCCCTTCTGCATCTCGGTGCGCTCGGTCGCGAGCTGCTCCTCCTCGCCCGGCTCGGCGGCGAAGCCGGTCAGCTCGGCGACGGCATGCTCGAGATATTCGCGGTCGCGCGCGGCGGTCTCCAATTCGACCTGCGCCGCGGCGAGCGCCTCCTCCGCCGCGCGCCAGCGGGCGTGCGCGGCGGTCGCGACACGCGTGTCGATCCGGCCGAAAGCGTCCAGCAGCGCGCGGTGGCCGCGCGGATTGAGCAGCCCGCGATCGTCATGCTGGCCGTGGATCTCGACCAGCCCGGCCGCCAGTTCGCGCAGCAGCCCGGCGGAGGCCGGCTGGTCGTTGACGCTGGCGCGGCTGCCGCCGTCCGCGCGCACGATGCGCCGGACC
>CAXUMU010000116.1:0-6713 GCA_964252145.1 uncultured Sphingomonadaceae bacterium
CCCCCGGCCCCTCCCCTGAAGGGGAGGGGTAAACGGCCTACCCTCGCTTGGGGATCTCCAGCCCGCGCTGCACCGCCGGGCGCGCCAGCCCGCGGTCCAGCCACGCCGGCACGTTGGCAAGCGTGTCATACTGCACGATGTCGCGCGCCTCGTAGAAGGTGATCAGGTTGCGCACCCAGCCCAGCATCGCGATGTCGGCGATCGTATAGTCGTCGCCCAGCAGCCATTCGCGTCCGTCCAGCTGCCGGTCCAGCACCTCCAGCAGGCGGCGCGACTCCTTCACGTAGCGCTCCAGCGGGCGCTTGTCCTCATAGGCCTTGCCGGCGAACTTGTTGAAGAAGCCGACCTGGCCGAACATCGGCCCGATCGCGCCGATCTGGAAGAACACCCACTGGATCGCGGCCCACCGCCCGGCGGCGTCGGCGGGGATGAACTTGCCCGTCTTGTCCGCCAGGTAGAGCAGGATCGCGCCGGATTCGAACATGCCGATCGGCTTGCCATCCCGTCCGTCGGGATCGATGATCGCCGGGATCTTGCCGTTGGGGTTGAGCGACAGGAATTCGGGCGTGTGGCTTTCGTTCTGCATGATGTCGATCAGATGCGGCTCGTAGGGCAGCCCGGTCTCCTCCAGCATGATCGACGCCTTCACCCCGTTGGGCGTGTTCAGCGAATAGAGCTGGATCCGGTCGGGATGCTGCGCCGGCCAGCGGGTGGCGATCGGGAAGGCGGAAAGATCGGGCATCGCATTGCTCCTGCGGGATTGGCGGGGACATGGGATCGGATGGCTAGGGCATGATGGCATGACGTTGACCCGATCCGTCGTTGCGAGCGAAGCGAAGCAATCCCTGTCCAGAACGACGCATGGCTTGCCGCGTCGTTTCGCTCCTCGCAATGACGATTCTCCAGACGCCCGGTCGATGCAGATAGGGTTTTCGTCGAAAGATTGCGCGGGGCGCAACGGTCCGCTGCCATGGCGGGGCATGATCAAGCCACTGTTCGCGACCTCCGCCCTGCTGCTCGCTGCCGCGCCCGCGCTGGCGCAGCGCACCACCGACAATGCGATCACGCAGGCCGACGATGCGTTCGGCAAGAGCGTGGGCAATGAGCGGATCGGCGTCTATTCGCCCGACGACGTGCGCGGGTTCAGCCCGGTGGATGCCGGCAACGTGCGAATGGAAGGGCTGTATTTCGATCAGCAGGCCGGCCCGGACGACCGGCTGGTCGATGGCGCGACCGTCCGCGTCGGGCTGACCGCGCAGGGCTATCCCTTCCCCGCCCCCACCGGCATCGCGGATTATGCGCTGCGCAAGCCCGGCAAGGATGCCGTCGCCGGCACGGTGCTGACCGCCGGCCCCTACGGCTCCACCGGAATCGAGGTGGACGGGCAGCTGCCGATCGACGGCGAGCGGCTGGGCGTGGCGCTGGGCGCGAGCGCGCAGAATTCGCACCAGAATTTCGGATCGAAGCCGCATTATTATTCGGCCGCGCTGATCCCGGTCTGGCGGCCGCGCTCGGGCGTGGAGTTCGTCGCGTTCGCCAGCCGGCTGTGGTTCAGCAACGAGGGCGCGCAGACGCTGGTGTTTCCGGCCGGCGATTACCTGCCGCCGCGGGTGAAGCGCGGCATCTATACCGCCCAGCATTGGGAGAAGAACGAGGGCACCAACAGCAATTACGGCCTGCTCGCCACCGTGCCGCTGGCCGGCTTCACCGTGCGCGCCGGCCTGTTCCGTTCGGTCGCCAAGCCCGACAAAGCGTTCGCCGACCTGCTGGTGGGCGTGGACGAGAGCGGCCACGCCGCCGACCGGCTGGTGATCGCCGATCCCGACAACCGCTACGCCTCCACCTCGGGCGAGCTGCGCGTGGCGCGCAGCTTCGTCGAGGGGCAGCGCAAGCACATGCTGATCGCCTCGGTGCGCGCGCGCGACCTGGTGCGCGATGCGGGCACCTCGGCGGTCGCCTCGCTCGGCCCGGCGCAGTTCGGCGTGCCGGATTACGTGGCCGAGCCCGATTTCGTCTACAGCTCGGCGACGCGCGACAAGGTGCGGCAGGTGACCGGCGGCATCGCCTATCAGGGCGTATGGAAGAAGGTGGGCGAGCTGAACCTGGGGCTGCAGAAGACCGACTACCGCAAGGCGGTGACCGATCCGACGCAGATCCTGCCGGTCTCGCGCGACAAGCCGTGGCTGTTCTCGGCGGCGGGCGCGGCCTATCTGTCCGACGCGCTGGTGGCCTATGCGGGCTATACGCGCGGGCTGGAGGAGAGCCCGATCGCGCCCGACATCGCGGTCAACCGCAACCAGGCGCCGCCCGCGATCCGCACGCGGCAAGCCGACGCCGGCCTCCGCTGGGCGATCCTGCCGAACCTGAAGGCGGTGGCCGGCGTGTTCCAGGTGACCAAGCCCTATTACAACATCGATGCGGCGAACCGTTTCCGTATGCTGGGCGAAGTGCGCCACCGGGGCATCGAGCTGTCGCTGTCGGGCCGGCCGCTCAAGGGCCTCAGCATCGTCGCCGGCACGATCCTGCTGGACGCGACGGTGTCGGGCGAGGAGGTGGCGGCCGGGCTGATCGGGCCGCATCCGGTGGGGATCACCAAGCGCTACACCGTCGTCAGCTTCGACTATAGCGTCGCGCCGGTGCCGGGGCTGTCGTTCGACGGGGTGCTGGAGAGCACCGGCAACCGCTACGCCAACAGCGCCAACACCTTGCTGGTGCCGCCCCGCGCCGTGCTGGCGCTCGGCTCGCGCTACCGCTTCAAGCTGGGGGGCACGCCGGCGCTGGTGCGCGTGCAGGTGGCCAATCTGTTCGACAGATATGGCTACGGCGTCGGCGGCAGCGGCTTCCTGGTCTATAATTCGCAGCGCCGCGCCATGCTGACGCTGGCCGCCGACCTGTGACATGCCGAATGCGCAAGCGGATGTTCACGCGTTTGCGCTAGGGTGGCCGGATGAAGAGGGAAACGCTCAACAAGCTGGGGCTGGCGGCGGTGATCCTGCTCGCGCCGGGCGGCTTCATCCTGGGCGCGACTTTGGCGGCGAACCATTACCGCAAGAAGGCGCAGGGGCAGGCTCGGGCGGCGGACGGGAAGGTGGATGACTGAGCCTACTTCGTCATTCCCGCTTTCGCGGGGATGACGGCCCGGCGTTAAACCGAAATCCCGCCCGCGACCGGCGTCGCGGCGAAATCCGTCTGGCGGCCGCGCCGGCGGACCACGCCGGCGATGCCCAGCACGCACAGCCCCAGCACCGCCGGACACGCCGCGAGCAGCGCATAGGCGCGCAGCACGGGCAGGCCGCTGGAGAGCAGCAGCGCGCCGAAGATCGGCCCCAGCACGCCGCCGATCTTGCCGATCGACGAGGCCCAGCCGCCGCCCGTCGCGCGCACCGTGCTGGGGTAGAACATCGCCGCGATCGAGATGACGCCCGAATGCTCGCCGCCCACCAGCACCGATCCGGCGACGACGAAGACGAGGAACAGCGCGGGCGGCACGAAGCCCAGCCCCAGCAGCAGCGGCCCCCAGGAAGAGGAGAAGAAGATCGCCATCGAACTGGCGAAATAGCCCAGCCACAGGAGCGGCGTGAGCACGGCGAGATCGCCCTTGAACAGATCGGTCAGCCGTGCGCGCGTCGGCTTGGCCGCTTCGTCGCCCAGCACGAAGCGGTCTTGGGGTTCGGCGGCGATCGCGGCATTGATCCGCCGGAACAATTGCGCGACGCGCTCCGGCTGGCGCCCGCACGCGACCAGGAAGCGGATCGATTCCGGCAGGTTGGCCACAGCAGGCCGGCGCAGACGAGCGTCGCCACGCCGCCGGCGATGTAGACGCCCGCCCAGCCGAAACGCGGCGCAATCAGGTTGGTGAGCGGGCCGGCGCAGATGCCGCCGGCGCTGTAGCCCATCATGATGATGGTCACGACCGTCGCGCGCATCCGCCTCGGCACGAATTCGATGTTGAGCGCCCAGGCGAGCGGCAGCATCCCGCCGGTGGCGAACCCGTCGAGGAAGCGCAGCACCAGCAGCTGCGGGTAGGTCCGCGCGAAGCCGGTCGCGATCGTCGTCAATAATTCACCCGTACGCCCATCTTGAACGTCCGCAGCGCCGGGTTGAACAGGATGTCGTTGCCGGTGCCGTGCGAGCCCGGATTGAGCGGCGGGGTGGTGTTGAACGCATTGTCGATGCCGGCGAAGATCGTGAAGTTCCGCTCTGGGCCGTAGCCGATGCGGTACTGGCCGAGGAAATCGACATAGGTGCGCGACGGCACCGAATTGGTGCTGGAACTGTTGGTCAGCGCGATGTTGTAGCCGTCCTGCTCCGCGCCCACGAACGCGGCGTTATAGAAGCCCTTGTTGATGTAGCGGACGTGCGTGTTGAGCGTAAACGCCTGGTAGTTCCACGACAGCAGCCCATCCAGGATCAGATCGGGCAGCCCTGGGGGCGTGCCGCCGCGCAGGCCGGTCTGGCCGGCGCGCTGCGTCGGGCCGATCGCATCGACGGTGATGAAGTCCTTCACGTAGGTCGCCAGCAGCCGCAGGTTGGCGTTGCCGAGCGTGCCCAGCGGCTGGCTGTACGAGAGTTCGCCGTCGATGCCGCGGGTGATCAGCTTGTTCACGTTCTGCAGCGAATCGACCACGTTGGTGGCGAAGCCGTTGGCATCGCGCGTGATCAGGCTGCAGCTGACCGCATCGCCCTGGAAGCAGCGGGTGAGGATGTTCTGCTGGCCGAGGGTGGAGATCGCATCCTTGATCTTGATGTCGTAATAATCGACCGAGACGCGGAAGCGGCCGGCGAAGCCGCCACGCGGCTTCAGCACGATGCCGGCGGTGAAGGTATCGGCCCGTTCCGGCACCAGGCTCGGGTTCGATCCGCCGCGGATCGCGACGACCGTCTGGCCCTTCACCGGATCGCTGACGATGCCGGAGCCGAGCGTGACCGGCCCGAACAATTCGGCGACGTTGGGCGCGCGGATGTCGCGCGACTTGGTGGCGCGGAAGCGGATCGCCTCGATCGGCTCCCACACCGCGCCATATTTGTAGGTGGTCGCATTGACCGAGGAGTTCAGCGCGGCGCTCTCGCGCTTATAATGCGTGCGGCGGATCGCACCGTTGAGGCTCAGTTCGTGGGTGAAGCTCAGATCCTTCAGCAGCGGCACCTCGATCTCGCCATAGCCCTCGGTCACCTCGATCTTGCCCGAGATCGACGAACCGTTGGCGGAATAGAAAGCGAGCGCCTTGGACAGCGGATCGGCATCGCCGCTCACCTTGTCGCTGCGATACTCGCCGCCCACCGCCACCGCCACCGCACCCGCCGGCAACTCGAACAGGTCGCCGCGCAGGTTGGCCGCGGCGACATGCTCGGTGGTGACGTTGGTCTGGAAGCCGTTGGCGGTGGCATACGCCCTGGCGGCCGCGCTCGCCTGCTGGCCGAACGGATTATAGGCGACGCAGTTCGGATCGTCGTTGGCGGTGCTCGCGTCGGCGTTGATGCGGCAGACGATCTGGCCGGCGCCGTTGCGCACCGCGTCCAGCGCGTTTGTGATGCGCGCGGTGACGACGCCGTTGGTCAGGTCGGAGCGGAACTTGTTGCGGCCGTATTGATAATAAGCGTCCCAGCTCCAGCTGCCGCCCAATTTGCCTTCCAGCGAGGCGACGCCGCGGAACACCTCGTCGGTGGTCTTCAGCGCGCTGCGGCCGAGCTCGGGGAAGCCCTTGCCCAGCGTGAACGAGGTCAGGTTGCTTTGGGCGAGGATCGTCGGGATATCGAGCGTCGGATCGGCCGAGCGCGGGATGAACGGATTGTCGTTGCGGATCGTGATCGCGGCGTTGCGATAATATTGCGCGGAATATTGGCCGACGAGGTGGCCGTAGTTGATCATCGCCGACGCCTTGATATCGGGCGTCACCTGCCAGTCGAGCCCGCCGGTCAGCGCATAATGCTCGTTCGGCGCGACGATGTAGAGGTCCTTGAAGTAGATGTTCTCGCCCTTGCCCTCGCCGCCCTGCATGTACAGGTTGTTCGAGATCGCGCCGTACTGGAAGCGCCGCGGCGTGCCGTCCACGCCGAAGGTGATGCCGTCGATCGGGCGGAGCGTGGGGAACAGCTTCGTGCCGCCCGCCGCGGTGCCGGTATAGGCCGAGTTGGGCGGCGTGGTGACGCCGTTGAACGGCACGGTGGAGGGGCGGATATCGGGCAGGATGTTGTTGGCCGAGATCCTGTAATTGTAGCCCGCCGGGATCGGCGAAGGCGTGGGGTTGCGGCCGAAGTTTAGCGTCTCGGTGCGGCAGAACTTGCGCTGCTGGCAATCGCCGATGCCGGGGTTGTTCTCATATTCGCCGCCGACGAACACGTGCAGCGTGTCGGTCAGGTCGCCGCCCGCGGCGATGCCGCCGGTGAAATCGCGATTGTCGCCAAATTCGGTGATGCTCTGCTGCGCGGACGCCTTGATCCCGTTCAGGTCGCGGTTGAGGATCAGGTTGACCACGCCCGAGACCGCGTCGGAGCCATATTGCGCCGATGCGCCGCCGGTGACGACCTCGGCCCGCTCCAGCAGGATGCTGGGGATCATGTTGGTGTCGACCGTCGCCTGCGTGGTCGCGGGGACGAAGCGCTTGCCGTCCACCAGCGTCAGCGTGCGCACCGAGCCCAGGCCGCGCAGATCGAGGATGCGCCCGCCGACATAGCCCGCATTCGGCGCGAGCTCGCCGCCCGAGGGCGTATTG
>CAXUMU010000116.1:6723-8692 GCA_964252145.1 uncultured Sphingomonadaceae bacterium
TGTTGGAGCCGCGCTCCTGCAGCCGCGCGGCGCCGACCACCGCGACCGGCGTCGGCGCGGAGAAGCCCGTGGCGAGGCGCGATCCGGTGACGATGATGTCCTGCGCGCGATCGTCGGCCTCGGCGGCGACCTGCGCGTCGGGCGCGGGCGTGGCCGGTGCGGCGGCGGGATCGGGCGCGGCCTGCGACCAGGCGGCCGTGCCGAGCACGAGCCCCGCGACCAGCGCGACGGCGCTGGCGCCGCGGTGGATTGCCGCTGTAGAGCGCGTTTTCATGGTGCATCCCCCTCATCGGAATCGCGGTCTTCGCCGCGACTGTGTAGGATGCTACATTCTTGTTCGGTACATTGCTATGGAATTTTTAGGATCAAAGGAGAGGCCGATGTCGACCGCGTACAAGATTTTCAACGTGGGGGATCCGCAGGCGGCGATGATCAGCCGGTTCGGCGTGGAGGGCGGCCATCTGGGGCCATCGGAGGCGGAATCGCCCTGGATCCCGTACGGGGAGAATGCCGCCATCCGGCACATGGCGTTCGACGTGCGCGGCAACTGGTACGGCAACATCCTGTGGATCAAGAAGCCCGGCATAATCGGCACGCACAAGCACCGCGGCACCGTGCTGATGCTGTGCCTGGAAGGGAGCGTACGCTACCTGGAATATGATTGGGTGGCCGAGCCCGGCAGCTTCATCAGCGAGACGCCGGGGCAGACGCACACGCTCGTCACCGACCATCCCGACGGGGTGAAGCTGTTCGGCTGGATGCAGGGCGTCGCCGACCATTTCGACGAGGACGGCAAGCTGGTCGAAAGCCTCGACGTGTTCTGGTTCATTAACCACTATGTCAGCTATTGCGAGGCGAACGGCCTGCCGATCAACCAAGCGCTGTTCCTGTAGCGACCGTTCTCGGAACGAACGAACCTTCCGCCGTTCGGGCTGAGCCTGGCGGAGCCCCATCCCGCCGGTTGCACCGGCACTCCGACAGGCTCAGTGCAAGCGGACAGCCTCATGGAAGCGCATTCCGGGAGAGGAACGACCATGACGACGATGACGAAGGCAGCCGAGCGCGACGCGATCGAGACGACGATCGACTATCTGGTGCCCACCTCCCGCATCAACCGCCGCTTCTGGGCGCCGGGCGAGGAATATAATACCGGGGTATATGATCATTACCCGGTGACGATCCGCAACGCGCGCGCCGCGCCCGAGCCGTTCACGCTCGACCGGCACGGCTTCTGCCTCAGCCGGCACGTGAGCGCGGTCGCCGATTTCCACGACCGCGCGGCGCTGGACCGGATCTATCCGGGCGAGGTGGTGGAGATCGCCAAGGCGCTGACCGGCGCGGACCTGGTGGTGACGATGGGGCCGCAGATCCGCTCGTCGGGCGCGACCGGCGCGACGATCCAGCCCCCCGCGGCCGAGGCGCACGTCGATTTCACCACCCCCAGCGCCAACCGGCTGGCGAAGATGCTGTACGACAAGGCCGCGCCGGGCGGTCCCGGCTACGACCGCTTCATCGCCTTCAGCCTGTGGCGCACGTTCAGCCCGCCGCCGCAGGATTGGCCGCTTGCCTTATGTGACGGCGGCAGCGTGGCCGACGACGAGGGCACGCCCAACACCAAGGTCGACGTGGACGTGATCCCCACCGGCGACGCGCTGTTCGCGCCGATCCCGAACGAGGACCAGATGGCGGCCGCCTCGATCTTCTTCCACAATCCGGCGCACCGCTGGTGGTATTATCCGGACATGACGCGGGACGAGGTGATCTTCATCAAGTTCCACGATTCGGATCACAGCCGTGCGTGGCGCGCGCCGCACACCGCGTTCCACGACACCAGCCGGGCGGACGCGAACATGCGCGAGAGCGTGGAATTCCGCGCGATGGCGTATTTCAGCAAGGGGTGAGCGAAGCCTCATGGGCCTGGGCCGGATTACAATCACGTTGAGGCGTTGCGCCCCCTCCCCTTCAGGGG
>CAXUMU010000117.1:0-4232 GCA_964252145.1 uncultured Sphingomonadaceae bacterium
CATATAAGCAGGCTCTGCTGCAGTGCAACATGCCGGAGCGGATTCCCGGGCATTCACCAGAACATGGTCGATCCGTAATAGCCGAACAGCGCCTCCTGATAGCCGCGCTCGCTCGGCCGGTGCGCGGCGTCCAGGCTGAGCGTGGGCGCCTGCTCCAGCGTCTCGCGGTCGAGATCGACGCTGTAGCCCTGGCGCCTGGTATCGTAGCGCAGCTTCTCCCACGGGATCGGGTGGACCCGGCACGGCACCCCCAGCAGCCGGCCGAACGACAGCAGCGCATAGGCGACCTGGCCGCTGCGCTTGTGGATCATCACCGAATGGACATGGCCCAGCTTGCGGCCCGCGCGATCGTAGACCGGCGTGCCCTCGACGCGCGCGGACGAGATCAGGTCGCGTGCGGTCTCGGATGCCGGATCGGCTTCGGTCATCGCCCGCTTTCCTCCGCAAGGCCGCGCAGTCCGGCCGCCCAGTCCACCAGCAGCGCAGTCGTCGCGGCGGGATCCTCCACCGGCAGCATATGGCCCGCACCCGCGACGATGCGCAACACCGCGCCGGGAATCGCGGCGGCGATCGCCTCGTGCTGATCGGGCGGCGACCAGCCATCCTCCGCGCCGGTCACCACCAGCGTCGGGCAGCGGATCGCGCCCAGCAGCGGCTCGAGGTCCGCGCGCGCCAGCATCGCCGCCTGCTGCGCGGCGAAAATCTCGGGCGAGCAGCGATCGATCATCGCGGCGATCCCCGGGACGAGAACGCCGTCGCCGCGCCGTGCCGCCGCCAGCATCTGCGGCATCCACAGATCGGCGACCGCGCGCATCCCCTCCCGGCGCGCGATCGCGACGAGTCCCTCGCGCCCCTCCCGCTCCGCCTCGCGGAAGCCGTGGACGCCGGTGTCGAGCAGCGCGAGCCCCGCGATCCGCCCGGGCGCCTGGCGCACCACCTCCAGCGCGATCCGCCCGCCCATCGAATGGCCGACCAGCGCCAGCGGCCCTGCGCTATGCGCCAGGATCCGCGCCGCCATTTCGTCCAGGCTGGTCGCGCCGTCGTTGCAGGCGATCGTCACCGGCGCGTACCGCGACAGCGGGCCGAGCTGATGGCGCCATACCCAACCGTCGTTCATCAGCCCGGGGATCATCACGATCTGCAACATTCCACTCCATCGCCCGTTGTCCCGCCCGCCTGATCCACCGATGCGCGGGCGGGAGCAAGAGGGGATAGGCATGGAAGACGTTGCAGGCTGGATCGCGCCGATCGCGACGATGATCGCGGCAATGATCACCGCTGCCAACCTGGGATCGCGGATCACCGGCTGGGGGTTCGTGGTGTTTCTGGTCGGATCGATCGCGTGGGTGGCGGTGGCGGCGATGAGCCACCAGCCTAACCTGATGTGGTCGAACCTGTTCCTCACCGCGGTCAACCTGATCGGCATCTGGCGCTGGCTGGGGCGGCAGGCGAAGCTGGACGACGGCGCCAAGGCCGCCAGCAAGCGGAGCGCCGCCGCGGCGGCACCCGATCTGTTTCCCGCCGCGATGCTGCAGGATCACCCGATCGAGGGCCCCGGCGGCGCCACGATCGGCCGTGTCGCCGGGGCGATGGCCGAATGCGCGAGCGGCCGGATCGCCTATCTGGTGGTGGGCGAGGGCGGCACCGGCGGCATCGGCGAGAAGCTGCACATGGTCGGATGGGACCGGATCGAGGTGTGCCACGACAGCCTGCGCTGCGACATGGACGCCGATGCGCTCGCCGCGCTGCCCGACGTGACGCCCGATCAATGGCCGGAGCGTGCCCCCGCCGGTGGCTGACCCGCCCGCCCCGATCATCGTCACGGCGCTGCCGGGCGATGCGGACTTCGCGCTGCTCGACGGCTTGCGGCGAACGCACTTCCCGCCGGAGCGCAACGTGCTGGCGGCGCACCTGACGATGTTCCACCACCTCGCCCCCGGCCTGCTCGACGAGCTCGCCCGCCGGCTGCGCGCGGAGACGCGCGGGGTGGGTGCGCCGGCGGCACGGCTGGCGGGGCTGACGAACCTGGGCGGCGGCGTCGCCTTCCGCGTAGAGAGCGAGGCTCTGGCGGCGATCCGCCAGCGACTGGCGGACGCGTTCGACGGCATGCTGACCCCGCAGGATGCCGCGCCGTGGCGCCCGCACTTCACCGTCCAGAACAAGGTCGCGCCGGCCATCGCGCGCGAAACGCTCGCGCTGCTGTCACGCGACTTCCGGCCGCGTCCGCTGCGGATCGCCGGACTGGCGACGTGGTTCTACCGCGGCGGCCCCTGGGAGCCGATCGCGCGCTATATGTTCACCCGCTAAACCAGGTCGCCAGCGCAGACGGGTGAGGTGGCAGAAACGAAGCCACCCGGCACGTCGGATATGCGCCGGACCGGCCGATGCTAGTCGATCTGACCGATCCCGTCGCAACTGAGATCGAACGCGGCGAGCCCGGCATCCAGGTAGGCCGCGAGCATCGGCATGTCGAGCAGCTGGTCGGCCGGGCTCTCGGCGTCGCGGTCGCCCGCCTCCTCCAGCGCATCTTCCCACTCGCTGGCATCGTAGGTGCCGCGCCCGACCCACGCCAGCGCCAGGATCTCGGCGATCTGGTCGTCCGCCAGATCGTCCAGCAGCGCCAGGATCTCGGCCTGGACCGATTCGTTCGCCTCGTCCTCGATCACCGACAGGCCGTCGTCGGTATCCTGCGGATCCTCTTCGCCGTCGCTCTCGATCCCCGGCACCTGCGCCTCGAGCTCGCGCGCACGCACGATCAGGCGGCAGATCGTTTCCAGCGAAACCGAAAGCTCCATCGCCCGTCTCCTCATCCATGGCTATGCGCGAAGCCCGGAAACGAGACCGGGACCGCTCGGTTCCGTCGCGATCGGGCGGGCACGCTGATCGGTTGACCCTCCCGCCGCCGCTCGCCTATAGCGCCGCGGCATCGACGGGCGACGCCTCGCGGCGGAGTAGCTCAGCTGGTTAGAGCACGGGAATCATAATCCTGGGGTCGGGGGTTCAAGTCCCTCCTCCGCTACCGCCGATAGCATGGACGGAATGGCGAGCGCGCAGTCTGGGCTGCGACGACGAATGAGCGGTCTGGTAGTTTCGCGCGCGGCTTGCCAGCGAGCCAGCATTCGTGGGAGATGTCAGCATTGCTGCGTTATTGAACCGGCGGGAATAGCCATATCAGCGCAGTGTGTACAGGGCTCGTATGCTCTATGAGTGAATGCTCCCAGTCGGGCCAAGACTTCTCAAGTCTCGTAGCGGAGGCTTGCTTCCGAGCCTCGATCCACTCAAAAACAAAACTAATCGCACTCCAGACCATAGCCGCAGACAACATAATCCAGATACTATTAGCCGATATTTGTTGCGGCCTCACTCTAATGAAGCTCAAATCAAGCGATATCCTCGGCAGTAATGTTACGAAGAGAGCAGATGTAAAGACAAGCATGTCGCTTTGGGCGGTGAAATTCCTCTGTAAGACTTGTCAAGATTACCTCCAGAGTAGTTCGTTTCACATTTCAGCTTAAAGCAGCGGGCTCACCAGCCGCGCCAGGTTTTCGGCCAGCTTGCGCAGCATCGGCCGCTTGCGCCATTTCTCCAGCTTCACCGCGTCGCTACCGTCCAGATAGCCGCGCTGGATCCGCTCCACCTGCGCGACCGAGGCGGCGTCGTACAGCAGCAGGCTGACCTCCTCGTTCAGCTGGAACGAGCGCAGGTCGACGTTGCTGGAGCCGACCACCGCGAGCCGCCCGTCGACGCTGACATTCTTGGCGTGCAGCAGGAAATCGCGGAACAGGTGGATGCGTACGCCGCAGGCCAGCAGATCCTCGTAGTTCGAGCATTGCGCGAGGTTGACCAGTCGCTGGTCGACCACTTCGGAGACCACCATGTCGATCGTCACGCCCCGTGCGACCGCGGTGCGCATCGCGCCCAGCACGTCCTCGTCGGGGATCAGATAGGGCGTGACGATCGTCACATGGTCGCATGCCTGGTGCAGCTGCCACGTCAGCAGCGTCTCGAACCCCTGCAGCGGATAGTCCGCGCCGCTGGGCAGGAGCTGCGCGCGCGCCGTGCCGGTGGGGGTTGCGGACACCATGAGTTCGTCCGCCGGCATCGCGCCGGTCTCCAGAAACCAGTCGCCGCGGATCACCGCCTCCATCTCGGCCACGATCGGCCCGGTCGTTCGCGCGACGAGCTCGCGGTTGACCACGCCCTTGCGGAAATCCTTGGCCACGATGTTCTGC
>CAXUMU010000117.1:4242-8691 GCA_964252145.1 uncultured Sphingomonadaceae bacterium
CGAACAATTTGCGGTGGTTGCGCATGTCGCGCCGCGTCCGGCCGCGCAGCAGGCGGAACGGCAGCGCCTCGCGCACCTCGACGCCCGCCGCCCGCAGCAGCCGCAGCACGCGCCGCCGCCACTTGTGCGAGCCGACCGGGTCCAGCAGCACCTGGCACGGCACCCCGCGCGCGACGGCGCGGCCCAGCGCGTCGATCACCCGCCGCCCGGTCGCGTCGTCGGCGAACAGGTACACCAGCAGGCGCACATAGCGGCGCGCGCTATCGATATCGGCGACGAGCCGGTCGATCGCCGCATCGTAATCGTCGATCAGCTCGACCGTGTTGCCGTCCACCGCGGGCAGGTGGCCCAGATCGCGGACCAGCGAGGTCACGGGATCGGGCGCGGGGGTCGCGCCCGCCAGCCGCTCGGCGACGTCGCGGAAGAAGGGTAGCAGCAACCTGAATCGCTCGACCCGCCATTTCGGGAATTTGGGGCGGCCGATGACCAGATAGAGGATCAGCCCCGGCAGCGGCAGGAAGAAGATCAGCAGCAGCCAGCCGCGCGTCGCCGCCGCCGTCCGCCTGAGCGGCACCACCGCCAGCGCACCGATGCGGATCGCCCATTCGACCGCATAATATTGCGGACCCAGATGATCGGCGAGAATCGACATCGCGCCGATCCATAGCCGACGGGCCGGCGGACGCCACCATGCGGGTGGCCCGATCGGCATGCTCGCTCATCCTTCGCGTGCAGCCCCGCTTCGCGCTGAGCGAAGCGGCTTTGCGCCGCAGCGATTACTCTTGGGACGTGCCGGCATAGCGCGGCGGACGGGAGAGGCAGATGAAGGAATTCAGTGGACGCACCGCATTCGTCACCGGCGGGGCGAGCGGGATCGGCTTCGGCCTGGTCCGCGCCTTCCTGGTCGAGGGGATGAAGGTCGTCGTCGCCGATCGCAGCCCGAAACTGCTGGACGAGGTGCGCGGGCTGCTCGGCGGATCGAACGCGGCGCACTTCATCTGCGTCGACGTGACCGACCGCGCCGCGATGCGCGCCGCCGCCGACGAGGCGGAAGCGGTGTTCGGACGGATCCACGTGTTATGCAACAATGCCGGCGTCTCCGGCGGCGGCGCGGTCGCCGACGAGGATTTCGACGCGTGGGACAAGGCGATCGCGATCAACCTGGGCGGCGTGGTCAACGGGGTGAAGATCATCGCGCCCCGCATCCTGGCGCACGGCGAGGGCGGCCACATCGTCAACACCGCCTCGATGGCCGGGCTGGTGCCGCTGCCCGACGAGGGCGGCTGCTACTCCACCGCCAAATATGCGGTGCGGGGCTTGACCGAGTCGCTCCGCCTCTCGCTCGCACCGAAGGGGATCGGCGTCTCGTGCCTGTGCCCCGGCCTCACCCGGTCGCGCATCCTGCAGGGCGACGGCGAGGGCAACGGCATGGGCCGCGAGGGCGACGCCGACACCTTGTTCAACAGCATGGAAGGCGCGATGGACCCGCTGGAGCTGGCGGCGGCGGTGATCGAGGGGATCCGCGCGAACCGCCCCTACATCCTGCCGCACGGCGAGTTCCGCGACGAGGTGAAGCTGCTCCACGACAACATCGCCGCCGGCTTCCCGGTGGATCAGGAGGTGCCGCCGGCGCGGCTGGCGTTCGAGAAGGGCCGGCGGACGATGACCGAGGAGCGGCGGCGCCTGCCGGTGCTGGATTAGCACGGTCGGCAGACGGCTTTTGCGCGCGTCACCCGAACTTGTTCCGCAACGGTCCTCTTACGCCAAGGAACGTCGCATCCGTACCCCGGCCTGCGCCGGGGTACTGCTTCTCTCTGTCCTATCGTTCCGGATCCAGCCCGGCGTCGCTTTCGATCAGCTTGGCCATTTCGGTGAAGTCGGATTGCATGCCGTAGCGCTCCGCGGTTCGCTCCAGCACCATGCGCACCGCCGCGCCCACCGCCATCGGCACGCCCGCCGCTTCCGCCTCGTTCAGGCACAGCCGGACGTCCTTCAGGCTGAGTCCGGTCGAGAAGCCGAAGTCGAACGTCCGCGGCAGAACGGCGCGCGGCCACTTGTCCAGCGTCGCGCCGTTGCGACCGGCCGAGACGTTCAGCACCTCGATCATCCGCGCCGGATCCAGCCCCGCCTTGATCCCCATCGCCATCCCCTCGGCGGTGATCGCGATCGCGCAGGCGCCCAGCAGGTTATTGACCAGCTTCATCGTCTGGCCGGCGCCCGGCGCCTCGCCCATCACGAACGGGCGGCCCAGTATCTCCAGCAGCGGCATCACCTCGGCGCAGGCGGCCTGCGGCCCGGCGACCATCAGCGCCAGCTTGCCCTCGCGCGCGCCCTTCACGCCCCCCGACACCGGCGCCTCGACGAAGCCGATGCCGCAGGCGTGCAGCCCGGCGGCCAGCGCGCACGCCGTCTGCGGGCCGGAGGTGGAGAGGTCGATGCAGACCCGCACGGCCTGGCCCGCGGCGACGCCGTCGGTGCCGAGCACGGTGTCGATCACGATGTCGGAGTTCGGCAGGCTGAGGAACACGATCGCGGAGACGTCGGCGACCGCCTTGGGGCTGGGGCAGCTGCGCGCGCCCTGCACCTCCAGCGAGGCGATCGTGGCGGCATCGATATCGAACACCGCGACATCGTGCCCCGCGGCCACGATCCGCCCGGCCATCGGGCCGCCCATCCGCCCCAGGCCGATGAAACCGATCCTCATCGCTCTCTCCCCCTGGCGCGCGGCAGGTGAAGACCGACTCGCGCCACGTCCGCTATGCCCGGCCCGCCGGGAAAGCGCGCTAACACGAATGGGTAGCGGCCGGGAATGATGTGGCCGCTCCCGGGCGGATCACGAACGACCCCGCTCGCCATCCTCCAGGCCCCGCTCGTTTGACGGAGAGGCTAGTCGGGCGGCCTCAACGACGCAACGCGCTGCGCACCGCCGGCAGCATGTTGCGTACGACCAGTTCCACGCCCTGCGGATTGGGGTGCATCCCGTCGGGCTGGAGCAGGGCGCGCCGCGCGGCGACGCCGTCGAGGAAGAACGGATAGAGCCGTGCGCCATATTGGCCCGCCAGCGCGGGATAGATCGGCTCGAACTGCGCGGCATAGGCCCGGCCCAGATTGGGCGCGGCGCGCATGCCCGCGAGCAGCGTGGGGATGCCCCGCCGTTTCAGCTCGGCCAGGATCGCGTCGAGATTGGCGCGCGTCTCCGCCGGCTTCAGCCCGCGCAGCATGTCGTTGGCGCCGAGCTCGACGATCGCGAGGTCGGGCTTGCCGCCGATGCCGTTCAGCACCCAGGCCAGCCGCGCCCGCCCCTGCGCGCTGGTATCGCCCGACACGCCGGCATTATGCACCCGCGCCGCGACGCCGGCCTTGCGCAGCGCCGCCTCCAGCCGGACGGGAAAGGATTGCGCAAGGGCGAGGCCGTAGCCGGCGGTCAGGCTGTCGCCCAGCGCCAGGATCAGCCGGTCCGCCGCGCTCGCCGGGGTCGCGCACAGCGCCAGCAGCAGGGCGATCGACTGCCCGGCATGGAATATCCGCCGCCGCCTGCCATATAGCGCCCGTTCTCCGATCAAGGATCGTCCTCCCGCCATGCCGGCTTCCCCTATCGCGATCCACGCGCGCGGTGTCACGCTCGCACTCGGCCGCGGCACCGCCCGCGTCGAGATACTGAAAGGCATCGACCTGGACGTCGCCGCCGGCGAGACGGTGGCGCTGCTGGGCGCGTCCGGATCGGGCAAGTCGTCGCTGATGGCGGTGCTGTCGGGGCTGGAGCGCGCCAGCTGCGGCACGATCCGCGTCGCGGGCGCCGACTTCGGCGCGATGGACGAGGATGCGCTGGCGCTCGCCCGGCGCGGCCGCATCGGCATCGTGCTGCAGGCGTTCCACCTGCTGCCGGCGATGACCGCGCTGGAGAATGTCGCGGTGCCGCTGGAGCTGGCCGGCGCGGCCGACGCCTTCGCCCGCGCCGCGGCCGAGCTGGAGGCCGTCGGGCTGGGCCACCGCCTTCACCATTATCCGGCGCAGCTGTCGGGCGGCGAGCAGCAGCGTGCCGCGATCGCGCGCGCGATCGTCGCGGGGCCGGCGATCCTGTTCGCGGACGAGCCGACCGGCAATCTGGATGCCGCGACCGGCGAGGCGGTGCTCGACCTGCTGTTCGCGCGTCAGCGGGAGAGCGGCGCGACGCTGCTGATGATCACGCACGACGCCGCACTGGCGGCGCGCTGCGGCCGCGTGCTGGAGATGCGCGACGGCCGCATCGTCGCCGATCGGGCGACCGGCTGATGCTCGCCTTCCGGCTGGCGTGGCGCGATCTGCGCGGCGGCCTGCGCGGGCTGCGGCTGCTCGCCTTGTGCCTGTTCCTGGGCGTGGCGGCGATCGCCGGGGTCGGCAGCCTCTCCGCCTCGATCCTGGCCGAGCTCGCCGCCCAGGGCAGCGTCATCCTGGGCGGCGACGTCTCCG
>CAXUMU010000118.1:0-8686 GCA_964252145.1 uncultured Sphingomonadaceae bacterium
TGCAGGGCGCGAACCGCACCGGCCGGCCGTTCACCGGCGATTTCGCCGGCGTGCTGCTGTACGAGACGCTCGCCCGGTTCGGCCTGTCCACCGGCAAGTTCGCTGCGCGGCCCGACGACGGCCTCTCATTGACCGGCGCGATCATCATCAACGCGGTCCGCTGCGTGCCGCCGCAGAACAAGCCGCTCCCGGCCGAGATCCACAGCTGCCGTCAGTTCCTGACGCCCGCGCTGGAGGCGCTGCCCAACCTGCGCGTGGTGGTGGCGCTGGGCCAGATCGCGCACCAGTCCGCGGTGAAGGCGCTGGGCGGCAGGCTGCCCAAGGCCAAGTTCGGCCACCTCGCCGAGCACCGCATGCCGTCCGGGCTCACGCTGATCGATAGCTACCATTGCTCGCGCTACAACCAGAACACGCGCGTGCTGACGCCTGAGATGTTCGAGGCGGTGTTCGCGCGAGCGGTGACGTTCAGAGGTCTTGGCTGAGCCGCCCGTACAGATCGGGCCGGCGATCGCGGAAGAAGCCGAACGCGGCGCGGTGGCGCTTCACCCGGTCCAGATCCAGCGTCGCGGTCAGCACGCCCGTCTCGTCCTTGCCGAACTCGGCGAGCATGTCGCCGCGCTCGTCGCAGATGAAGCTGTGGCCGTAGAAGGTCATGGCGCGCTCGGTGCCGATCCGGTTCGAGGCGACCACCGGCACGACGTTGGACACCGCATGACCCACCATCGCGCGGCGCCACAGCCGGCTGGTATCGAGGCCGGGATCGTGCGGCTCGTTGCCGATCGCGGTCGGGTAGAACAGGATCTCCGCCCCCATCAGCATCATCGCGCGCGCCGTCTCGGGATACCATTGATCCCAGCACACGCCCACGCCGATCGTGGCGGAGCGCGTGGGCCACACCTTGAAACCGGTATTGCCGGGGCGGAAGTAGAATTTCTCCTCATAGCCCGGCCCGTCGGGGATGTGGCTCTTGCGGTAGATGCCCATGATCGCCCCGTCGGGATCGATCATCGCCAGGCTATTATAGTGATGTGGCCCGTCGGCCTCGAAGAAGCTGGTCGGGATGTAGACCTTCAGCTCCGCGGCGAGCTTGCGCATCGCCTGGACCGCTGCATGCGCCTCGGTCGGCCTGGCGCGGGCGAAGAGGCTCTCATCCTCCACCTGGCAGAAATAATGACCCTCGAACAATTCGGGCGGCAGGATCACCTGCGCGCCCTTGGCCGCCGCCTCGCGCACGAGGGCGGAGACCGCGGCGATGTTCGCAGCGATATCGTCGCTGAGCGCTAGCTGGAGCGCGGCGACTTTGATCTCGTTCATGCCATTCCACCTCTAGTCCGGTCATCCCGTCCGTGCCGCGGCGCAGGCCGGGGTCCAGCTACGAGCCGCCCGATGCCCGGCCCCGGCCTGCGCGGGGGCACGAATATGGCCAGATGTTTCAAGCGCGCGGCACCTGCTGGCTGATGCAGTGGAAGCTGCCGCCGCCGGTGAGGATATGGTCGGCGCGGAAGCCGATCGCTTGCCGGCCCGGAAACAATGCGGCGACCGCTTCGACGGCGGCGGCATCGCTCGGCGCGCCGTATAGCGGCACCACCACGGCGGCGTTGCCGATGTAGAAGTTCATGTGCGACGCGGGGATGATCGCGCCGTCGCGCTCCACCGCGCCGGGGGAGGGCAGGAACACCAGCTCCACCCCGAACGCCCGCGCCCGCGCCGCGGCATCGGCATAGACGGCAGCGTTGGGATCATCCGCCCCCGCCGGTTCGGGCAGCGCCAGCACGCCCGGCGCGACGAAGCGCGCCAGGTTGTCGACATGGCCGTCGGTATGATCGTTGGCGAGGCCGTCGCCCAGCCACAGCAGCCGCTCGATGCCCAGTTCGCCCTGCAGCCGCGCCTCGATCCCGGCGCGGCTGAGGCCGGGATTGCGGTTGGGATTGAGCAGGCACTGCTCGGTCGTGACGGCGAGCCCGGTGCCGTCGACGTCGATCGCGCCGCCCTCCAGGATCCAGTCGCAACGGCGACACGGCAGTCCCGCGCGGTCGGCCAGCCGCATCCCGACCGCATCGTCGTGGTCGAGCACATATTTGCCGCCCCACCCGTTGAAACCGAAGTCGCGGGCCTCGCGCGTCACCCCGCCGCCCACCACGATCGGCCCGGTGTCGCGCAGCCAGATGTCGCCGAACGGCACCTGCTCGACCACGATGCCGTCGCCCGCCATGCGCCGCGCCACGGCGGCGGATTCGGCATCTGCCGCGACGAGCCGCACCTGCTCCCCGCGCCCGCCTGCATGCACCGCGCGCGCGAACGCGATCACCTCCTCGCGCGCCGGCGCCAGATTATCGAGCCAGAGCGATCCGTCGCTGGGAAAGCCGATCCACACCCATTCGTGCGGCGCCCATTCGGCGGGCTGGCGCAGGCTCATCGGGACAGGCTGGCGGTGCGCACGGGCGTCATCTCCGGTGATGGCTGCGGGCGGTCTCATCGCAAAGCCGCCGCGATGGCGCAAGCGCGGCGCGTTCCTGCGCGAGGCGATGCACCTCTGAACCGCACGCCCTACAGGGCGTCGCGCTGGGCCTCCAGGAACTGACCGAACGTCCGGGGCGTGTGGCCGGTAATCGCGGCATAATCGGTGGTGGCGATGTCGAACTCACCGGTCTCGACCGCGCGCATCGTGCCCAGCGAACTGCGCGCGGCTTCGATCGGCACGCCCCACTCGCTGCTCATATAGTCCGGCCATTTCGCCGCGGGGATGGCGCGGTAGGCGACCGGCGTGGCGAAAACGTCGGTCATCAGCGCTGCGATCTCGTCGCCGCTGATCGTCTCTTCCATCGTCTCGGTGTAGGTGCGCCCGGCATGGCCTTCGTCCGCCAGCACGCGCGCGGCCGAAATGCCGAGATCGTCGCGCGCGATGTAGGCGGAGCGGGCGCTGCCGCCGGCACGGCGCAGCAGCCCGGTCTTCAGCGTCTCCGCCAGATCGCCGATCATCATCTCGGCATACAGCGCGTGGCGCAGGACCGTCCACTCCAGCCCGGACGCCTTGATCGCCTGCTCGGTGGGATAGTGGACCAGCTGGTTGTGCTCGGCGAGCGAGCCGGCGCGGGCGTTGATGAAGCTGGCATAGACGATGTGGCGGACGCCCGCGGCCTTGGCGGCGTCGATCGCGGCCCGGTTCTGGCGAAGGCGCTCGCTATTGGGCGCCCACGTCGGCGTGATCAGCAGTTTCTCGACGCCTGCCAGCGCCGGGACCAGCGTTGAGGGTTCATCGAAATCCATCGCGCACACTGCGATCCCGGCGTCGGCCAGTTCGCGGGCGCGAGCCGATCGCGCGTCGCGTGTGCCCACCACGAGCCTGTCGGCGTGGCCGGCGGCGCGCAGGTTGGCGATGACCTCGCCGGCGAAATGACCGTTGGCGCCGGTTACGAACAGCATGCTTCTCTCCTGACCTGCTCTTTCCGACCGGTTTAAGGCGTGTGGCCGGGGCTGGCTATGCGGTGTGCCCGCGCTAGGGTGCCACGGTGGGGTCAGGCCAATCCTTGCGCGCGATCGAGGCGCTGCGGCGCGGCGCGGGGCCGGTAGGCAGCGCCGCGATCGACGAACTGCTCGCCGGGCGGATCGACCGGCGCGAGCTGCTGCGCTTCGCCAGCGTGATCGGCCTCGGGCTGCCGCTGCTGGCGTGCAGCGCCGATCGCCCGCCGACGGCCCGGCCCGGCGGCGTGGTGCGCGTGGGCATGCCGATCCCGGCGGGGCGGATCGATCCGGTCACCGTCGCCGATGCCGGCGGCATCTGCATGCTGTCGCAGACGGGCGAATATCTCGCCGTGTCCGAGCCGGACCTTAGGTTGACTCCGGTGCTGGCGACGAGCTGGCGATCGAACGCCGACGGCAGCGTCTGGACGTTCGCGATCCGCCGCGGGGTCAGGTTCCACGACGGCCGGTTGCTGACCGCGGCGGACGTGGTCGCCTCGATCGACCGGCTGGCCGATCCCGCCAACGGCTCCACCGCGCTTTCCGCCTTCGCCGGCGTGCTCTCGAAGGGCGGTGCGCGGGTGGTGGACGATGCGACGGTGGTATTCCATCTCGATGCGCCGAGCGGCAGCTTCCCGTATCTGGTCTCGTCCGACAATTATAACGCGATCATCCTGCCGGCGGATTATGCGGGCGACTTCCAGGATCATTTCATCGGCACCGGCCCGTTCCGGCTGGAGCGCTTCATCCCCCGCGCGCGCGCCACGTTCCTGCGCAACGATGGCTATTGGGGGCCGCAGGCGGCACCGGATCGCACCACCTTCCTGTTCTACGACAGCATCCAGGCGCAGGTGCTGGCGGTGCAGGGCGGCCAGCTGGACGTGCTGCTGCACGTGCCGGTGCACGGCGCCCAAGCCCTGCTCACCGATCCGGCGCTCAGCATCCTGACGCTGCGATCCAGCGCGCACGAGCAACTCCACATGCGCGTCGATCGGCCGCCGTTCCGGGACAAGCGGGTGCGGCGCGCGGTCGCTTTGTGCCTCGATCGCGACGCGCTGGTGCAGGGCATGTTCCGCGGGCTGGCGGCGGCCGGCAATGACAGCCCGTTCGCGCCGCTCTACCCGGCGACCGATCCGACCGTGCCGCAGCGGCGCAAGGACATCCGCGAGGCGCGCGCGTTGATGGCCGCCGCCGGCGTGCCCGACGGTTTCGCGGTGACGCTGACGACCGAGCGGTTCCAGGAGATCCCCGATTATGCGGTGGTCGTGCAGAATGCGCTGAAGGCGATCGGCGTTCGCGTCACGCTGAACGTCGAGGATCAGTCGGCTTATTACGGCCGCGCGACGTTCGGCCAGTCGGACTGGCTCGATTCAGTAATGGGCATCGAGGATTACGCCCACCGCGGCGTGCCCAACACGCTGCTGGCGGCGAGCCTGGGCAGCGCCGGCAGCTTCAACGCCGCGCATTTCCGCAATCCTGACTATGATCGGCTGGTGGCGAGCTATGTCGCCGCGCTGGATCCGGCATCGCAGCGGGCGGCGGCGGGGCGGATCCAGCGGCTGCTGCTGGACGAGACGCCGGTGATCTCGGCCTATTTCTACGACTGGCTGTCGGTCTCGTCGAAGCGGATCACGGGGGTCAGGCCGACGGCGATGGGTCAATTGTTTCTGGATCGGGTGCAACCGGCGGGCTGGCCTGCATCCGCCTGAGTTCGTCCGCCGGGATGTGGCAGCGGATCGCGTGGCCGTCGCCCGCGTCGATCAGCTCGGGCTCGTGCTCCTCGCATACGGGGCCGATCTTGCGCGGGCAACGCGTGTGGAACACGCAGCCGGACGGCGGCGCGGTGGGACTGGGGATCTCGCCTTCCAGCGGGACGCGCCTCGCCCCGCCCCCCAGCGCCAGGCTCGCCGAGGCGAGCGCCTCGGTATAGGGATGATGCGGCGCGGCCAGCACTTGGCGCGTCGGCCCGATCTCCATCAGCCGGCCGAGATAGAGCACCGCCACCCGGTCCGCGATATAGTTCACCACGCCCAGATCGTGCGAGATGAACAGATAGGCGACGCGGTCCTCCGCCTGCAGATCGACCAGCAGGTTGAGGATCGCCGACTGCACCGACACGTCCAGCGCGGAGGTCGGCTCGTCGCACAGCACGATCCGCGGCTCGCCGGCGAAGGCGCGCGCGATGCCGACGCGCTGCTTCAGCCCGCCCGAAAGGCGCGCCGGCTTCTCGTCGAGATGATGCGCGCCTAGGCGGACGCGCTCTGCCAGCGCGCGCAGGCGCCGCTCGGGATCGGACGCTCCGGTCAGCCGCAGCGCGCGGCCGATCAGGCGGCGGACGCTGTGCGCGCGGTTGAGCGCGAGCCCGGGGTTCTGGAACACCATCTGCAGCGCCTTCAGCTGATCGCGCCGCCGCCGCCTCGCGCGCGCGGGCAGGGGCTCGCCGTCCAGCGCGATGCGGCTGCCGGCATCGGGCGCGGCGAGGCCCAGCAGCAGCTTCGCCAGCGTGCTCTTGCCGCTGCCGGATTCACCCACCAGCCCCAGCGTCTCGCCGGCGCACAGATCGAGCGAGACGTCGCGCACGGCGTAGAGCGGCTTGCCCGCGACCGCGAACGTCTTGGAGAGGTCGCGCACCTGAAGCAGCGGCGTACCCCGGCGCAGGCCGGGGTCCAGTATCGGCGCGTTCGTAGCTGGGCCCCGGCCTGCGCCGGGGTACGCTTCCCATTCGTTCGCGGCACGCGGCATGCCGGGCACGCGCTCCGGGAAGTGGCAGCGCGTCGATCGTCCGCCCAGACCGGTCAGCGGCGGCGCCTCGACGCGGCAGCGATCCTGCACCAGCGGGCAGCGATCGGCATAGATGCACCCGGCGAGGATCGTCCCCGGCGCGGGCGGGAAGCCGGGGATGCTGTCCAGCGCGCCCTGGTCCTTGCGTCGCCCGTCGACGGGTGCGCAAGCCAGCAGCCCGGCGGTATAGGGATGGCGCGGATCGGCGAACACCGTGCGCACGGGCCCCTCCTCCACGAGGCGGCCCGCATAGAGCACGCCCACCGTGTCGCACATCCGCGCGATCGCCGGCAGGCTGTGGCTGATCAGCAGGATCGCCGTCGCGAATTCCGCGCGCAGTTCGGCCAGGAGGTCGAGGATCGCCGCCTCCACCGTCGCGTCCAGCCCGGTGGTCGGCTCGTCGAGGATCAGCAGCGCCGGGTCGATCGACAGCGCCATCGCGATCACCACGCGCTGCTGCAACCCGCCGGAGAGTTCGTGCGGATAGCTCTGGAACACGCGCTCCGGCCCTGCGACCTGCACCCGCGCCAGCATCTCGAGCGCGCGCTCCCGCGCGGCGGCGGCGGGCAGGCCGGCGAACACTTCGGTCATCTGCCGGCCGATGCGCAGCGACGGGTTCAGCGCGCGGCCGGGATCCTGATAGACCATCGCTACCTTGCTTTTGCGCAAGCCGCGCAGCTCCGCAGGGGAAAGCGCGGTCACGTCCGTTCCGTCGATCGCGACGGTGCCGCCGCGGATGCGACCGTTGCGGGCGAGATAGCGCACCGCGGCAAAGGCGGCGGTGGACTTGCCGCAGCCCGATTCGCCGACCAGCCCGTACGCGCCGCCGCCCGGGATACGGAAGCTCAGATCGTCCAGCACCGTCCGCTCGCGCCCGCGCACGGTGTAGGCGACGTCGAGATGCGCGATGCGCAGCGCATCGCTCACAGTTCGAACACGCCCTGGATGCCTTCGGCGGCGAGGTTGAAGCCGATGATCAGCGAGGCGATTGCCGCGGCATCGAACAGCACCGTCCACCAATAGCTGCCGATCAGGCTGTAATTCTCCGCGATCGCCAGCCCCCAATCGGGCGAGGGCGGCTGGATGCCGAAGCCGAGGAAGCTGAGCGATGCGACGAAGAAGATCGCGAAGCCCAGACGCACCGTCATCTCCACCACGATCAGCGGCACGACGTTGGGCAGGATCTCGACGAACATCACGCTCATCGCGCTGTCGCCCCGCAAATGGGCGGCGGCGACATAGTCGAGCGACGCTTCGCTCATCACCGCGGTGCGGACGGTGCGCGCGATCAGCGGGGTGAAGGTGAAGCCGATCACGAGGATGACGCTGAGGTTCGACGTGCCGACCGCAGCGAGCGCCAGCAGCGCGACGATCACCAGCGGGAGCGCCTGCACCGCCTCGATCACGCGGCTCGCTACCGCGTCGATCCAGCCGCCCCGATAGCCGATCGCCAGCCCCAGCATCGTGCCCAGCGCAGTGCCGAGCAGCGTCGCGATCAGCGAGGCGGAGAGGATGTCGCTCGATCCGATCATCACGCGTGACAGGATGTCGCGCCCCAATTGGTCGGTGCCGAACCAGTGCGCGCCCGACGGCGGCGAGAGCGCAGCGAGCAGGTCGTCCGCGAACGGATCCATCGGCGCGAGCTGGGCGCCGAACAGCGCGCACGCCGTCCAGAACAGGATGATCGCCACGCCCAGCAGCAGCCCCGGCGAGCGGAGCGCGGCGCGCAGGCGGTCCGCGTTCATGCGCTACGCAGCCGCGGGTCGAGCGCGGTCGCGATCAGGTCTCCCACGATCGCGGCGACGGTGTAGAGCATGCCGACGATCAGCACGCCGGCCATCAGCATCGGGAAATCCTTGGCCTTGGCGGCGGTGTAGATCAGGCTGCCGATGCCGCGATAGTGGAACAGCGTCTCCACCACGACGAGCCCTCCGGTCAGGTAGCCGACCAGACTGGCCGAGACGGTGATCGTCGGCAGCAGCGCGTTGCGCAGCACGTGCCGCCACAGCACGGTGCGCCACGGCAGCCCCTTCAGGATCGCGGTGCGGGTATAGTCCGCATCCAGCGCCTCGACTGCGCCGGTCCGCGCGACGCGCGCGACGTAGCCGAAGAAGATGATCACCAGCGGCAGCGAGGGCAGGATCAGATAGCGCAGCTGCGTCAGCGGCCCCGCGCCGTCGGGCCAGTCGGCCGACATCGGCAGCCAGCGCAGCCACACGCCGAACACCAGGATCAGCACCAGCGACGAGACGAACTCGGGCACCACCCCCAGCGACTGGCCGGTGACGATGATCGCGCGGTCGCTCCATCGCCCGACCCGCAATGCCGCGAACACGCCGCCCGATATGCCCAGCGGCACGATCATGCAGAAGGCGAGCGCCGCCAGCTTCAGCGAATTGCCCAGCGCCTCCAGCACGAACGGCGCGACCGGCGCGCGGTAGGTGAA
>CAXUMU010000119.1:0-8560 GCA_964252145.1 uncultured Sphingomonadaceae bacterium
CTGACCGGCGGCGGCGTGACGGCGGGGATCGCCGTCGGCCTCGTCCTCTTGTCGACGCTGTTCGGGGATGAGGTCGCCCGGACGACGCAGCTGCTGATGGAATACGCGCCGTCGCCGCGCTTCCAAGCGGGGAGGCCCGAAGACGCGGGCGAGGCGCTGACCGAGGAGGCGCTGCGCATCATGGCACCGGCGGTGAGCGAGGTGATGGAGGTCATCGCACGCCGGTTCGGCTGAACGTTCAACAGCGGGGTGACGCGCAGAGCGACCTTGCTCAATGCGATTCGTCGGACTCCGTCTATGCTTATTTCCCAATCAACTCGAGCAGGTTGCCTTCGGGATCGCTGAGGTAGGCAAAGGTGATCCCGGGTACGGGGGAGGGACCTGGCGGTATGTGGGACTTGGCGCCCAACGACACGAGATGGTCATGGACTGCAGCAACATCGCTGACCGAGAAGCAGACGTGCCCCAACCCGAGAACGTCGTGCTGATGGTCCGGATCGCCGGGAATGGGATTAGGAGCGGCCGACTCTCGCTTGAACAGCTCGATGCCCCATCCCGTTTCGTGCCTTAACAGCGCGTAGGTAAAGTTGAACTCTTCGAGCTCGGCCTTCTGGTCCACCTTCAGCTTGAAAGCCTTCTCGTAAAACGAGATTTGAGCCTCGAAATCGCGAACATCTATCCCTGCGTGGTCAAGGCGAACGGAGTTCAAGGACCGGTTCGCTTCGTCAGTCATCTCGCTCATTTCAGTCATGGTGCGAGGATCCGATAGACGTTAAGAAAAGAAGATGAGACGTTGCAATGTAGACGACACTTCACGCGAGCTGGCAAGAATATCACATAACGAGCGTCACTATCAACTTCCCACTGCTCACTGTCAATCAACTAACTGGGTATAGTGCATTATATGCACACCAGATAATCCACTATACGGATTTGAGATTGGGGCTCACATCCCGTCGTTGTTATCGAGCGTGGCGGTGGAGGGTGCCATGCAGGAACTAGATCTTCTCGCATCTCAAGATCGCCGGTCCATCATCAGGGCTGCGCTTGCGGTTGCCGGTGCGGGCGCGTCCGCCGCGCTGATTCCGGATCGGCTGCTGGCGGCCGCTGCCTCAACTTCGACTCGCAAGCCGGCGCCCGACTTCACGGTCGATCATTATCAACCCACGCTCCGGGAGCTGAGCGCGTCAAGTCTCGAAGTGGAAGGATCGATACCGTCATCGCTGTCAGGCCGCTACTTCCGCAACGGCCACAATCCCAAACCCGAACTGACGCCTCCCTATTGGTTTGCGGGCAACGGCATGTTGCACGGCGTGCGCGTCACCGGAGGGAGGGCGGAATGGTATCGCAATCGCTGGGTGCGTACCCCCGCACTCGTGGGCAAGCCGCTGGTCCGCAAGGACGGCTCGTTCGATCTGACCGCGAGCGCCGCCGCAACCAGCGTCTATGCGCATGCCGGCCGCATCTACGCCCTCCAGGAGGTCAACCTGCCGTTCCTGATCGGCCCCGAGCTGCAGACGCTCGGACCGTTCGATTATGGCGGCAAACTGAAGCAGCCGATGACCGCGCATCCCAAGGTCGATCGCCGCACCGGCGAGCAGCTGTTCATCAGCTACGGTCCGCAGGAGCCGCACCTCACCTACTTCCGGGTCTCGCCGCAAGGCGAGCTCACGCATATCGAGCCGGTGCCCGGGGCAGGTCCGTCGATCATGCACGACTTCACGATCACGCCGAACTACGTGATCTTCCTCGATCCAAGCGTCGTCTTCGATGCCAAGAGCAAGGTCGCCTTCCCCTATCGGTGGAGCGATACCTACCAGGCGAGGATCGGTGTGATGCCGCGCGACCGGACAAAGGGGCCGGTGCGCTGGATCCCAGTCGATCCGTTCTTCTTCTTCCACGTTAGCAACGCCTGGGAGGAACCCGACGGCACGCTGCGGATGGAGTCGACCTATTACGACAAGGCCGCGTGGGAAAAGTTCGGCACTTGGCTGATGAGCCTGCCCGGCCATCCCTCCTGGCTCGTGCAGGGCGACAAGTTCGCGCGCTGGCACATCGATCCGGCGGCGGGGACGGCCAAAGCCGAGATCCGCAGCGACATTGCCGCCGATTTCCCGACGATCAACCAGACGAAGCTCGGCCTGCGCAACCGCTACACCTATGCCGAGGCGTTCCCGGGCGGCGCGCTGCGCCATAATGCGCTCCTCAAATACGACGGCCAGACCGGCGCGGTCGCGGTTCGCGAGTTCCGCGAGGGCCAGCAGCCTGAGGAGCCGTGGTTTGTGCCCGATCCGCACGGGTCGGCCGAGGACGACGGCTGGCTGTTCAGCTTCGTGAGCGACGTGCGGACGCTTCGTAGCGCGCTCCACATCATTGATGCGTCGAAGTTCACTGCTAGACCGGCGGCGGTGATCCATATCCCCGGCTGGGTGCCGGCGGGCGTACATGGCTCATGGATCGACGATGCCGATCTCGGCATCCGGGCGTAGCGCCGGGCGGCTGCTTCTCACAGCGCTGGGCGTTGGGGCCTTCCCGGTCGGTGCTGACATCGCACAGGAGGTCGCACCGGAGCGCCAGCCACCGGTCTCGGATGGCATCCATTTCGACCTTCAGGCGCGCGAGCGTATCGAGTTTTATGATCGCGCCGCGCTCGCGATCGACGCTAGAACGAGCACCGAAGTCGCATATCAGCGACTGCTGGCCGGGATCGCTGCGCGGGCCGGAAACGTCGACGCCTATCTGCAACTCGGCGCTCACGGCCGGTCGGGCGGGAATGGCCGGCCTCGCCGATCATTGTCGACCGGCTCGACGTGCAGCAGGCGTATGTCGACTTTGTACTCGAGCCCAGCGGCGCGCGGCTTCGGCTGCGGGGAGGCCGGTCGGAGCTGGCGTTTGAGCTGATCGCGTCGCGCGATTCGCCAAACGTGCGCCGGTCGTGGGACGGGGCGCGCGCGACGGCAACGCTTGGCGGCTGGACCGGGGACGCGTTCGCCATGCGAGTGGTGCAGCCCAGGCACGGCGCGTTTGACGATGGCTCAGGAGGCCAGGACCGGCTGCTCGGATTGCACCTCACCAGCCCGAAGCGAACGCTGGGTCCGTTCGCGCTCAGCGCCTTCCTGTACGATGTGCGCAAGGCCCGCTACGGCATCCTCGCCGACGTCGGCTCGTCGGCGACGACGACGTTCGGCGGTGTGCTCGATGGCGAGCTTGGCCCCGTTAAGCTCAGCGTCGGCGGAGCGCGCCAAGTCGGTCGTTTCGACTCACGCCGGGTCGAGGCATTCTATCTGGAGGCGGAGGCAGGTCACCGCTTCCACCGCATCGCTGCGACCCCGCGTCTCGGGGTTCGCCTAAGCGCTTTCAGCGGCGGCGCGGCGACGGCGCAAACGGTCTGAAGGTTCGATCCGCTGATCCCCAATTCCGCTTACTCGACCGACGCGGCGCTCCAGTCGCCGTCCAACCTCGTGAAGCTGGCCTGTTCGCTGAGGCGTTGCCGTCCCGACGGCTCAAGCTGGAGTACCGGGCCGAGGCGCTGTGACCTTATTCGGCTCGGGATGCCTACTACGTCCCGACAGGGTTCACGCCGGTGCAGCCGGATGCCAGCGACGAGCGATGGGCCGGAGTTCAGCAGCAGCTTCGCGCCACCTGGCGGGTGACTTCCGCCTTGACCCTGACGGGAGCGCTGGTGCGGTTCGATGCGGGTAGATTTCTTCAGCGCCAGGGACGCAGTGATGAGAGCTTCGCGATGACCCAACTCGCCATGCAATTCGACTGAAAAAGGAGCAATAGCCGTCTAGCCGATAATCCGCGATACACATTATCGATTGGCTAGATTGTGCCACCGGGCCAAGATTGAACGGACAGGAGAACGCCATGCTCACGATCCTTTTCTTCCACCCCGATCCGTCCAAGTCCCATGCCAATCGCGCGCTGGGGGAGGCCGCCCGCAGCGTGTCCGGAGTGGAGCTTGTTGATATGCAAGCGCTCTACCCCGACGGAGCAATCGACGTTGGTCGGGAAGTCCGCCGGCTTCTCGAGACGGATGCGCTGGTCCTCCAGTTCCCGATCCGCTGGTATTCGACACCGCCCTTGCTTCAGGAATGGCAGGACACGGTGCTCACGCGAATGTTCTACATCCACCCGGAGACCGAGGGCGACCGGCTGAAAGGCTTGCCCTTCCTGGTCGCCGCGACCGCCGGCAATCGCCCGTCCGCCTACTCCGCAGCCGGCGTGAACCTGTTTCCGCTGCCCGAGTTGCTTAGGCCCCTTCAGTCGACCGCGCATCGGTGCGGATTCGCCTGGAACGAGCCGTTCACCGTCTTCGAGGCGAACCGCCTCAAAGGTGAGGCGGCGCGCGTCGCGGGCGAGCGGTACGTCGCGGCGCTGAACTCCCTTGCGGCTCAGACGGCTGTAAAGCGCGAACTCGCAGCGTGAACCTGCGCGGCGTCGATCTTAATCTGCTGGTGATCCTCGATGCGCTTTTCGAAGAGGCGCACGTCACCCGCGCCTCCGAGCGGCTCGGCTTATCGCAACCGGCGACGTCGGCCGCGCTCGACCGATGCCGCGGGATCTTCAAGGATCCGCTGCTCGAGCGGGGCGGCGCGAGCATGCGCCTGACCCCGCGTGCGCAGGAGATGCGGCAGCCCTTGCGCGCTCTGCTCGCCGGCGTGGACGATCTGGTCCGTCCCGACAAACCCGACCTCGGTTCGATCAAGCGCGTCGTGCGCCTGATCATGACCGACTATCCGGCCATAATTCTCGCTCAGAGAATGCTACCGCGCTTGCGAACCAGCGCTCCAGGGATCGATCTGACGATCCTTCCTTGGCATGGCGGCGGCGACGCCGCCGAGCGGCTCCGCAGAGGCGACGCCGACCTCGCCGTGTCGGTTTTGCCGACCGACGACAGCGAAGTTCATCGGTCGCAGCTGTTCCACGAGAGCTACCGCGTCGTGATGCGCGCGGAACATCCAGCCGCAGCGGCGTTCGACATCGACGCCTGGCTCGCCTACCCGCACATCGTCGTCTCGGGGCGAGGCGAGCGGCACACCCCGCTGGACGACCTATTGCTCGGGCATGGTCGCCAACGACGCATCGGCATCGTCGTCCCGAGCTTCATCATGGCCGCACCCCTTTTGCTATCATCGGACCTAATCGCGTTGTTGCCCAGTCGATGCGTTCCGGAGGATCCCGGCCTGGCGGCCTTTGATCCTCCAGTCCCAGTTGATGGATTTCCCCTCCACCTCGCTTGGCATCGCCGGTCCGACGACGACGTCGCGATCAGGCATGTCGCCAAACTCGTCCGCGAGCTGTTCACGTGACGACGATCGCAACCGTGTCGCCCGCTATGGTCGCCGACGGTAGAAGTCGCTGTCGGCCGAGCGCATGCGTCTCGATCCGAGCCGAGCGCTTGTCGCCGCCCTGTGGCCAAGCCCGCACCGCCCCGAGCGCCGCGCCCGTCCAGCGGATCGCACTGGAGATGCTGACGCCGAACCGCTCGGCCGCCTTGCGGCGGCTCATCCTGCCGCCCACCGCAGCTACAGCCCGCTCCCGCAGATCCACCGACATCGGCTTGCCCATTGCCCGCCAGCCTCCTCACCAGCAAGCACGAGCGGCGCGCCGAGATCGTCCCAATTCTCGAGATCACGCGAGCGATACAGCCGCCAAGCGGTCGAGGCGGCGAAGCGCGGCGCAATCGGCTCGGCCGCCGCCAGACAAAAGAGTACTGCGAGCGCGAGCAGCCGCCTCCATGCCGCCGAGGCCTGCGCATCGAGGGCGGCGCGGATGGCGTCGTGCGACGCGCGCGTCATGCGCAGCATGGCGTAGGTCCCCACGGCGATCGGCGCGCGTCACCCAGCTCGACGTCACAGGATCAGCGCGCGATGGTGATGCCGACGCCGGTCTCGAAGAACGGGTGGCGAAGCTCGATCAAAGCACCGTTGAGCTGGGTCGGCTTCGCGCTGAAGAACAGGCGGTAGGACAGCAGCCGCGCCATCGTCTTCGGCCCACGGGAAGCAAGGATTGTATGACATGATGCTGGTGCGCTCGAGATAACCGTCGTCCATCTCACAACCAAGCGCGAGATGCGGCATGTCATACAGCGCCATCCTTGGAGCACCGCTGTGCTGTAGACGCCAAGCCAGGGACGCTGCGCCGTCTCCCAAGGAGGCATGTGAAGCGCCGCGAAAGATAGGGAGCACGACTGGCTGGATTGGGGAGAACTTGAGGGGATGGCGCCGCCCGAGCCCCGAGCGGGTCCGGTCCGATGTGCGTACGTCAGTACTGTGCAGTGAAACGCAGGCCGAAGGTGCGGGGGCGGATGAGCGCGAGCTGGGTCTCGGCCGTATAGCCGAGCGCGCGGATCGGCGCGGAGTAGACCTTGCCGACCTCGCCGCGCTCGTCGGTCAGGTTGTCGATGAAGCCGTAGAGGCCGTAGCGGCCGGTCTCGACGCCCGCCTGGAGCCGCACCGTGGCGAAGCCCCTGACGTAGAAGCTGTCGGTGGGCGCGGAGGAGGTGACGAGGCTGATCGCCTCGCGGGCGCGGTAGTCGACCTGGGCGCGCAGGTAGCCGTCGAGCGTAGGGCTGAGCGGCCGGGCGTACTGCGCAAAGCTGGAGGAAGTGACCTTCGGCGAGTTCGGGATCGTCGCGCCCGCGACCGCGCCGGTGGCGGCGCTGGAGACCTTGTCGAGCGTCGCGTGCACAAGCCCGAGGTTCGTGCCGTAGGTCAGACCGTGGCGCGTGTCGCCGAACAGCGCGAGCTCGCCGCCGTAGATGGAGGCGTCCCCCGCGTTGACCAGGTAGGAGGCCGGGCTCGCGGCGACCCTGAGCTGGATGTCGCTCCAGTCGATGTAGTAGGCGGCGGCGTTGATCGTCAGGCGGCCGCCAAACAGCGTGTTCTTGGTTCCGACCTCGTAGTTGCGGCTGGAGTCCGGGTCGAACAGGCGCGGCGTGTTCGACTGGGCGGTTCCGGTGTAGTTGGCGCCGCCGGGGCGGAAGCCTTCAGTGTACTGAGCGTAGACCATGTTGCGCGGCGTGATCCGCCAGGAGAGATTTACCTTCGGCACCACGCCGTCGTCCGAGGCCTTGGCGTTCAGGTCCAGCGCGTCGAAGGTGCCGTCGGGGCTGAGCGGGCCGAGGAAGAGGGCGAAGTCGTAGGCGTAGACGCCGTAGGCGGTGTCGTGCTGGGTGAAGCTGAACTCGTCCCTGAAGCCGCGCAGACCGGCCTCCAGCGTCAGGTCGGGGGTGATGTCCCAGGCGACGTTGCCGAAGCCGGCGTAGCTGGTCAGCCGGCTGCCGACGCGGGACCGGTAGGCGTCGGTGTCGCTGGCCACGAGCGCGCTGGCGGCCGTGCCGCCCACGCTCTCGAACAGGGGGGCCAGGTCGGCCGCAGCGGCGTTGATCTGGCCGTTGATCAGGGCCGACGGCACCGCGTCGTCGCCCTCGCCCGCCAGGCGCTGGCGGGTGTAGATGCCGCCCACCGTCCAGTGCAGCGGGCCTGCGCCGCGCGAGGTCAGGCGCAGCTCCTGCGAGAACTGCGTCTGGGCCAGGTCGGTGTAGAGCGCCTGCGGTGAGGACTGGCCGAAGCCGTCCAGCCCGAAGTCGAACAGCGCGGCGTTGTCGTAGCCGATGCCCGAGGTGCGGTAGCGCGCCTGGGTGGAGTTGCGCCAGTAGGAGGTGATCGAGCTCAGGTCGGCGAAGGGAAGCCGGTAGGTGGCGGTCAGGCCGAACAGGTCGAACTTGCGATCGCTGAACTCCGGATCGGGCACGTTGGACTTCAGGTCGCCCGTGCCCTGCACGGCGTTGTCGAAGCCGTGGTCGCGCCGCTGCTGGTGCATGGCCAGCACGTCCACCGTCAGGGCGTCGGTCGCGCGCACGCGCAGGTCGCCGCGGACCGAGACGATGTCGGCGTCGCCCGTGGTCCGGTCCCGGACGGGGTTGTCGATGTAGCCGCCCTCGCGGCGGTAGGAGGCGGTGACGCGCAGGCCGACCCGGTCCTGCACGATCGGGGCGTCGAACGCGCCCTCGACTTGGCCCCCGGCGTTGGAGTCGCCGCTGAAGCTGCCCTCCAGCTGCGTCTTGACCTCGAAGCGCTCTAGGTTGGGCGCGTTGGTGATCAGCTTGATCGCGCCGCCCATGGCGCTGGCACCGTAGAGCGTTCCCTGCGGGCCTTTCAGCACCTCGATCCGCTGCAGGTCGTAGAGGCTGAGGTCGGGCGGCGCGGCGACCCCCTGCACGGGGATGTCATTGAAGTAGACCGCGACGGTGGGGGCGGAGGAGCCGATCCCCGTGGCGTTGCCGCTGAGGTTTGACTGGCCGCGGATGGCGATCGAGGTGTTGCCCCGCGCGTCCTGCGAGAAGCCGAGGCCGGAGATGGTCGGCAGGTAATCCTCGAACCGGTTGTAGCCCAGCTTCTCCGCCTGCGCGCCCTGCACCACGTCCACCGAAGTGGCGACGGTCTGCAGCGTCTGCTCGCGCCGGTTGGCGGTGACCACCACTTCGGAGACGACGCCGGGGTCGGCGGTCGCCGTCGTCGAGGTCCTCGTAGACGGGCGTGCGGACGGTGCG
>CAXUMU010000120.1:0-8418 GCA_964252145.1 uncultured Sphingomonadaceae bacterium
TCCGCCGCAATCTCGACTGCCAGGTGCTGCTGTTCAACAACGAGATCTACGGCCTGACCAAGGGCCAATATTCGCCCACCTCGCGCGTCGGCACGCGTTCGCCGTCCACGCCCTACGGTTCGGTCGACCGTCCGGCTTCGCCGTGCAGCTTCGCGCTGGGATCGGGCGGACGGTTCATCGCGCGGGCGATCGACACGCACAAGCACCTGCCCGCCGTGCTGAAGGCGGCGCATGCGCATCGCGGCGCGAGCTTCGTCGAGATCTACCAGAATTGCATCGTCTATAATGACGACGTGTTCGCCGCGTTCGCCGAGAAGAAGTCGGCGCCCGAGATGCAGATCTGGCTGGAGCATGGCAGCCCGATCCTGTTCGCGGGCGGCGCCAAGGGCCTTGCGCTGGACCACCGCGACCTGAAGCTGCACGTCGTCGACGTGATCGACGGCGATTGGCAGGCCGCGGGCGTGATCGTGCACGATCAGACCAATCACGGGGTGGCGCAGATGCTGATCGATTTCGGCCCGGGCCTGGGCACGCCGGTCGCACTGGGCGTGATCTACGATCATCCGCGCCCCACCTTCGACCGCGTGCTGACCGAGCAGAACCAGACCGCCGCCGCCGGCAAGACGGCCGACCTGCAGGCGCTGATCTCGCGCGGGCAGACCTGGCAGGTGGACAAGGAACCGCACGTCCGCTGAGACGCTGTGCCGCGATGCCCGCTTGTTCGATCGTCTGGTTCCGCCAGGACCTGCGCCTCGCCGATCAGGCCGCGCTGGCGGCGGCCGCCGCATCCGGCCCGCTCGTGCCGGTCTACGTGCTGGATGACGACGCGCCGGGCGACTGGCGCATCGGCGGGGCGCAGCGCTGGTGGCTGCATCACAGCCTGACCGCGCTGGGCGAGGCGCTGGCAAAGCTCGGCGCGCCGCTGGTGCTGCGCCGGGGCGATGCCGCCGCCCAGATTCTGAAGCTGGCGACCGAGACCGGCGCGACGCGGGTCCATGCGCTGCGCCATTACGAACCCTGGTGGCAGGCAGCCGAGGAGCGGCTTGGCGGCACGATCGAGCTGTGCCTGCACGACGGCTATCTGCTGGACGATCCCGAGTGCGTCCGGTCGCAGACGGGCAACCGCTACCGCATCTTCACGCCGTTCTGGCGCGCGCTGGAACAGCGCATGCCGCCGGCCAAGCCGATGCCGTCGCCGAAGCGGATCGAGGGCGTGTCGCCGAAGCCGAAGAGCGACCGGCTTGCGGACTGGCAGCTCCTGCCGACCGAGCCCGATTGGGCGGGCGCCTTTGCGGAATGGACGCCGGGCGAGGCCGGCGCGCTGGCCGCGCTGGGTCGCTTCGCCGATGTGGTCGATGGCTATGAGGTCGATCGCAACCTGCCCTCGCAGGACGGCAGTTCGCGCCTGTCGCCCCACCTCCATCACGGCGAGATTTCGCCCGCGATGGTGTGGCACGCCGCGGCGGGGCGCGGCATCGGCCCGGCGTCGTTCCGCCGCGAGCTCGGCTGGCGCGATTTCACCTCCAACCTGATCGACCAGATCCCGGCCTATGCCGACGAGAATGGCCGCCCGGCGACCGATCGCATCCGCTGGCGCAGCGGCGCCGACGCGGACGCGGACTTCGCCGCCTGGACGAAGGGGCTGACCGGCTACCCGATCGTGGATGCGGGGATGCGCCAGCTGTGGGCGATCGGCTGGATGCACAACCGCGTGCGGATGATCACGGCCTCGTTCCTGATCAAGCATCTGCTGATCGACTGGCGACGCGGCGAGCGCTGGTTCTGGGATACGCTGGTCGATGCCGATTACGGCAATAACAGCGCCAACTGGCAATGGGTGTCGGGCACCGGCGTCGATTCCAGCCCGTTCGGGCGGATCATGGCGCCGTTGTCGCAATCGGCCAAATTCGACGCGGCCGATTATATCCGCAGGTGGGTGCCCGAACTGGCCGGGCTGGGCGATGATGCGATCCACGATCCCGACGAATTCGGCGTGCGGCCCGAAGCCTATCCGGCCAAGCGGATCGGCCACCGCGAGGGCCGCGAGCGTGCGCTCGCCGCGGCCCGCTAGACGCTTGTCCTGCTGCCTGGTTCGCGCCAGAAGGCCGGCATGAACGCGCACAGCCCGGCCCGCGGGCGCCACATCGTCGCCGCCGATCGCCGTCTGGCGACGGGGGTGGGATTGCTCGCCCGGTTGCTCGCGCCGGGCGCGCGGCGCGTGCTGGACCGGATCGATCGTGGTCTGGCGCAGGGTGCGATCGACGTGACGCTGCCCGACGGCACGGTCCGCTGTCTGGGAGGACGGGCTCCCGGCCCGCAGGCGTTCGTCGCCTTGCAGAGCTGGAACCCGCTGGTGCGGCTCGCGCTGCACGGCTCGGTCGGCTGGTATCGCGGCTGGGCGGCGGGCGAATGGTCCAGCCCCGATCCGGTGCCGCTGTTCGAGCTGTTCATGCTCAACCGACGCAGCCTGGGGCGGGTCGCGCGGGCGCGCGGGATCGCGCGGCTGGTCAACCGGCTGGTGCATGCGGGCCGGCGCAACGATCGCGGCGGATCGCGGCGCAACATCGCCTTCCATTATGATCTGGGCAACGATTTCTACGCCGCCTGGCTGGACGGCACGATGACCTATTCGGGCGCGGTGTTCGATCCCGCCGCGCCGGATGAGCCGCTGGAGGCCGCGCAGGTCCGCAAGAACGCGCTGCTGCTGAAACGGCTGCGGCTCGCGCCGGGGCAGCGGCTGCTCGAGATCGGCTGCGGCTGGGGCTCGCTCGCGGTGCAGGCGGCGCGCGATCATGGCGTCGACGTACGGGGCATCACGCTCTCGGCCGAGCAGCAGCGCTGCGCCCGGGCCCGCGCAGAGGAGGCCGGGCTGGTGGACCGGATTGCGATCGACCTGTGCGACTATCGCGACCTGACCGGGCGCTACGACGCGATCGTGAGCGTCGAGATGGTCGAGGCGGTGGGCGCGGATTATTGGGCGCCCTTCCTGGACAAGCTCGCCGCGTCGCTGGTGCCGGGCGGCCGCGCGGCGCTGCAGTTCATCGCCATCGACGAGGCAATCTTCGATGCCTATTCGGCCAATCTCGACTTCATCCAGGCCTATGTGTTTCCGGGCGGGATGCTCGTCTCCGAACCGCGCCTGCGCGCCGCGGCCGAGCAGGCGGGTTTCGTCTGGCAGGACCGCGCCGGCTACGGCCCGGACTATGCCGAAACGCTCAAGCGCTGGCGCGGACGGTTCGACGCGGCAGTGGAGGAGGGGCGGGTGCCCTCCGGGTTCGACGCCGCGTTCGTGCAGCTGTGGCGCTATTATCTGATGTATTGCGAAGGCGGTTTCCGCGGCGGCGGGATCGACCTGATGCAGGTGACTTTGATCAAACGTGCGCGCGGCGACTGACCTAGCCCCTCCCCTGAAGGGGAGAGGCGGCGTGCGCGAATGCAAGCCGCGTTATCGCGGCAGGACCAGCCGGTGCCCCGTCTGGAACCCGCCCTGCACCAGCGCCGCGATCGCATCGCCCACTACCGAAGGCGGCTTCAGCGCCGTCTCGTCCTCGCCGGGATAGGCGCGCGCGCGCATCCGCGTGGCGGTCGCGCCGGGATCGACGATCGCAACGCGGACCCTGCTGATCGCCTCCACCTCCTCGGCATAGGACAGCAGCAGCGTCTCGAACGCTGCCTTCGATGCGGCATAGGCGCCCCAATAGGCCCGCGGCCTCGTGGCGACGCTGCTGGTCAGCCCGATCACCGCCGCGTCGGCGCTCGCGCGCAGCAGCGGATCGAACGCCGCAATCAGCGCCTGCTGCGCGACGAGGTTGAGCGTCATCACGGCGGCGAATTCCTTGCCGTCGATGCTGTTGACCGGGGTCAGGCTGCCCAGCGTCGCCGCGTTCAGCACCAGCATGTCGAGCGCGTTCCACCGCCCGCCGATCGCGGTAGCCAGGCGCGCGATGCTGTCATTCTCGGCCAGATCCAGCGGCGCGATCGTCGCGGTGCCGCCGGCGGCGTGGATCTTGTCCTCCACCTCCTCTAGCCCGCCGGTGGTGCGCGCGGTCAGCACGACGTGCGCGCCGGCCGCGCCCAGCGCCTGCGCCGTCGCGGCGCCGATGCCGCGGCTGGCACCGGTGACGAGCGCGAGGCGCCCGGTGAGTGGCTTGTCCGTCATGGGGTCGTCCCGGTCGGAGCGTCAGGCGTCGACGCGCTCGTGGGTGAGCGCGAGCTGGTCGATCGGAGCGGCCTCTTCCTGGTCGGTCAGCCGCGTCGGATAGTCGCCGGTGAAGCAGGCGTCGCAGTGGCTGGGCACCGCCTCGCGCCGCGCATCGCCGAGCGCCCGGTACATGCCGTCGACGCTGATGAACGCCAGGCTGTCCGCGCCGATATGCGCCGCCATCTCGGGCACGGTCATCTGCGCGGCGAGCAGCTTGGCGCGCTCGGGCGTGTCGACGCCGTAAAAGCAGCTGTGCCGCGTCGGCGGGCTGGCGATGCGCAGGTGGACCTCGGCCGCGCCGGCATCGCGCAGCATCTGCAGGATCTTGATGCTGGTGGTGCCGCGCACGATCGAATCGTCGATCAGCACGACCCGCTGCCCGTCGATCAGCGCGCGGTTCGCATTATGCTTCAGCTTCACCCCCAGATGGCGCACTTGGTCGCCCGGCTGGATAAAGGTGCGGCCGACATAATGCGACCGGATAATCCCCAGCTCGAACGGGATGCCGGACTGCTGGGCATAGCCGATCGCCGCCGGCGTGCCCGAATCGGGAACGGGAATTACCAGATCGGCATCGACCGGGCTCTCCAGCGCCAGCTCCGCGCCGATCCGCTTGCGCACGGAATAGACCGACGACCCGCCGACGATCGAATCGGGCCGCGAGAAATAGACATGCTCGAAGATGCACGGACGCGGCGCGACGGCGGCGAACGGTCGGATCGAGCGGACGCCGTGCTCGGACACGATCACCAGCTCGCCCGGATCGACCTCGCGCACGAACTTCGCGCCCACCACGTCCAGCGCCACCGTCTCCGAGGCGAAGATCGTCGCGCCGCCCAGTTCGCCCATCACCAGCGGACGCACGCCCAGCGGATCGCGGCAGCCGATCATGCCCTCGGGGGTCAGGCAGACGAGCGAATAGGCGCCCTCGATCTTCTTCAGCGCATCGATGAACCGGTCGAGCAGGGTGCGGTAGTTGGATGTCGCGACGAGGTGGATGATCGTCTCGGTATCCGACGTCGACTGAAATATCGCGCCGCGGCGGACCAGGTCGCGCCGAAGCTTGGTCGCATTGGAGAGGTTGCCGTTGTGCGCGACCGCGAACCCGCCCGAGACGAGCTCGGCGAACAGCGGCTGGACGTTGCGCAGCGCCGTCTCGCCGGTGGTGGAGTAGCGGACATGGCCACAGGCGGCGCGGCCGGGCAGGCTGCGGATGATCTCGTCACGGTCGAAATTGCCCGCGACGTGCCCCATCGCGCGGTGGGTGTGGAATTGCTTGCCGTCCCACGTCGTGATCCCGGCCGCTTCCTGGCCGCGATGCTGGAGCGCATGCAGCCCCAGCGCGACGAGCGCGGCGGCCGTGTCGGCATTGAAGATGCCGAAGACGCCGCACTCCTCGCGAAGCTTGTCGTCGTCGAACGGATGTGTCGTTATCATGAGGCGACCCGTCGTCGTGGCGGTCGACCGCGCATATAGGGACACCACGCTGGTTTGTCGCCCCTATTGCGACATCCGCATGACAGGAGCCGTCAGCATGGCCGACCCCGCCCGCGAGACCGGGACCGAACTGCTGCCGAAGTGGGATGCGAACGGCCTCGTCACCGCGGTCGTCAGCGATGCGGCGACCGGAGAAGTGCTGATGGTCGCGCACATGAACGCCGACGCGCTGGCGCGGACGCTGGCGACCGGCGAGGCGCATTTCTGGTCGCGTTCCCGCGCCCGGCTGTGGAAGAAGGGCGAAAGCAGCGGGCATGTGCTGCGCGTGATCGAGGCCAGGATCGATTGCGATCAGGATGCGGTGTGGCTGCGCGTCGATCCCGCCGGGCCCGCCTGCCACACCGGCGAGCGGAGCTGCTTCTACCGTCGGATCGAGGGCGGCGTACTCGTCCGCGAGGTTGACGTTGACGTGAACGTCAACCTATAAGCATCACCATGTCGCAGTCCGCCCATGCCGCGATCGATACGCCGGATGCCGAGGATCGCGATGCGTTCACGATCTCCGATCTGTCGGCCCAGTTCGGCGTCACGGCACGGGCGCTGCGTTTCTACGAGGATGAGGGGCTGATCGCGCCGGCGCGGATCGGGCTGGCGCGGGTCTATTCCGTGCGCGATCGCGCACGGCTTGCGTGGATCCTGCGCGGCAAGCGCGTCGGCTTCAGCCTGGCCGAAATCCGCGAGATGATCGACCTCTACGATCTGAACGACGGCCGCATCACGCAGCGCCAGGTCACGATCGACAAGTGCCGCGCCCGGATCGCGCACCTGCGCCGTCAGCGTGACGATATCGATGCGGCGGTGCTGGAATTGGAGCGGTTCGTCGAAGCGGTCTCCCGCCAGGTCGCGCAGTCATAAGATAAGCAGGAGCAGGACGAGATGCCGATCTACCACGCCCCCACCGGCGATACCCGCTACGTGATCGATCATGTGCTGGGGCTGGAACGCTACGCCAACCTGCCCGGCTTCGAGAATGCGACGCCCGACATGATCGACGCCGTGCTGGGCGAAGGCGGGCGGTTCTGCGAGGAGGTGCTGTTCCCGCTCAACCAGATCGGCGACGAGGTCGGCTGCACGCGCAATGCGGATGCCTCCGTCACGACGCCGCCCGGTTTCGCGGATGCGTGGGCGAAGTTCGTCGAGGCGGGCTGGCCCACGCTGGCGGCCCCGGTCGCGCATGGCGGGCAGGGCATGCCGCACGTGCTCCACACCGCGTTCGAGGAATATATGATCAGCGCGAACATGGGCTTCGCGATGTATAACGGCCTCACGCTCGGCGCGATCAGCGCGATCATGGCCAAGGGCACGCCCGAGCAGCAGGCGCTATGGGTGCCGAAGATGGCCAACGGCGAGTGGGGCGGCACGATGAACCTCACCGAGGCGCATTGCGGCACCGACCTGGGGCTGATCCGCACCCGCGCCGAGCCGCAGGGCGACGGCAGCTACAGGATCACCGGCGGCAAGATCTTCATCTCGGGCGGCGAGCAGGATCTGACGCCCAACATCGTCCACCTCGTATTGGCCAAGGTGGTCGGCGCACCGGACAATGTGCGCGGCATCTCGCTGTTCATCGTGCCCAAGCGGCTGGTGAATGCCGACGGATCGCTGGGCGAGCCCAATGGCGTGTCGTGCGGATCGATCGAGCACAAGATGGGTATCCACGGCAACGCCACCTGCGTGATGAACTATGACGGCGCGACCGGCTGGCTGGTGGGCGAGGAGAATAAGGGGCTCGCCGCCATGTTCATCATGATGAACGCGGCGCGGCTGGGCGTGGGGCTGCAGGGGCTCGCGATCGCCGAGGTCGCCTACCAGAATGCCGTCCGATACGCCAAGGACCGCCGTCAGGGCCGCGCGCTGACCGGCGCGGCCGAGCCCGGCGAGCGCGCCGACACGCTGTTCGTCCACCCCGACGTCCGCCGCATGCTGATGGAGTGCAAGGCGTTCATCGAGGGCGCGCGCGCGTTGTGCCTGTGGGGGGCGCTGCAGGTCGATCTGGCGCACGGCGCGCCCGACGAGGCGGCGCGGCAGGCGGCGGACGAGCGCATCTCGCTGCTGACGCCGGTGATCAAGGGCTATCTGACCGACCAGGGCTTCGCCTGCGCGGTGAAGGCGCAGCAGGTCTATGGCGGGCACGGCTACGTCCGCGAATGGGGCGTCGAGCAATATGTCCGCGATGCGCGGATCGCGATGATCTACGAGGGCGCGAACGGCGTGCAGGCGATGGACCTGGTCGGCCGCAAGCTGGGGCGCGACGGCGGCCGCGCGGTGATGGCGCTGTTCCAGACGATCGGCGAGGAGATCGCCGCCGGCAAGACCGAATCGTCCACTGCCGATCTGGCCGCACGGCTGGAACGCGGCTTGGGCGAATTGCAGGCGGCGACGATGTGGCTGATGCAGAACGGGATGGCCAATCCGAACAATGCCGGGGCGGCCGCCTACAGCTACATGGAGCTGATGGGCGTCGTGTCGCTCGGCTGGATGTGGCTGCGCATGGCGCGCGCCTCCTCGGCGGCGCTGGCGGCGGGGACGGACGACCGCAACCGGCATGAGGCCAAGCTGGTGACGGCACGATTCTTCGCCGAACGGATGCTGCCGGACGCCGGCGCGCTCCGCCGCAAGATCGAGGGCGGAGCCGAGGCGCTGATGGCGCTGCCGGTGGAAGCGTTCTGATACTCTCAATCCTCCCCCGCCAGGGGGAGGTGGCAGGCGCAGCCTGACGG
>CAXUMU010000121.1:0-8366 GCA_964252145.1 uncultured Sphingomonadaceae bacterium
CCCCCGGCCCCTCCCCTGAAGGGGAGGGGTGAAGTCACCCCGGGTACCGCTCCGCCGTCGCGCGGATCAGCGCGATCATGTTGGGGATGCCCTGCGTCCGGTTGGAGCTCAGCTGGCCGCGCAGGTCGAACGGGGCGAGCGCGGCTTCGATGTCGGTCGCGGCAATCTCGGCGGCGGTACGGTCCTGTACCGTCAGCAGCACCAGCGCGATGATGCCCTTGGTGATCGCGGCGTTCGAATCCGCCAGGAAATGGAGCCGCCCGTCCGCGGGCATGGGATAGACCCACACCGCCGCCGAACATCCCCGCACCAGCGTGGCATCGGTCTTCAGCGCGTCGGGCATCGGCTCCAGCGCGCGGCCCAGGTCGATCAGCAGGCGGTAGCGGTCGTCGGGCTCCAGCACGTCATAATCGTCGAGCACGTCGGAGAGGGTGGTGGACATCGCCCGCGTCTAGCGCGGGCCCGCCTCAATAATCCACCCCTGCGGCGATCGCCTCCAGCTTGCGCACGCGCTCCTTCAAGTCCGCGATATCGATGCGGGCGGCGGGCGAGGGCGGGGTCGCCTCGTCGCGGCGGGCGTCGATCTCGGCGCGGCGCAGATCCAGCCAGCCCTGCCAGCCGCGCGTGGCCGCCTGGGTGGTGATGAGGAGGCCGATCAGTCCCGCCGCGGCGGCGATCAGCCAGAGCATCGGATCGGTCATCGGCTCATGCTCCCGTCAGTCGTTGCGCCGCAGCGCCTCGATCTCGCGCTCCAGCTCGCTGCCGCGGCTGTTGGCGTCGGTCGCGATGCGCTCCAGCACCGCGACGCGCTCCTTCAGCCCGCGCACTTCCTCGCGCAGCCGGTCGGCATCGGGGTCGCGGATCGGCATCTCGTCGCCGTGGCGATTGCGCACGATACCGTGCTTGGCGCGCTGCAGCCGGGTGTAGGAGACGATCGCGACGATCGCGACGACCATCAGGAAGGGGGCGATCTCGGCCACTTGATCTGCTCCATTGCGTTGTAGTGCCTTCCGCGCGGATCAGCGCAGCGCGTCGATCTCGGCCGCCAGGCGGCTGTTGTGGCTGGTGACGTAGGTCTCGACGTCGGCCAGCCGGCGGTCGATATCGCGGAAGCGTCCGCGCACGTCGCGCACGGTGGCGCCGGGGCGGGCGCGCACCTTCTGCCAGAACTTGTCCTCCTCCGGATCGGCATCGTAGAATTCGCGCGGCTTGTCGTTGGCGGCCCAGGCCAGCACGAGATAGGCAAGGATCGAGACCGGGCCGAGCGCGAAGACGGTCAGCAGCACGACGCCGACGCGGACCAGCGTGACATCCACGCCGGTATAGTCGGCCAGGCCGGCGCAGACGCCCATCACCTTGCCGTGGCGCTTGTCGAGATAATATTTGGTGCGGCGGGCGGACATTGGTTGGTTCCCTTCTAGCTTGTCTCAAAGGCCCGGGCGGTCGGTGCCGGGGCGCCAATCGGGGTGGTCGGCGGCGATGATCCGTTCGATCGAGCGCAGCCGGTCGTCGAGGCGGCGGGCGGTTTCATGGAGCTCGTCGAGGAGGTTCTCGTCCTCGACGCTCAGCGACGAAGCCTTGCGCCACTGCGTGACGTAGTGGAAGATGACCCACGGCAGCCCGATGAAGAGCATGCCGACGATCGCGATGGGCAGGAACACGTCTTCCATGCGCTCAGCCCTCGCGGTTGGCGGCGCGCGCCTTCATCGCGGCGAGCTCCGCTTCCACCTTGTCGCTGCTGCGCAGTTCGGCGATCTCCTCCTCCAGCGTCTTGGGCGCGGCGCCCATCGCGGCGGCGTCGGCCCGCCCTTCGGCATAGTCGACGCGGCGCTCCATCAGCTCGAAGCGGGAGAAGGCCTCGTCCACCTTCGCGCCGGCGTACAGCTCGCGCATGCGGGTGCGGTTGTTCGCCGATTCCAGCCGGGTGACGATCGAGTTCTGGCGCACGCGCGCCTCGCGCAGCTTGGCCTGCAGCTTGGCGATGTCCGCCTCCGATGCCTTCAGCGCGCCGTCCAGTTCGGCGATCTCGTCGCCCAGCCGCTCGGTCAGGTCGGTCGCCTTCTGCTTTTCGACCAGCGCCGCCTTGGCGAGATCGTCGCGGCCCTTGGAGAGCGCCAGCTCGGCCTTCTCGGTCCAGCTCGACTGCACGCTTTCCAGCTTGCCGATCTGGCGGCGCATCTCCTTCTGGTCGGCGATGGTGCGCGCGGCGGAGGCGCGCACCTCGACCAGCGTCTCCTCCATCTCGAGGATGATCATGCGAATCATCTTCGCCGGATCCTCCGCCTTGTCGAGCAGGTCGGTGACGTTGGCGGCGATGATGTCGCGGGTGCGGGAGAAAATTCCCATGGCTGTACTCCACTCGTTCGTGGGCGCCGACAAGGCTACCCGAAGGATGGGACCGGCGCGAGCCGGTTACTTGGCGATGAAGACCGCCGCGTGGCCATCGCCCCGCGCGGCCCCGGCCGGCGCCGCCGTGCCGATCATGGCGACGGCGGCGAGGAGCAGCCCACCGGCGGCGGCGGCGAGGAGGCGTTGGAGATCGATCCTGTCGAACATGGCCGTTTCCCTGAACTTGGCGTCTTCATCCCCGTGATGCGGGGTTGCCAGCAGTTTTGCATGGGCCGTGCCAACCGCGCTTTTGGCTGATCTCCCCCGGATTTGACCTCGATGCACATGCCGATGCGAAAACAGGCTTGCGAAGGGTTGGGCAATATCGCCAATCTTCGGCATGGAACGAACGAGTAGCTTTATCGGCCAGTCCGGCGCCTTCCTCGACGCGGTGGAGCGCGCCAGCCGCGCCGCCGTACTGAACCGGCCGGTGCTGGTGATCGGCGAGCGCGGCACCGGCAAGGAACTGATCGCCGAGCGGCTCCACCGGCTCAGCACGCGCTGGCGCGGCCCGCTGATCACGATGAACTGCGCCGCGCTGCCCGAGACGCTGATCGAGGCGGAACTGTTCGGCCATGAGGCGGGCGCGTTCACCGGCGCGACGCGCGTGCGCCAGGGCCGGTTCGAGGAGGCGGACGGCGGCACGCTGTTTCTCGACGAACTCGCGACGCTATCGGCCGCGGCGCAGGAACGGCTGCTGCGCGCGGTGGAATATGGCGAGGTGACGCGGATCGGATCGAACCGCGTGCTGGCGGTGGACGTGCGAATCGTCGCCGCGACCAACGAGCATCTGCCGGGGCTGGTCGACAAGGGCCGCTTCCGTGCCGACCTGCTCGACCGGCTGTCGTTCGAGGTGGTCACGTTGCCGCCCTTGCGCGCGCGCGAAGGCGACGTGCCGGTGCTCGCCGAGCACTTCGGGGCACGCATGGCGAGCGAGCTCGGCTGGACGCACTGGCCTGGCTTCTCGGAACATGCCGCCCGGATCCTCGCGACGCACGACTGGCCCGGCAACGTGCGCGAGCTGCGCAACGTCGTGGAGCGCGCGGTGTATCGCTGGGACGATCCGGAGCGTCCGGTCGAGACGATCGAGTTCGACCCGTTCGCCTCGCCGTGGCGGCCGGTCGCGGCCGCCACGCAACCCGCGGTGGCGGCGGCGGTCGCACCGACTTCGGCCGATATCCCGTGCGACGACCTGCGCGCCGCGGTCGATGCGCACGAGCGCGCTCTGCTGGAATCGGCGCTGCGCCGCGCCCGCTACAACCAGCGCACCGCCGCGACCTCGCTGAAGCTCAGCTACGATCAGCTGCGCCACGCGCTGAAGCGCCACGGCCTGCTGGAGAAAACATAAAACGAAACATAAAACAGGGTGACTTCAACTTGAACCCCCCTTTGTGTCGAGCGAAGTCGAGACACAAGCACCCGGCTCGAACGTGTCTCGACTACGCTCGACACAAACGAGTGGGTAATTCAAGGTAATGGCATCGCATCCCTGGATCCTCCTCGTGCCGGAGAGGATCACCGGATCGCCTCGCCGAACATCAGTGCGCGCGCATAGCGCACCGGGGGTGAGCCGTAGCTCAGCAGCCGGTCGTGATACGCCTTCAGGTCGAACGCCTTGCCCGCCTTCGCCTCGGCCGCGCGGCGCAGCTCGCTATGCTCGGAGAAGCCGACGAAATAGGTCGGCAGCTGCGCCGACGTCAGTCGCGCGCGAGTCCATTTGCCCTCGGCCTCGCGCTCCTGCTGGAACGCGGTCTGCGTCATCAGCCGAATCGCCGCCTCGTGACTCATGCCCTCGGTGTGGATGCCGATGTCGAGCAGCGCGTTGGTGATCGATCGCAGCCGCATCTTCAGCATCGTCAGCTTGAACAGCGGATCGTCGCCGCGGTAGCCCTCGTCCGCCATCAGCCCTTCGGCATAGACCGCCCAGCCCTCGATGAACGATCCCGACGCGAGCACCGCGCGCAGCGTGGTCTGCGTCGCATTGGCGTGCGCCAGCTGGAGGTAATGCCCGGGCATCGCCTCGTGCACCGTCACGTCGGCGATCATATAGTCGTTATATTCGCGCAGGAACGACGCGGTCTGCGCCTCGCTCCACTCGGATGGAATGGGAGAAACGGCGTAGAAGGTACCGAGCTTGCTGTCCAACGGCCCCGGCGAATCGCAATAGGCGATCGCCACGCCCTGCTGGAACTTGGGCATCGGGATGATCTGCAGCGGCGTCTCCGGCACGCTGACGAGATTGGCGCTGCGGACGAATGCGGTCGCCTGCGTCAGCGCCGCCTGGGCGGTCGCGATCACCGCGTTGCGCGCCGGCCGATGCTCGTAGCTCAGCTCCAGCGCGGCTGCGATCGCCGCCTGCTGCTGCGCATCGGTCGGACGTTCGGGCGTGGGCGGGGCGCCCGCCCGGCCGGTCAGCACGGTGCGGGCGATGGCGTACATCTGCGCACGCGTGGCGATCACTGCCGCGCTCGCGCGCTGCTTGATCTCGGCACGACTCAGCGGCGAGTTCAGCGCAAAGGCGAGCTTGCGGTCGTAAAGCGCTGCGCCGAGACGGAAATCGCCCTTGGCGTTGGGGACGAGCGTCTTGTCGATCCATGTCTGCTGCGTCGCCACCTCGGCCCGCAGCCGCGCCGCGGCCGCCTTGAACCGCACCTGGTCCTGCGCCGACAGCTCGCCCAAATGCGGCATCAGCATGCCATCGACGATGTCGATCACCCCGCCGGTCTGCTTGGCGACGGTCTGCGCGTGGATCAGCGGCACGCGCGCCGGCACGATGTTCGCCCGCGCCTGTGCGAACAGCGCCGGCAATTTCTCCATCCGCGCCGTCGCCGCTCGCAGCCGCACCGCCCAGGGGGCGAAATCGCGCGCTGCCAATGCGTAGAGCGCGCTTCCTGCGGTCTCGTTATAATCCTCCGGGTTCCACGCCCAGCTCTGCAGCGTCTCGCTGTCCCAGACGGCGTAGCGCAGCGCATTGTCGAGCAGGGCCGCATCCACCTGGTCGCCGGGCGAGAGCGCGGTGCGATCCAGCCGGTCCAGATCGGCCAGCAGCGCCTTCTCCGCGGCGACGCGGCGGGCACGGCCGGCGGCGCTCATGTCGTCGAGGTCGGCGTCGTGACGGTGGTCGCCCAGCTGCGTCGCATAGACCGGCGACAGCGCCGCGATACCGTCGAGGTAGCGCTGGCCGATCGCGGCGAAAGCGGCGGTCGACGCGGACGAGGTTGCCGGCTCGGCGGCCCCCGCGGGCAGGGGAACGGCGGCGCTCAGCAGCAGGGCGATCAGGCGGCGCATGGACGAACCTCGGATTCTCGGCGACCGCCCGACCTTAAGCCTGCGCCGCGCAAAGGGAATGGCCGCCGCTCAGTTCACGCTGCGCGCCGCATCGCCCCAATAGCGCGTGCGCAGCGCCTTCTTGTCCATCTTGCCCGCGGGCGTCTTGGGCAGGCTCTCGACCAGGTCGACGCTCTTGGGCGCCTTCACCCCGCCCAGCCGCGCCTTGCAGTGCGCGATCACCCCGGCGGGGTCCACCGTCGCGCCGGCCGCCGGCACGATGCAGGCCTTGATCGCCTCGCCCCATTTTGGATCGGGCACGCCGATCACGGCGGCCTCCATCACTTGCGGAAGTTCCATCACCGCCGCCTCGACCTCGGCCGAGAAGACGTTGAAGCCGCCGGTGACGATCATGTCCTTCTTGCGGTCGACGATGTAGAAATAGCCCTCGGCGTCGCGGTAGGCGACGTCGCCGGTATGGTGCCAGCCGTCGCGGTGCGCCTCGGCGGTCGCGTCCGGCAGTTCGAAATATTCGAGGCTGACGAGCGGCCCGCGCGAGACGATCTCGCCGCGCTCGCCCACCGGCAGCAGCGTGCCGTCGTCATCCATGATGCCCAGGCGGACATGCGTGGTCGCCTTGCCGCAGCTCGCCAGCCGCTCGGGCCGGTCCCCGCGCGCCGCCGCCGCGACATCCTCGGGCGGCAGCCACGTCATGATCATCGGCGATTCGACCTGGCCGTAGCATTGGCACAGGCACGGCCCGAACATCTCGACCGCCTGGCGCAACTTGTCCGGCGCGATCGGCGAGCCGACCACAAGGAAACGCTTCAGCGACGAGAAATCGGCGGTGCGGGCGTCGGGATGGTCGAGCAGCATATAGACCGCGGTCGGCGGCAGATACATGTGCGTGACTTTCTGCTCCTGCACGTAATGGATCACCTTGCCCGCATCGAACCCCGGCAGCACGATGTTGGTCGCGGCCAGCGACAGCATCACCGTCGACACCGGCCCGGCGGCATGGGTCAGCGGTGCCACGACGAGGCACACCTTGTCCCGGTCGCCGGTCTCGAACGCCGCCGCCGCGGTGGCGAGCATCGTGCCCCAGCCCAGATTGGTGACCTGCACCCCCTTGGACGGGCCGGTGGTGCCGCCGGTCGCGAAGATGCCGACGATCTCGTCCAGGTTGCCGAAACAGTCGGACCGCTCGACATAGTCGGTGGGGCTCACACCCTCCATGAACTGTTCGAGCGAGCGATCGCCGGCATTGGGGCGGTCGAGGCAGACGAGCGTGGCGAGGCTCGGCACCTTGGCGCGCAGTTCCTCCGCCTCCGCCGCCATGCTGCTGTGGTAGAAGAGCCGCTCGCACCGGCAATAGCCCAGATAGGCGACGTTATCCTGCAGCGAGTTGCGCGCGTTGACCGGGATCCACTTGGCGCCCGCGCGCCACAGGCCCAGCAAAGCGACCAGCACGGTCCAGTGGTTGGGCGCATAGATTGCCACAGTCGACTGCCGCGCGGCGCCATCGCGGGCCAGCGCGGCGGCGAAGCGGAACGTCTCCGCCTGCAATTCGGCGAAGGTCAGTCGCGTATCGCCCTCGATCAGCGCGATCCGATCGGGCGCGAGATCCACGCCCTTGTCGAAATAATCGATCGAACGCATCGGCCTGGCCCCCCCTGTTGGCTGCGCCTGCTTAGCAGGCGGCCGGGGCCGCGCCACAGCGCCAGGGAAGGGGCGTGGCTCGCGGAGCGAACCTTGGCGCTCAGGCGGGATCCACCGGCACGCCGGCCTCGTCCTTGGCGGTGCGGATGGTGAGCGACGTCTTGACGCTGGCGACGTTCGGCGCGGTGGTGAGGTGCGAGGTGAGGAAGGTCTGGAACGCCTGCAGATCGTGCGCGACGATCTTCAGGATGAAGTCGATCTCGCCGTTGAGCATATGGCATTCGCGCACCTCGGGCAGCGTGGCGACATGCGCCTCGAACGCCTTCAGGTCGGTCTCCGCCTGGCTGCGCAGGCTGACCAGCGCGAAGACCATGATGCCGTAGCCCAGCGCGGCGGGATCCAGCCGCGCATGGTAGCCCCGGATGAAGCCCGCTTCCTCCAGCGTGCGCACGCGGCGCAGGCACGGCGGCGCAGTGAGGCCGGCCCGCTCGGCCAGCGCGACGTTGGTGATGCGGCCGTCCGCCTGCAGCACGTCCAGGATGATGCGATCTACCGGGTCGATCAGATGGCGGCTCGCCACGGCATATCCTTTCAGGCTGGACCGTCCGGATATAATATTATTCCCCGCCGCCGCAATTGTCCCACATTGCGACGGCCTCGAAATGCCGCTTCCGTGAAGGCGAACGCGGCGTTAACGGGGAGCATGCCGACGCTCCACCGATCCGCGGCGGGCGCGGCGATGCGGAGGCCGCGCTTGCGCTTCGACGATATGCTCGCGACCGTGCTTGCGCAGCCGCTGACGACGGCGGCGGCGCGGGTGGCCGCGTGGCGCCAGGTCGTCGATCTGCTGGGCCAGCGCCGCACCGCGGCCGACGATCCGGCGGGCGACCAGGCCTATGATCTGCTGCGCGCGCTGCGTGACGAGGTGCCGGCGGCGACGCGGGCCGAGGCGGCGCGCGCGCTGGCCGGCCGCCGCATTCCCGCCGCGCTGGTCGGGCTGTTCGCCGAGGAGCCGGCGTCGGTGATGGCGCCGCTGCTGTCGCGGGCGCGGG
>CAXUMU010000122.1:0-6933 GCA_964252145.1 uncultured Sphingomonadaceae bacterium
CGCGCCGCCGGCTCGACGGCTTCGTCGTGCCGCTGACCGACGAGCATATGAGCGAATATGTCGGCGCCTACGCGCAGCGGCTGGCGTGGCTGACCGGCTTCCAGGGCTCGGCCGGCTCGGCGGTGGTGCTGCCGGCGGAAGCGGCGATCTTCGTCGACGGGCGCTACACGCTGCAGGTGCGCGAGCAGGTCTCGGCCGAAGACTGGAGCTACCAGTCGGTGCCCGAAACCAGCATCGCCGCCTGGCTGGAGGCGCATGCGAAGGAGGGCGCGCGGATCGGCTACGATCCGTGGCTGCACACGCGCGGCTGGGTGAAGGCGGCGGAGGCGGCGCTTGCCACGAAGGGGGCGGCGCTGGTCGCGGTCGACACCAATCCGATCGACGCGGTCTGGCCCGACCGGCCCGAGCCGTCCGATGCGCGGCTGGTGGTGCAGCCCGACGCGCTCGCCGGCCGCTCGTCCGCCGACAAGCGCCAGGAGATCGCCGACTGGCTGACCGCGCGCGGTGCCGATACGGCGGTGCTCTCCGCGCTCGATTCGATCGCCTGGACGTTCAACGTGCGCGGCGCGGACGTGGACCGCACGCCGGTCGCGCTGGCCTATGCGCTGGTCCACGCCGACGCGACCGCCGAGCTGTTCGTCGCGCCCGGCAAGATCGCGGCCGACGTGGCGCAGCATCTGGGCAATGCGGTGCGGGTGCGCGACCGCGCCGGCTTCGCCGATGCGCTGGGCGGCCTTGCTGGCAAGCGCGTCGTCGCCGATCCCGACCGCGCCGTTTCGGCCATCTTCGCCAAGCTGGCTTCGGCGCAGGCGCAGGTGATCGAGGCGCGCGATCCGGCGGTGCTGCCCAAGGCGATCAAGAACGCGGCCGAGATCGCCGGGCACAAGGCGGCGCAGGCGCGCGACGGCGCCGCGCTCAGCCGCTTCCTCCACTGGCTGTCGGTCGAGGCGCCGAAAGGCGAACTGACCGAACTCTCCGCCGCCGCCAGGCTGCACGAATTCCGGCAGGCGACCGGCCTGCTGCGGGATCTGTCGTTCGACACGATCTCGGGCGCGGGGCCGAACGGTGCGGTGATCCACTACCGGGTCAGCGAGCAGACCAACCGGCCGATCGAGCGCGATTCGATCTACCTCGTCGATTCGGGCGGGCAATATCAGGACGGCACCACCGACGTGACGCGCACCGTCGCGATCGGCACGCCTACGCCCGAAATGCGCGATCGCTTCACCCGCGTGCTGCAAGGCCATATTGCCTTGGCGCGCGCGGCGTTCCCGGCCGGAACGCGCGGCGGGCAACTCGATACGCTCGCGCGCCAGTTCCTGTGGGCCGCCGGGCTGGATTATGCCCACGGCACCGGCCACGGCGTAGGCGCCTATCTCGCGGTGCACGAAGGCCCGCAGCGCATCGCCAGCGCGGGCGCCTTCTCCGGCGGCGACGAGCCGCTGCGCGCGGGCATGATCCTCTCCAACGAGCCCGGCTACTACAAGCCCGGCGCCTACGGTATCCGCATCGAGAATCTCGTGCTGGTCGAGACGCGCGAGATCGCCGGCGCGGAAAAGCCGATGCTGGGGTTCGAGACGCTCACCTTCGCCCCGATCGACCGCGCGCTGATCGACCTGGCGCTGCTCTCGCCGGCCGAGCGCGCGTGGATCGACGCCTATCACGCGCAGGTCGCCCGCATCATCGGCCCGCAGCTGGACGGCGAGCCGAAAGCATGGCTGGAGCGCGTCACCGCGCCATTGGACAGGGAACAGGCAGCATGAAGAAGAAAACCCGCATCATCCTGGCGGCCGTCGTGCTGGCGGGCGCCGGCGCGGTAGTCGCCGCGCCCAAATTCCTGATCCCCTCCACCCCGCCGCTGGCGGACGCCGCGTCCAAGCGCGCGGGCGATTTCACGCTCACCGCGATCGACGGCAGCCCGCTGCCGATGAAGCAGTTCGCCGGCAAGGTGGTGCTGCTGGTCAACACCGCCAGCTTCTGCGGCTACACGCCGCAATATGACGGGCTGCAGAAATTGCAGACCAGCTACGAGGGCAGGGGCTTCACCGTGGTCGGCGTGCCGTCGGGCGATTTTCTCGGCCAGGAATATGGCTCGAACAAGGAGATTTCCAGCTTCTGCAAGGCCAAGTTCGGGATCAGGTTCCCGCTCGCCGAGAAGGGCGACGTGGTCGGCCGGAACGCCATCCCGATCTACCGTTGGGCCGCCGCCGTGCTGGGGCAGGACAACACGCCCAAGTGGAATTTCCACAAATATCTTATCGGCCGCGATGGCCGGCTGATCGCCGCGTTCGGCAGCAAGGTGACGCCCGAGGATCCCGCCGTCGCCGGCGCGATCGAGACGGCGCTCAGGGCCGCTCCGGCGAAGGCGTGAGATCCGGCGTGTCGGGCGGGGGCGGGGCGTCCGCCGCGCGCGCCTGATCCTTGCGGCGCCTCAGGTTCAGCCGGAGCGCCTCGGCCAGGCGGCGGTCGCGATCTTCATCGGGGCGCGTCATAAGGCTGACCAAGCCGGGGGAAGCCGCCGGGGCGAGCGTCCTTGACGCCTGCCCCGGCATTCTCCATAGCCCCGCGTCGCCCGAACGCGGGCGAGGTTGGGATGCTGCCGTAGCTCAGTGGTAGAGCGCATCCTTGGTAAGGCTGAGGTCGTGAGTTCAATCCTCACCGGCAGCACCAGCACAATTCCAACCACTTAGCCCCGATCTGGACCGCCGCTGCGGCGGGCATCTACCAGACGGATAATGACCGGATAAAGACGTGGTTGAAATTCGGTCGCTCACAGCAGCCGTGGCAGTTGAGCGAGGAACAGCGCGGCAATCGCAACGGCCGTGAAGCCGGCACCATAGGCGGCATGGCTGACGAACGCCCCGACGCGCTGCACATGATCGCCTGAACCTTGATGGTAGGCGACAGCCGCGCGCATCCAGTTGAAGGCAGCGGCGAGCGCGAACGCCCAGCCCACCAGGTTGAGCCAGCCGAGGAAGTCTAACGCTTGCGGTGCCATGCCGTGCCTCCAGCGCCAAAGGCTATCACCCGCCGTCCATCCTGCCTAGCGGGCCACGCTGAAGCCCGAGGGCGGCAGCGGCGGTTGACGGCCACCGCCTAGGCCGAGCGAGTCGCGCGCCTGCTTGCGAGCGTCGCGCATGATCTTTTCGACGGCGCTGTCTTTCTCTTCCTCGCCCATGCCCGGCCACTGCGGATCGCGCACCAACGCATCGAGCGACGGCTTCGCGATGTGCCCGGTCGATTCGGCATAGTGCCCGTATTCGGTGGGCGTGAGATCGCGGCCCGCGATACTGCGTTGAGGCGGATTCACCTTGGCCCCCGCCCTGATCAGCTCTGCGATCGTCGGATCGTTCTTCGCGGTGCGGGTCCAGATCGGCGAGACGATGTCTGGCCCCAAGCCGCCCTCATTCTCGACTGGCCGCCCGAATGCGTCGCGGCGTGGCTCCAGGCCGCGCGATAGCCCAGGGATACGCGACCGGATGCGATCGAGCGGCGCTTGCGCCTGTCGTGCGAAGGGATCGGTTGACCGCGCGGCTTGCGCCACGATCCCCGGCACGGCGATCGAGCCGGCAGTGCGCGCGATCCATGCCTGAGAATAGCGCGCCGGATCGTTGAGCGCCGCGGTCAGGTCCGACACGCCTGATAGCCACGTCTTGTTCGACAGGTTCTTCAGCACCGAGGCGACCATCAGCGAGGTAGTGTCGTCGCGCTGCTTGTCGGTCATGTGCGAGCGCAGGTCGACCATATCGGCCGCGATCCCCAGCGTGGACGAGAACGGATCAAGCCGCTGATAGGAGTAATAGGTGTCACCAATCCGCACGCTGTACGGTTGCCAGCCATCGGCCTGGAGCAAGCGGCGGGCCGATTCGTCGGCGGGACCGCCGCCCGTGATAAGCCCCTGCGCGGCCCACTGCGTTGCCAGCGCGCCCACACCGGTTCCCACCATCGTGCGCGCGAGAGCGAGATCCCGACGCGCACCACCGGCCGCCATATCCGCTCGCCATTCCTTCAGCGCCGGAGCGGCTGGCGACCGCTCAAGCGCGAACTTGAGGATATTGGTGGGCGTCCGGATGAACGGCACGACAAGCTTCAGGATGGGCGCCTTCTGCGTGCCCTGCGAAAGCCACTGCCCGAACTGGCCAAGCGGGCGCTGGAAAGTTACGTAACGACCATAATCCCCGGCCTTGTCGATCATGTCGTCGGTCGGGTTCGCCATCAGGTCGCCGATACGGCTCTTGAGGGCGGCACCCTTCAGACCCTCGCTACGCGCATTCCGAACGGCGAGGCCGGACAATTCCATTCGCCGAGCCATGGCCTTGAACAGCTCGTCCTCCGCCGATAGCGCACGAGTGGGCAGACGAATAATCTTGCCCTTGAGGCCGGAGATTGCCTCCCCTTCTGAGGACTCAACCTTTGAAAGGTGGTCGGGCGTGCGACCGGTGCGCATCGTGCGGGCGGCCTGTAGCAGCCCCTCCTGCACCCCTTGCAGCAGGCCGGTCGCGCGCGCGCCGAGTTCCGACGCTAGCACCCGATCAGACGAGGTGTGGCGCACCATGCCCAGGCCGGACGCAACCGCATGCTCGGGCAGCTGGGCGAGCGCCGTCAGCGTGTTGGACAGAATGTTTACCGCGTGCGTCTGCCGCCCCGACAGCAGCGAGTTATAATACAGCTCGACCAGCTTGTCCTTCAGCCCCGGTTTGAGCGCCAAACGCGCCGTCTGGTTGAGATCGCCCGGATTACCCTGCGCGTTCAGAATGTCCTGCGCAGCCCGCTCTAGATCGTCACGCCCGCCGGCGCCCTCTACCTGGAGCTGATGGATTCGACCGATCGGGAGCTTCGATTTACCCATCGCCCGAAACTGCGACAGTGTGCGCCCCGCCTCGGCGGTAAAGCCCGACACCTGCTCTTGAATGGCGACGTGACGGACCCATGCATGCCGGAAGGCCGCCAGGTCCGCGTCCGACGCGCCTTGCTGGGCCTTCTTCGCCAGCGCCACCAATTCGTCCGCCGACTTCGCGAGGATCGATCGCGCCGCAAGGGCCTGTTCGGCATTGAGCGCCTGCCCTTGGCGACGCTCCAGCAGATCCTTCGGCGTCATGCGCAGCTCGCGCGCCAGCGCCTCGGTTTCAACGTGGCTGATCTTGCCGCGACGAGCCGCATCGAACCCGCCCGCGGCCCTATGGACTGAATAGATCGCACGCACGATGTCGCCACTGCTTTCGAGCTTAGACACGTCGATGTTGCCGGCCTTGCCTGCGACGCTCGGCAAATCCTCATAGGCGGTTGCTGGGGGCTGATTGGCGTCGAGATCGGCCAGTTCGATCGACCGGCCACGATCCTCCACCAGCGGCGCGCCCTCTTGCGCAGCGGTCTCTACCCGTCCGCGCTGGGCGCGAGCCGCCTGAAATGCATCGAGCGTCGCATAGTCGTCGGGGTGAAACACCCGGCCGGGACCGCCGTGATGCGTCTCGCGTACGGCGTCCAGAAACTCCGCGATCGTTGGCCGGTCGGCATGGTCCGGAAAGTACCCGGCCCCCCAGGCTGCATCGACAGCATCATCAAGGCTCATTGCGTGATCGCCGCCGACGAGCTTGCCAAGAAAGCCTTCTGATCTCGCGAAGTCTATCGGGCGTGGCTTGTTATCGATACCCATGTGCGCCAGCTCGCCGCCCTGATCCCGAAGGCCACCCTGCGTGCGCAGCCAGCCGAGCAGGTCGAGCGGGTCCTTCCGGACCGGACCGCCGGAATTCAGCCGATAAGGCGGCAGGGATGCGCGCTCGTCCGGCGCATCCACCAGCGGACGCCTTCCCGCACCGATCGCGGCAGCTTCGTCAACCGACGCCACCGCGTTGGAGGGAATGGGCGTCACGTCTTCCGGGTTGACCTTCCGCGCGAGCGCCGCAACTTCTTCCGCCGTGGCGCGCTGATCAAGAGGACGGCCACGCCCGAGGCTCGGCTCGTGCAGCACGAAACCCGGCGGGATCGGCGGCATCTCGTCCGCGCGCGCCGAGATCGAGGCATCGCGGATGCCGTTGTCCATCGATGACGATGGGCCTATATTGCTCGGCAGCTCCGAACCTGTGGACATGCCGTCAGGTGAAGGGGGTGCGCGGCGAGATGTCTGCCCTCCCGGAGCGCCTTTCCTCTCGAACGCCGTCACCAACCAGCGCTTGGGATCGCCGTTATAATCGTGCGAGACAACCGCGCGGTAGCGATCATCTTCCAGCACCCAGCGATTGTTGCCCGTCTCGCCCGGCCGCTTCGTGATTGGCAGATGCTCCACGATGTCGGGCAGCGCGTCCACCACTTCGGGATGCTTCGCCATGATCTTGGACAGGCCATAGTCGCCATTGCCCCATACCAGATCGATCGGCCCGATCTCGGGGTGATTGAGCGCGCCAGGCACTTCGCCGGTTCGGTCGGTCGAAAGACGATCGAGCGCAGCCGGATAGTCGCCGGCCAGATCGGCGTGGATAGGTCCGTGCGGACCCACGGACGGCGCCAGCGGCAACGGCTCGACCGGCACGCGGGAAATGCTCGGCCCGCCGATGGTGCCGGGCACAGGAGCGGGCGCCTCTGGCGGGGTCTCGGCCGCCGGCACCGGAGGCGACGACGCATCAGTCGCAGCACCCGCCGCCCGACCCGATGCACCGTCCGGATAGCGCACCACCAGCCGAGCATTATCGCCAGGCGCGGACGACAGGATCGGCATCGCGCCCCACTGCTGGCCGGCATCGTCCACCATGCCCGGCGCAACAATCTTTCGCGCCTTGCCCCCGATGTGCAGCGTGACATCGCCACCGTTGGCGAGCGCCGCATCCGCGACGCTGCGCAGATGGTCCCCGGCCGCCTTCATGCTGACCTCGCCGGCCCCGTTAGAGGCGGCAGCACGCAGCGCGGCAGTGTCGATCACTTGCGAGGCAGGCTCAGCGA
>CAXUMU010000122.1:6943-8350 GCA_964252145.1 uncultured Sphingomonadaceae bacterium
GGCCGGCGTTTCGAGCGTGAAGCCCGGAGGGGGCGGCGGGGGTGCCTCGGGCGCACCCGCAAGCGGTGCATCGATCGCCGCGCCAGCGTCTCCTGATGCCGCGCCACGACCACGACCAATCAAACTGCCTGCCATCTCGCGAGCCTTGCGGAATGCCCGCACAGCGTAGGGCGCAGCCTCACCCAGCACGGCGCCGCCAGCGGCACCCATGCCGGCACCAGCAAGCGCAGAGGGCACGCGCTCGCCTACTCCGCCTTCGCCACCGCCGAACCCCGCCGCGCCGCCTTCACCAGCGCCGATTACAGCGAGGCGATCCCGCACCGCAGCCTTGGCTGCGACCTTGGCCGCAAAGCGGCTCCCTCCAGCTTGAAGCGCCGCCTTTGCCGCTTCCAGCCCGACGCCCTCGACCCCGGCCGCCGGCACGATCGCGCCGCCCGCAAGCTGGCCGACCAACCGCGCCCAAGGATGCGCGGACTCGTCGTAAGCAAGGATGCTGCGATTCTGGTCGATATTATTATAGAGGACATCTCCGAACCGGCGATCGCTGTTGAAGATGCTTTCCCGACCCTTGGTCCCGCCGAACGTATCGACGAGTCCGCCCATTTCATCCAGCACGTTGAACGGATCGGCCACACCGCGCGCAACCGCGCCGAGCGTGTTGTCGCCAGGGTTGGTAAGCACCTGCGGAAGCTGCTCATATTCGATCTGATCGATCACTGGCGAGCCGCTATTGCGCGCCTGGACGAACCTTTCGGCCTTGTCCGGGTCTATCTCGAACCCGTTTGCTTTGGCATACGCGGTCAGATCGGCCGGGGTGCTGCTCGCATCCTTCGCAAGTTCGAGATACCCTTTCGCGATCTCCGGCCGGATGCCCTGAAAAGGCGTCGGCTCATCCCAGAACGTCGCGAGGCCCTTGCCATCCGGCGAGGTCTCTGCGGGCGCCCATGGTTCCTTATGCCGATAAGCGGACGGCGACTGAAATTCATCAGCGAACGCGCCACGCCGATTGAGACGCGCCAGCCGCTCCGCTTCCATGTAGAGCCCAAGCCGTGTCGGATCGGAACGCAGGTATTCCGGCGCTGCGATTGCCATGCCGTCGCCGATCATGCCCGCGCCGGCATCCTCTCCGCCCGCCATCAGCGACACGACAGGCCGGCCGTAGCTCGCCATTCCGGTTGGGCTCGCCTGGCCGCCGTTGGCAAGGCGCGCAGTCAGCGCCTCCCGCGCCTGCGCGCCGAGATCCACCTTCGCGCCATCGCGGCGCAGACCCGGTTGACCCAGCTCAAAGGCATCCGCACCGAAAAGACGCGCATTGCGGCCACCCAACGGAAAGGTATCGCCGTCGTGCGGGATCGTTCCCGCCGGTACGGCGCCCTCCGCGATGAAGCCGGGGGGCGGGGTGGGTGC
>CAXUMU010000123.1:0-6272 GCA_964252145.1 uncultured Sphingomonadaceae bacterium
CCCGCGCGAGAGGCTGGCGTCGCACCTGCGCTAGGCGTTGGTCGTGGCGCTGTTGCTCGCGGGGATGGGGTTGGCGGGGGTGGCGAGTAGGTAGCGGGCTTCCACCGCTTGCCGCTCCGGCCCACCGGTTCGCCTCCGGCTAGGTGGAGCGTCTGCCCCTGCGTGGGGTCAAGTAACGGCACCAACCGAGGTTAGCCGCCGTATCCAACGGGACATGCCCGCTGGGGAGGCGTTCTACTTACCAGAGCCGCCCGAATCGCGCAACTTGGCTGCGGCGATCAGGTCGAGCAGTTGCAGCCGAATTGCCCCTGCGATGTCATACAGGTCAACCACGCCGGTCATGCATTGCGCGCCCGTGAAGCTGCCATCAGGGTTGCGAGGCATGCTCGGCAGTAGGGGCGGCGGCGTCAGCAGCGTCGGATTGATGGGTACGGTTGGCGGCGGCGACGGCACGGTCCCACAGGCCGCCAGCAGCAGTATCGCCACAAACGGTGGAATAGATCGGCTTCTCGATGATGCGCGTCGTGTCATTGCGAATGATCCTCGTTTCAGCTTGGCGTGCCTGTTCCGCCAGCGCGTGATGGCCGGCGATCAGCGTGTCGGCCGCGCGCAGATTGTCGGCGGCGGCAATGATCCGGGCGGCGGCTTTCGCATCCCGAGCCTCGACATGCGCGACGCCACGCTGGTAGCCACGATGATCCGCCCAAGCCCACGCGCCCAGCACCGCCAGCACGATCGCGAGGTAGGGCAGGAAGCGCCGGACCAGCGGCCACAGGGCAAGAAGCGCGGGCATCAATACCACTCCCCGAACAGGACGTAGAGCAGCCCGCCGGCAAGCAGCGCGGCTATCAGCAGCAGCACGATCGCGCTCGCCGGCACCGTGTCGTTGCCCAGCTCGCCGGTTTCCGCCGACCGCTCGCCGGGGACGAAGAGGAAGCGCAGGAGGGGGATCATTCCGGCCATTCCTCATTCGAAGCGCGCGACTGCATCCCGCAGGCAAATGGCCGATAGAAGCGCGTCTCGCGTTCGTGCGGTCCCGCCTCGACAATCGTCACGCACGGCCCGAGTGGCAGCGCGATGATCTCGTGGATATGCTCGGCGGGGACGTCGAAGCGGTCGCCCGATCTGCGCCACTGTTCGTTGTGCGATCCGTCCTCGCTCCACACGCGCTCGATGTAGCAGCCGACCAAGACGGTGGAGCGGAAGTTCCAAGGGTGATCGTGCGGCCCTGCGCTGTCCGGCTCGGTGAAGATGTGCAGCGCGCGGCCGTCGCCCAGGTGGAGCTTGTCGAACCCGTCGCGCATGCGTTCGTGGCGGGTCACGGCGCCGGCTCCGTCGAGATAGGATCGTCGGGCGTGCCCTTGGGCCGCTCCGCATCACCGGAGAGCGCTCCCGGCGGCACCGATTGCCCCAGCTGCGACCCAAGCCGTTCCACCGATCGTCCGGTCGATAGCTGCACCAAGGTCGCCAGGCAGTCGCCGAGCTTCAGAACGGCCGCCGTCCCGATCGAGACCAGCACGTTTTCTGCCCAGTTCGGCAGCGATCGAGGTGAAGTGAAGATGCCGACAATCATCGCCAGCAGGATGACGATCAGGCCAACGGCGATCACCATCAGCACGTTGCGCTCACGGGCCGTGTCGGGCGGAGTGTTCACAGTCCAGCCTCCTGGAGGATTTCGCGCAGCCACCGGTGCCAGATCATCACGCGGTAGCTGGAGCCATCGGAGCGGCGGGCGTAGACGCGGACGCGGCTCATGCGGCCCTCGCCGCCGTGTCGTTATAGGCGATTAGGTTGTAGCGATTGGTCACGGCGCTTCCTTCCGCGTGCGCCCGGTATCCAGCACCTCTTGGAGGCAGCACTGTACGATCATCTGGACGAGATAGGCCTCAGCCTCGCGTCCGGGTGTGCGCTCCCCAATATTCGACCAAAGCTCCTGCGCGACGTGCACCGCCTCATGCGCGATCAAGGCCGCCACCTGTTCGGGCGAGCGCTTCTTGTCCTTCTGCATGGCGATTATGGCGGTCGCGCTGCCATCTTTGATCAGATGGTGCGTGGTCGCGTTTGCGTGATCTGACGCAAGGGATGCCACGCCTTCGCAACCCAGCCGCTTCATCTCGCGCGCAAATCGCTTCGGCGAAGTCGTGAAGCCGACGTAGATCGGCCACGGCCCCATGTTGAAATAGGCGATGTGGGGCTCGTCCTTGCTCATGCCAGCACCGCCAGCGCGCGATTGCGCAGTTCGGCCACGTGCCCCAAGCCTATATCGCCACCATTCGTGATGCGCCGCGCCTGCCTGAAGTCGCCGCGGTCGATCGCCGCGTTGACCGCGCCCAGCTTGAAGAACTCCAGTGCGATCAGGATCGACGTATCCGGCTCGGCCGCCAGTTCCGGGTGCGTCAGCAGATCGACGCCAAGCAGATCACCGAAGCGGCGGTAGTTATCCTTGCCCGTCAGCTGCAGCGCGCCGCGTCCGCGGTAGGTGTAGCCGTCGCGGCTCGGATAGGGCGCGTTGCCCATCCTGCCGCCATAGGCGCGGCTCGCGATCACATCGGGGCGCCCGACTGCCGCCGCCGCCGTCCCCATGATGAAATGCGACGGCCAGGTCCGGCACATGCCGCTCGCCGAGTAGGACAGGTTCTCCTCCCAGGCGCGCCAACCGCCCGTCTCGTTGCAGCACTGCGCGAGGAACTCGGCAGTGCGCTGGGGGGTCGCATCCTGCCCGAACCGCGGCATGTTCTGCGCGCAGCTCGCGCCGATCCGATCGTCTACCGCCGTCATGGGCCGGCCAGCGATATAGGCGCACAGGGCATCATAGGTGCGAGGGCCGGGCTGCCCGTCGATCCTGACCTGAAGCTTGGCCTGCGCGGCCGTCCAGTCGATGCCGCGCGTCTTCGCCGCCGGCTCTGCCGTCGTCATAGATCGTCTCCGATGTTGAGAGCCGGTGGCACCGGCGCAGGGTATTCAGCGCGCGCGAGCGCGATTACGGCGGATCAGGTGTGGTTGGCGGCTCAGCAGGCGACAAAACGATTGTCCTACAGGGCCGCTGATATGTAATACCGCGCGAGATGGGGGCAGAATCAGAAGAAGGCGAGTTGGCTGGCGCTAGCGACGAGGCCACGAGCGCTCTTACCAGCGACGTGCTGCTGCTGAACGGCGGCATGTTTCCAGTCGTAGAAGACGCGCTTCACCAGGTTCTGGCGGACCATCCCGTCGCAAAAAACCGGCTAATCCTGATCCTGGTGACGCCGGGCGGCCTTCCCGATGTCGCGTACCGGATCGCGGTGATGCTGCGTCGCCGGTACTCACACATATCGGTTTGCGTTTCAGGCTGGTGCAAAAGCGCCGGTACGTTGGTTGCTATAAGCGGCGACGATCTCATTATGGGTGAACGCGGCGAGATGGGGCCGCTCGATGTCCAGATTGCGAAACGCGATGAACTCGCTGGCGATCGCGACTCCGGTCTCGTCATCAATGAGGCGCTGAAGCGCTTACGGTCGGAATCGTTTGAGCTGTTTAGCGAGTTCCTTGCCCGGATCATCTCCGAATCGCCGACATTGGTGACATTCCGTACAGCCGCAGATGTGGCGGCTCATCTCACCATCGGTCTCATGGCACCGATTTTTGAGAAGATTGATCCATTGAGGATGGGCGCTGACGCCAGGGCGATGAGCATCGGCGAGGAGTATGCAATCCGCCTCAACGCTTTCGGTAAGAATCTGCGCGGCGCTGAGGCGCTCAATATGCTTTTGAACGGATACCCTGCTCACTCGTTCGTGATCGATCTGATGGGAGCCAAGGGATTGTTCACCCGCGTGCAACCGTTGAGTGGTAGTCTCGCGGCTAGAGTTGACGAGCTGGGCGCAGATGCGTTGCGACCGCTTGATGCATATCGGGTATGCTTTCTTGAGGAGGACGATGGTGGAAAAGATGGTGCGGAGGAGCCCGGCGAAGGGCAGCTGCCAGTCGCCGACCCCAACGATCGAGGAGATGACGGTGGAAACGAGTCTTCCGATGACGGTCGAGGAGATAGTCAAGCGAGCGCTGGATAAGCGGGGGCGCGTGGTTCGCGCAGATGCAATGATCGCTGCATAAATTTCACCTGGTGCGCTTTGGAGAGGGGCTCGCGATTCGCGAGCCCCTTTCCGTGTGGTAAGGCGCACAGACGCCGCTACCCCAACTTGTCGAGATCCGCGCGCATGTCCGGCGGAAGGTCGCTCGGCGGCGGCGTTTCGTACAGCTGGCGGAGCGGCACGCCAGGTGCGCCGATATAATCCTCAGCGATGCGCTCGGCTCGCTTCTCCGCCTTGTCGCGCACGATCTTGATCAGCCGCGCCGACAGCAGCGCCGCCAGCGCGCCCACGAACACGCGCGCATTCTGATTGGTGAGCGCGAACACGTCGCCGGCCACCACCGCGATCAGCCCGAGCATGCCGAGCATCAGCCCGTCAGCGATCACCGTGCGCCAGGTCGGCGTCTCGCCGTCGTTAATCGCGACGCCGTACTTCGCCGCGGTGCCGATCAGCAGCCCGAGCGCGACCGCCCCGTATTTAGCTACCGCCTCGGAAAGGTGGCTCACCGCAGGACGCTCGATGCCCCGATGCAGAGCACGAGCAGCGCGACGTGGACGAGGAGCGCCTTGCGCAGCCGCATCACTCCGGCGCGGCAACCGTGAACGTAGATCGCGAACAGCAGCGCCATCGCCATGCCCGCCTGCGCCACGAAGGTCAGCCGGTTCTTCGTCAGCAGATCGAAATGCGGCCAGAACCAGCGTACCTGAAACGTCAGCACCGCGCCCGCGAGCGGCACCCACGGGGCGCGCAGCATGTCGCCTGGATGCTTGCCCTTGTTGCGCAGGATGCGCCACACCGACGGCATCCAGTTGAGCAGGATCGCGGCCGCCAGCACCATGCCGAGCAGGCGCAGGCCGTTGGTCGCGATCGCGAGCTGGCTGCCGTCGAACGGCATCGCGGTGATCATGGCTACAACACCAGCGAACGATAAAGCTGCGCGGACTGGAAGTTGTAGCCCTGATACGCCTTCGGCCCGGTGATCGCCGGGTGGATCGGGTAGCCGGGGTCGGTCGACAGATACCAGCCGAGCGCCGAGCCGTTATTGTAATTGGCGATCGAGACCGCGGCGGCCTCGCAATCGGTGAAGGCGTCGTTCAGCGCGATCGCGAGGCCGCGGATGCCGTCGCCATATTGCCGGATCGTCGGGGTGCGGCCCTGCGGATTGTCGATCGGCACCACGAACATATTGTCGCACGCCGCCGCCGCCGCCTTCACGCGGTTCCGGATCGTCGTGTAATTCGCGACCTCGGTGGCGACCGGAACGCTGCCCAGCTGGTCGTTAACGCTCTCGATGATGAGCGATGCGTCCGGGCTGAGGAAGGCGATCCAGGCGTCCCAAATGGCCGCCAGCCCCGCCCAACTCGCGCTGGTCGACGAACTGTGCCCGATGCGGTGCAGGATGAAGCCGTTCGCGTCGGTGCGGGTATGGAACGCGCCGCAGAAGGTGACGTGGTTGGTCCCCTCGCCGACGGTCTCGATCTGAACCTTCGTACCGCTGGCGGACGCGGGCAGCGTTACCACGATCGAGGTGTGGATCGCGTCCGCCGCGCCGTTGTCGGTGGTCACCGTCGAGGACCAGCTCCCCCACGTCGCGCCGCCGTCGTTCGACTGGCGCCAGCGCACGGTCCCGCCGCCGTTCTTCGCCAGCAGGCCGAACGTGAGCGTGGCGGCGTAGGTGATCCCCGATCCGGTCGCGGTGGACAGGTCGATCGTCAGACCGTCGCCGGCGGCCGTCGAGGTGATCTCGCGCCCGTCGGGCCCGCGCCCGGCGGGCGAGGCGAACATATCGCGGATCGTGCTGCCGTTGGTCCATGCCGTCGCACCGTAGCGGTTGGCGGGCTTGGCCGGCTGCGATCCGTCGGCGGCATAAGCGGCGCTCGCGGTGGAGGTGAGCGGGATGAAGCCCAGTCCGCCGTCGCCGTAGCTGGCGATCATCAGCTTGCGCAGCGTCGGTATGGTGGCGTAGCCGGCCGCGCCGTAGCTGTTGGTGATGCCCAGCAGCGAGACAGATGCCGCGATGCCGGGAATTGCGCCGGCCATCGCAGCAAGCTTGGATTTGAAAGTGCGCAACTTATCAGTGTTCAGCCGCACCGGGTTGGAGACAATGGATGCGGTCGCAGCGGCAAGCGCGGCGGCCACCACCGCCGGGACCTCATACATCGGCGGCACCGCCTGACCTGCCGACACCACGACATCACGAAT
>CAXUMU010000123.1:6282-8257 GCA_964252145.1 uncultured Sphingomonadaceae bacterium
ATCACGAATCGTAACTGGATTCGCGCCGCTGATATTGTTTACGTCAATTCGCAACCCGCGCATTGCCGCGACGGGGCTGGTATTGGCATTCTGAATGAAGTGCGCCTCGATCAGCCCGCTATCATCAACATACTCCACCGTGGCAGGCGTGCCCCCGAAGTCGCCCACAGCGCCGTCACCATCTGTGCGCCGCCCGCTTATCGCCAGCGCGCAGTCGCTCCGATCGATTTTGAAACGACAGGTTCCCGCCTGCCCGTTGGCTATCGAGAAGTCGAACAGCAGGGTCTGGAAAGCACCCGCCGGCACGGTGAACACGCCGTTCGAGTAGGTCGCGGCGGCGCCCGAGGTGGAATAGACCGCGAAGTTGGTGACGGGCAGCGGCGCCACCCGGTTCAGCACGGTCTCGCGATAGCCGCTGACCGATCGGAATGTGGATTCGAGCGAGGATACCGCGGGCTCCCCGATTGATGCCGAAGGGCGGTAAAGAGTGATCGCGCCGCTGCTGGAGGCAACCCGTACCAGAAGGTTGGTGGTGGTCGCTTGCAGGACCAGATCCCGCGCAATAGGATTGCCGCTCTCCAGCGGCAGCATGGTCGTTGTGGCGACGACGGAATTGCTGGCGTTGCGCTCGAACACCGTCGCGGTGGTAGGAACGCCGCTCACGATCCGCGCGAGGATCGTCACCTTCGTGCCGGCATCTCGCGCGGCGATTAGCTGAGGCGTCAGCGTCTGAGAGAAGTCGCCGTTCGACCCGGTCGAGGCGGTCCAGGTGAAGTTACCGTTGCTCGTGGCTCCCGAAACGCTGTCGAGGACGCCGCGGCGCAATGCCGCATTCTTGGACGCGAAGAGCGGCCCCTTGGAGAGAGCGCTGGTAGCTGCCGCCTGAGCGGCGTTCTTGGCGGCTATTGTTGCATCGAGGAGCGGCTGCACGACCGCCGCAACCTGCGCTGTGTACCATGTGGCCGGCACCCAAGAGGACGTGGCGGTGTTGCGCTGGTAGATGCCGTTCGCTGCATCCGAGGTGCTGCCGGCGTTCTTGTAGACATAGGCCAACGTGCCATCGGGGGCGGCCGTGTTCGCATTCATCAGCGAGACGGTAGCGTACCGCAGAATGCCCGAGCTGATCGCTGCAACTGCGGTCTCGATTTCCGGACCGATCGCCTGGATGTCCGCTTTGACCGGCTTCCACGGCCCGGATGCCGGCACGCCATCGGTCGCATACTCGCGGAAGGCTTGCTCAAAGGCGTCGGCGATGCCGCCCATCTACATCTCCACGGCGGCGCCCGGCGGGGCACGTGGCGGAACGGTACGGAGCGGGGGCGCGCGGGATTACGGCGGATCGGGCGGAGGCAAGGTGGCGCTGGTATCCTCGGTGGTCTCTGTCGGCACGATAGGATCGGCTTGCGGCGCGTAGATCGGGGTCAGCACGCCATTGGCCCTTACTGCCATCAGCACGTTGAGCGCGACGACGGCCATCAGGTCACCGTTGCGGTGGCAGGGCCATCCGGAGTTGAGGCATTGCCACCGGCGTTGTAGGCGACGATCCAGTATTTGTAGTTGCCTGCCGCCAGACCGGTATCATCGACGCTCATCACCTCGCCCAGCCCGCCCACGAGATCACCGGTAATCGCGGTCGCGGTGCCGAACGTGGATGTGCCGCAGAACAGCTTCAGATGCGACAGGTTCGCGCTGGACGGGTTGCGCCAGCTGACGACCGAGTGCCCAACCTCACTGGTCGCGGCGATCTCGCTGGGGGATGCAGGAGCGTTAGAGGCGGTGGAGGTGCTGACTGGGGACGTGGCGGACCAGTCGGACACCCGCCCGTCCCCTATCCCGTAAGCCACCTCCACATCGACGCTGCTGTCCACGGGCACGAAGTCGGTCTCCAGCAGCACCGAGGTGCCGGGATCAATGTCGCTATAGCTGTTCTCCAGCCAGACCGCGGCACTGGTCGCCTTCGTCCGCAGATACCAAG
>CAXUMU010000124.1:0-8189 GCA_964252145.1 uncultured Sphingomonadaceae bacterium
GGCTGAAGCGCGTCCATCCGCCGCCACAGCGCATCGACGCGCTTCAGCCCCTCGATCGTCCGGACGTACAGCCGGTCCTCGCGCACCGCGAGATCGGAGCCTTCCACCAGCGCGATGCCCAGATAGCGCGCGAGATGCGCCTGCTCGGCGTAGCTCTGATTGTAGCGGCCGGGGGTGAGCAGGCCGATGCGCGGTTCGGACCGGCGGCACACCGCCGCCAGCCCCTCGCGGAACGACGAGAAGAACGGCGCGAGCCGGCGGACGTTGAGCCGCGCCTGCAGCGTGCCCATCACGCGGGATGCGGCGAGCCGGTTCTCCAGCGCATAGCCCGCGCCGGCGGGCGAGCGGGCGTGATCGGCCAGCACGCGCCATTCGCCGCTGGGGCCGCGGCCCAGATCGGCCGCATAGAAATGCAGGCGGTGGCCGCCGGGCGGCGTCCAGCCGATCATCGAGCGGTGGAAGTGGCTGCTGCCGGTCAGCAGCGCGGCCGGGATCGCGCCGTCGGCGACCAGCGTCTGATCGCCGAACACGTCGCCCAGCACCTTCTCCAGCAGCTCGGCGCGCTGGCACACGCCCTGCTCGATCACACGCCACTCGCGCGCGTCGATCAGCAGCGGGATCGCGGAGAGCGGCCACGGCCGCTCGCGCCCATCGCCCGGCAGGCGAAACGCGGTGCCGATCTCGTAAGCCTGGCGCAGCATGCGATCGTTGAGCGGGCCGAGATGGCCGTCGCCCAGCGCCGCCAGGCCGCCCAGCATCTCGCGCCAGCTGCCCTGCCCGCGCCCGACCGCGCCGCGCAGCACGTCGCCCGAACCGGCGGACGCGACATAGTCGTCCAGCCAGCCGTCCACCCGCCCGCGGCCCCCGCCGGGGGGCAGCGGCAGATCGAGCATCCCACCCGCTACGCGCGAGCGGGCGTGCGCAGATCGAGCGTCATCGGAAATTCTTCGGTCCTCTCCTCGGGCGGCATCGCCACCTTGCCCGGCGTATGGCCGTGATCCTGGAAGCGCGTCCTGCGGCGCGCCTCCGCCTCATATTCGTTGACCGGCACGCTCTCGTAGCTGCGCCCGCCGGGATGCGCGACATGATAGACGCAACCCCCCAGCGACCGCCCGTTCCAGCGGTCGAGCAGGTCGAACGTCAGCGGCGCGTTTGCCGGCAGCCGCGGATGCAGGCAGTTGGCCGGCGCCCACGCCTTGTAGCGCACCCCGCCCACCGCCTCGCCGGCGATACCGGTCGGCGTCATCGGCACCGCGCGGCCGTTGCAGGCGACGATATGGCGGCCGGGCACCAGCCCGCTCGCGCGCACCTGCAGCCGCTCGGTCGAGCTGTCGACGTAGCGCACCGTGCCGCCGATCGCGCCGGTCTCGCCCAGCACGTGCCACGGCTCCAGCGCATGCGCGATCTCCAGCGACACCCCGCCCGCTATCACCGTGCCGTGAACGGGAAAGCGGAACTGGCGCTGCGCCTCGAACCAGTCGGGATCGAAATGGTATCCCGCCCGATCGAGGTCGGCGAGTACGTCGAGGAAGTCTGCCCACACGAAGTGCGGCAGCAGGAAGCGGTCGTGCAGCGCGGTGCCCCAGCGGATCAGCCCGCCGCTCTGCGGCTCGCGCCAAAGCCAGGCGGTCAGCGCACGCATCAGCAGCTGCTGGGCGAGGCTCATCTTGGCGTCCGGCGGCATCTCGAAGCCCCGGAACTCGACCAGCCCCAGCCGCCCGGTCGGGCCCTCGGGCGAGAAGAGCTTGTCGATGCAGATCTCGGTGCGGTGGGTATTGCCGGTCACGTCGACCAGCAGGTTGCGGAACAGCCGGTCGACCAGCCACGGCTCCGGCGTGTCGCCCTCGCCCGGCGGCGGCACCTGTGCGAGCGCGATCTCCAGTTCGTACAGCCCATCGTGACGCGCCTCATCGATCCGCGGTGCCTGGCTGGTCGGGCCGATGAACAGGCCCGAGAAGAGGTAGCTGAGCGACGGGTGGCGCTGCCAGTAGAGCACGAAGCTCTTCAGCAGGTCGGGCCGGCGGATGAACGGCGAGTCGGTCACCGCCTGCCCGCCGAGCACGAGATGGTTGCCGCCGCCGGTCCCGATCGAGCGGCCGTCGACCATGAACTTGTCGGCGGTGAGCCCGGTCTCGCGCGCCAGGCCGTAGACCGACTCGGTGATCTCCACCGCCTCCGCCCAGCTCGATGCCGGTTGGACGTTGACCTCGATCACACCGGGATCGGGCGTGACCTTCAGCACCTGCAGCCGCGGGTCGGGCGGCGGGGAATAGCCCTCGATCCGCACCGGCGTGCCCAGTTTCTCGGCGACCGCCTCCACCTCCGCGACCAGCTCGAGATAATCTTCCAGCGCCTCGGTCGGCGGGATGAACACGGCGAGGTGGCCGCCGTGGACCTCAACCGTGATCGCGGTGCGGACGGCGCCCTCGATGATCTTCTGCTCCTGCCGCTCCTGCGCGGCGGAGCCCTCGGCATCGGCGACGCGCAGGGCGTGCTGCTCGCGGTAGTCGGGCAGCGGTTCCCTCTGCTCGGTCGTGTCGCGGACGTGGAGGTAAGGGTAATCCGCCTTGGGCACGTGCGGCAGCGCGCCCAGCGGCAGCCGGTAGCCGAGCGACGAATCGCCCGGCACCGCGAACAGCTTGCCGCGGCGCACGCGCCACTGCTCCGAACGCCAGCCCTTCTCCGCCTGCGCCTGCCACCGCTGGATCGGCAGGACGTAGCCGACGGGGTTGGACAGCCCGCGCTCGAACGCGCGCACCATCCGCGCGCGGACTTCCGGATCCTCGATCTTGGGGTCAGTGGGGTCGGTATTGTCGGGAAGTTCGGCCTCTTTCACCGCCCATTGCAGCCCGTCCTCATAGGCCGGCTGGACGTGATCGGTCTGGATGCCAAGACCGGAGGCGATCGCCTCGAGAAATTCGCCCGCCGCGCTGGACGGCAGCGGGGTCGCATCGTCGTTGCTCTTGGCGATCAGGTCGATGTTGCGCCAGATCGGCACGCCGTCGCGCCGCCAGTAGATCGAATAGCCCCAGCGCGGCAGGCTCTCGCCCGGATACCATTTGCCCTGGCCGTGGTGGAGCAGTCCGCCTCGTGCGAACTTCTCGCGCAGCCGCCGGATCAGGCGATCGGCATAGCCCGCCTTGGTCGGCCCGACCGCATCGCCGTTCCACTCGCCCGCCTCGGGATCGTCGGCGGAGACGAAGGTCGGCTCGCCGCCGGTCGTGAGCCGCACGTCCTGGCGCACGAGATCGGCATCGACTTGCTCGCCCAGCGCCAGCAGCGCCTCCCAGCGAGTCTCGGTGAAAGGCTTGGTGATCCGCACCGCCTCGGCGATGCGCTGCACGTCCATCTCGAAGTGGAAGTCGGTCGAGGCCGGCTCCAGCAGCGCGCCGGTGATCGGCGCGGCCGAGCGGTAGTGCGGTGTCGCCGCGAGCGGGATATGCCCTTCGCCCGCGAACAGGCCGGAGGTGGGATCGAGCCCGATCCAGCCCGCGCCGGGGATGAACACCTCGGCCCAGGCATGGAGGTCGGTGAAGTCGACCTGCGTACCCTTGGGGCCGGTGACCGGGTCGACGTCCGCCTTCAGCTGGATCAGATAGCCCGAGACGAAGCGCGCGGCGAAGCCCAGCCGGCGGAGAAGGTGAACCAGCAGCCAGCTCGAATCGCGGCACGATCCGCTGCCGATCGCGAGCGTCTCCTCGGGCGTCTGCGTGCCCGGCTCCATCCGCACGATATAGGCGATGCGTGCGGCGAGCGTGCTGTTGATCTCGACCAGGAAGTCGATCGTTCCGCCCTTGTGCGCGGCGAACTGGCCGACCAGCGCATCGAGCAGCGGCGTGCCCCGGTCCGCCTCGAAATAGGCCGAGAGGTCGGAGGCGAGCGTGTCCTCGTACGCGAACGGATATTGCTGCGCGTAATCCTCGACGAAGAAGTCGAACGGATTGATCACGGTCAGGTCGGCGATCAGGTCGACCGTGATGCTGAGATGATCGGTGCGCTCCGGAAAGGTGATCCGCGCCAGCCAGTTGCCCAGCGGATCCTGCTGCCAGTTGATGAAGTGGTTCGCCGGCTCGATCTTCAGCGCGTAATTGTTGACCGCGGTGCGGCTGTGCGGCGCGGGTCGGAGCCGGATCACCTGCGGCCCGAGCAATACGGGCCGATCGTAGCGATAGGCCGTGACGTGGTGGAGGGCGGCCTGAATCATGCCGCCCGTTGCACCACATGCGCTTGTGCAGCGCAATAACTAGCTGGTCATATTGTCGCCCCAGAGCGGGCTGGGGTCCAGACTATGCCGGACGGCTGGAACATCCGTCGTCCGGATGCCAGCCTGCGCTGGCATGACGGGGTGGGTTCAAGTGGAAGTGAATTGCGTTAGAGCGCCACGATGAGCACGGACCCCTTCGCCCTGTTCGAGGAATGGTATGCCGAGGCGCGCCAATCCGAGATCAACGACCCCAACGCGATGGCGCTGGCGACGGCGGACGCCGCCGGCAATCCCGCGGTACGCATGGTCCTGCTGAAGGGTCACGACAAGCGCGGGTTCACTTTCTACACCAACCTGGAAAGCCGCAAGGCGGACGATCTGCGCGCCGATCCCAACGCGGCTTTGCTGTTCCATTGGAAGTCGCTGCGGCGGCAGGTACGGATCGAGGGGCCGACCGAGCGCGTCGCCGACGACGAGGCCGACGCCTATTTCGCGACGCGCGGCCGCGATTCGCAGCTGGGCGCCTGGGCGTCGGACCAGTCGCGACCGCTCCCTTCGCGCGACGTGTTCGAGCGACGCTTCGCCGAAATGCAGGCGCGGTTCGCGGGGCAGCCGGTGCCGCGCCCGCCGCACTGGTCGGGCACGCGGATCGTGCCCCGCCGCATCGAATTCTGGATCGACCGTGCGCACCGCCTGCACGAGCGCCGCCTGTTCACGGCGCAGGGCGACGGCACGTGGCGCGAAGGGCTGCTCTACCCGTGACCGACGCCGCACAGACGCGCGCCGCCGAGCGCGGCCGGCTGACGGCGCGGGCGGCGACCGCCAGCGCGATCGTCGCCGCCTTCCTGCTGCTGCTGAAGGCAGGTGCGGCGTGGACGACCGGGTCGGTCGCGATGCTCGGCTCGCTGGCCGATACCGGGCTCGACCTGATCGCCTCGCTCGTCACGCTCTGGGGCGTGCGCATCGCCGCCGTCCCGGCGGACCGCGACCACCGCTTCGGCCACGGCAAGGCCGAGGCGATCGCCGCTTTGTTCCAGGTGGTCATGATCTCGGTCTCGGCGATCGCGATCGGCGGCCGTGCGATCCAGCAATTGGTGGAGGGCGGCGCGACCGGCCAAGCGGAGTTCGGCATCGGCGTGTCGCTGGTCGCGATCGTCGCGACCTTCGTGCTGCTGGGCATCCAGCGGCGCGTGATCGCGGCGACGGGATCGATCGCGATCGCGACCGACAATATCCACTATAAGAGCGACCTGATGCTGAACGTCGCGGTGATCGCGGCGCTCGCGCTGGATCAATATGCGCGGATCCGCGGCGCCGACGCGGTCGCCGGGATCGCCATCGCCGGCTGGCTGGCGTGGGGCGCGTGGACCGCATCGTGGACCGCGATCGATCAACTGATGGACAAGGAATGGCCCGAGGAGCGGCGCCAGCATTTCCTCGCCGTCGCCGCGCAGCACCCCGAGCTGAAGGGCATCCACGACCTGCGTACGCGCACCAGCGGCGCGCGCGACTTCGTCCAGTTCCACGTCTGGGTGGCGGGCGACATGAGCGTGCACGAAGCGCACCGCGTGATGGACGAGATCGAGGCCAAGCTGGCGCGTGAATTCCCCGACGTCGAGATCCTGATCCACCCCGATCCCGAGGGCCATGTCGATGCCGCGCGCGTCGCCCTCGTGCAGGCGACCGAGGGAGAGGATGCATGATCGCACGCGGTCTTCCGCGGTAGTTCGGAACGATCCAGTGCTCCCGCGCAGGCGGGGGCCCATTCAGAGCTCTCGGAATCTGGACTCCCGCCTGCGCGGGAGCACTGATTGCCGCCGCTATCCCGCCAGCGCCGGGACCGGAATCGTCTCTTCGATCCAGCCGCCGCCCAGCACGCGGTCGCCCGCGTACAGCACCGCCGCCTGCCCCGGCGCAACGCCAAATTCGGGCGCAGCGAAGCTGAGCGTCCCGCCGTCGAAGCGCACCGGCACCGGCTTTGCCATCGAGCGGATCTTGGCGGTGAGCGGGCCGGCGAAACCGTTGCCCAGCCAGTTGACCTCGGCGATTCGCGCCGACCCCACCGCCAGCGCCGCGCGTGGCCCGGCGACGACGCGCCTGGTCGAAGGATCGAGCCGGACGACGTAGAGCGGCTCGGCCTGGCCGCCGATCTCCAGCCCGCGCCGCTGGCCGACGGTGAAGTTGATCAGCCCGCGGTGCCGGCCCAATAGGCGGCCGGCCAGATCGACGATCTCGCCGCCCTCGCCCGCCTCGGGCCGCAGCTTGCGGACCACCGCGGCATAGTCGCCATCGGGCACGAAGCAGATGTCCTGACTGTCGGGCTTGGCCGCGACCGCCAGGCCCAGCTCGGCGGCGATCCCGCGCACGCGCGCCTTCGGCAGCGCACCCAGCGGAAAGCGCAGCATCTCCAGCTGCGGCCGTGTCGTCGCGAACAGGAAATAGCTCTGGTCGCGCGCGGGATCGCTGCCGCGGTGCAGCTCCGGCCCCGCCGGCCCGATCAGGCGGCGGACATAGTGGCCGGTCGCCAGGCAGTCCGCGCCGAGATCGCGCGCGATGCCCAGCAGGTCGGTGAACTTCACCCCCTGGTTGCAGCGCACGCACGGGATCGGCGTGCGACCGGCCATATATTCGTCGGCGAAGTCCTCGATCACGCTCGAGCGGAAGCGGCTGGCATAATCGAACACATAGTGCGCGATGCCCAGCCGGTCGGCGACGGCGCGCGCGTCGCGGATGTCCTGCCCGGCGCAGCAGCTGCCGGTGCGGCCGACCGCGGCGCCGTGATCGTACAGCTGCAACGTGACGCCGATCGTCTCGGCCCCCGTCGCCGCGGCGAGCGCGGCCACGACCGAGCTGTCGACGCCGCCCGACATGGCGACGACGATCCGTGCCGCCGCCGCCGGCCGGTCGAGCTGAAAGTCCGCGTCCATTCCGGAGCCATGTAGGCGCACCGCGGATCGATGAGAACCGCCGGCTTTACCGGAGCTTCAGCAATCGCCGGTAGAGCGGCTGCCGAAACGAATGGCAGCGGGACGCCTGGGAACATGGATCTATCGTTCGGCCGCAAACGGAGACGGCGCACCGCCGCGCCGGTGCGGCTGGATTATCCGCGGCTTACCGCGATCCTGGCCGCGGCGCAGGCGAACAGCGCGACCGCCCGGATCGAGGGCTGCCTGTCGCACGGCGGCGGCGCGCAGATAACGCCGGTGGACGGGTTGGTCGCGCTGCTCGAATCCGGCAGCGGCTGGAGCGAAGGCGCGCGCGCGATGGGCGGAAGCTTCCACCCCGGAGTCGCCGGGCGGGCGCCGTAAACCAAGATGACCACGGCCTTTACCGTGGCGGGTTAGCCTTCTTTCAATGCCCCGCATCTAAGGTTCGGCGGGGTCCAGAGCAGAAGCCAGGCCAGTGGCCGTGTCGAGGGTATGGAATGATCGAGAACCAGAAAATCAGGCCGGCACAGGTGATCGGCCCGCTTGGCGAGCCGCTCACGCTGGATTCGCTGCCCCCGCCCAGCACCACGCGCTGGGTAGTGCGGCGCAAGGCGGAAGTGGTCGCGGCCGTGAACGGCGGGCTGCTGACGGTCGACGAGGTATGCGATCGCTATAACCTGACGCTGGAGGAATTCGCCGGCTGGCAGCGCGCGGTGGACCGATCGGGCATGCCCGGTCTGCGCGTCACGCGGATCCAGCACTACAAGTCGCTGTACGAGCGCCAGCAGAAATATTGAGCCTCCTGCCCGGCCGAGAGCCCCGTCGCCCACGCGGGCGGCGGGGCTCTTTCGTGTCCGCATGATCTGCATCAACGCCAATCTTGTTGCTGCAACGGAACAAATAGTTTCGTCGCGGCTTCTGACTGGCGGACCCCAACAGGGGCCAGGCGCCCGGCGAAAAGCCCGGCGCCTGTCAGTGCAACCAGCCGGTTGCCGGAACATTCCGGCAGCAGCATCGGCGACGACAGGAGGACATCATGGGTCTCATTCTCTGGCTCA
>CAXUMU010000125.1:0-8180 GCA_964252145.1 uncultured Sphingomonadaceae bacterium
CCTGCTGGGACAGGGCGCGACCGACCGCGCGGGCATCGCCGAGCATTTCCGCGACTGGACGGTGAAGGGCTTCTTCCTAGCCTTCATGATCTCGATCGTGCCGGGCAATTACCGCGACGTGATCGACGCGCCCTGGGCCTCGCTCTCGGGGCCGGTGCCGCTGGCGCGCGCGCTGATCGCCTTCATGTTCCTGGTCGACGTCGCCTTCGCCACGGTGGGCTACGTGCTCACCTGCCGTCCGCTCGATTCGCACATCCGCTCGGCCAACCCGTTCGTCGCCGGCTGGGTGGCGGCGTTGATCTGCTACCCGCCGTTCATCCTGATGAACTCGGGCGGGCCGCTCGACTATCATTACGGGACCGAGGATTGGAGCTACTGGCTGTCGGAGCACCCGCTGCTGCTGTGGCCCGCCGGCGCCGCGCTGGTGCTGCTGACCGGCTGTTACGCCTGGGCGACGGTGGCGTTCGGCCCGCGCTTCTCCAACCTCACGCATCGCGGCATCCTGACGCACGGGCCGTATCGCTGGACCAAGCATCCGGCCTATCTCTCCAAGAACGCCTACTGGTGGATCCTGACCACGCCGCTCGTCGCCACCACCGGCAGCCTGACCGACATCTTCCGCAACACGGTGACGCTGGCGGGGGTGAGCGGCGTCTACTACTGGCGCGCGCGGACGGAGGAGAAGCATCTCGGCGCCGACCCGGCCTATCGCGCCTATGCCGACTGGATGGACCGCCACGCACCGATCCCGCGCCTGTTCCGCTGGCTGCGGGGGGCCCCGGCTCCGGCGGCACAGGTCGCGGCGGAGTAGGCTTTTTCGCTCGCCGAAGAGCCGCCTAGAAGCTCATCTCCTGATACACCCGGCCGAGATCCCCGCCCCACGCCCCATGGTAGCGGTCGAGCAGGCGCTGCGCCGGCACCTTGCCCGACGCGACGATCTCGCGCAGCGGATCGAGGAAGCCGACCTCGTTGTTGCCCGCCCCGTCCAGCCGCGCGCGCGCGGAAAGGCCCGCGCCGGCGATGTCGAGGATCCGCTCGCCCAGTTCCCGCAGCGTCCGCCCCCGGGGGCCGCGCGCGCCGAGCGCGACGCGCGGCACCTCGTCGCGGATGCGCTGATGGTCCTCGATCGTCCAGTGCTTCACCTCGTCCCACGCGGCGTCCAGCGCGCCATCGTCGTAGAGCAGGCCGACCCAGAAGGCGGGCAGCGCGCAGATCGTGTTCCACGGCCCGCCGTCCGCGCCGCGCATCTCGAGAAAGCTCTTTAGCCGCACCTCGGGGAAGGCGGTAGAGAGATGGTCGGCCCAGTCGCCCAGCTTCGGCTTCTCGCCGGGCAGGACGGAGAGGTTGCCGGCCAGGAAGTCGCGGAAGTCGAGGCCGGCCGCATCGATATATCTGCCGTCGCGGAAGACGAAATACATCGGGACGTTCAGCATGTACTCGGCGTAGCGTTCATAGCCGAAGCCGTCCTCGAACACGAACGGCAGCATGCCGGTGCGGTGCGGATCGGTGTCGGTCCAGATGTGGCTGCGGTAGGAGAGGAAGCCGTTGGGCTTGCCTTCGGTGAACGGCGAATTGGCGAACAAGGCGGTCGCGAGCGGCTGCAGCGCCAGCGCCACGCGGAACTTCTTCACCATGTCCGCTTCGGAACGGTAGTCGAGATTGGTCTGGATGGTGCAGGTGCGCAGCATCATGTCCAGCCCCATCGTGCCGACGCGCGGCATATGGTCCAGCATGATGCGGTAGCGGCCCTTGGGCATGATCGGCAGCTCGGCGCGGGTCTTGTCGGGCCACATGCCCAGGCCCAGGAAGCCCATGCCGAGCTTATCGCCCACCGCCTTAACCTGCTCCAGGTGACGGCCGGTTTCGGCGCAGGTGAGGTGGAGGTTCTCCAGCGGCGCGCCCGACAGCTCGAACTGACCGGCCGGCTCCAGGCTGCAATTGCCGTCCGGCCCTTCCAGCGCGATGATGTTCTCGCCTTCGTACACCGGCTTCCAGCCGTAGCGGGTGAGGCCGATCAGCAGCGCGTGGATGCCGCCCTTCTCCTCGTAGGAGGGGGCGTGGTGGTCGCTCAGCGCATAGACGAACTTCTCGTGCTCGGTGCCGATCCGCCAGCGCTCGGGCGGCTTCTCCCCACCTTCGAACAGGCCGATCAGGTCGGCGCGGGATTCGATCGGCGGATCTTCGCCGTCCTCGGCTTTGCGCGTGCTCATGGGTTCGGCCCATAGCGGCGCACTTTGCCGCCCGCCAGCCGCTAAGATGCCAAGCGCGCGCCGATCATTCGCCAACCTGCCAGTCGCCCGCGGCCGCCATCCACAGGCTGATCGCCGCCGCGGCGGCGGTGTCGGCGCGCAGGATGCGCGGGCCGAGGCCGATGCCGCTGGCTTGGGGCACCGCGCGGATCGCGGCGCGCTCGGCGGCGTCGAAGCCGCCCTCCGGCCCGATCAGGATCGCGGCGGGGCCGGGGCGGGCGACGGCGGCGAGCGGCGGGCCGCCCTCCTCGTCGGCGAACAGCAGCTGTCGCGCGGGGGGCCAGTCGCCCAGCAGCGCGTCCAGCTTGATGAGTTCGGCCAGTTCGGGCAGCGCGGTGCGGCCGCACTGCTCGGCCGCCTCGATCATGTGCGCGCGCAGCCGATCGAGGTTCAGCCGGTCGACGATCGTGCGGCGGGTGAGCACCGGCACGATCCGCGCGACGCCCAGCTCGCACGCCTTCTCCGCCACCCAGTCGATCCGGCCCTTCTTGATCGGCGCGGCGAGCAGCCAGAGATCGGGAACGCGCTCGCGCGAGGCGATCTGCGCGACGATGGAAAGGCGCACGCGGCGCTTGCCCGATTCGGTCGCCTCGGCGAGCCATTCGCCGGTGCGGTCGTCGAACAGCCGCACCTGCCCGCCGGGCTTCAACCGCATCACCGCGCCCAGATAATTGGCGGCGGCGCCGTCCAACTCCACCATCTCGCCCGCCGCGAGCGGGCGATCGACGAACAGGCGCGGCAGGCTGGCCGGCGGCCAGGCGGGGGTGGCGGTCATCCGACGCACCTTACCACAAACTTCCCGTCACCCCAGCGCAGGGTGGGGCGATTCCCAACCACGTCATCCCAGCGAAAGCTGGGATCTCCCGTTGCAGGAACGCTTGGGTTCGCCCCACGAGATCCCAGCTTTCGCTGGGATGACATGAGGGGCCGGGGTAGTGGCGGCGAATGAACGAAATCGTTCCCGACAGCGAAGGCCGCGGGCTGGTCGCGGCGCTGCCGTCGCGCATCCGGCCGTTCGTCAGCCTCGCCCGGTTCGATCGGCCGATCGGGGCGTGGCTGCTGTTCTGGCCCGGCGCGTGGGCGATCGCGCTGGCGGACGGGCTGGCGAGCGATCCGTGGCTGATCGGCTGGTTCGCGATCGGCGCGCTGGCGATGCGCGGGGCGGGCTGCGTCTATAACGACATCGTCGACCGCGAGCTCGATCGCGCCGTCGCCCGCACGCGCGATCGGCCGCTCGCCAGCGGGCGCGTATCGCTGCGGGCGGCGGGGGCGTTCCTGATCGCGCTCAGCCTGGTCGGGCTGGTCGTGCTGCTGCGGCTGGACGACCTCGCCCGGATCGTCGCGCTGGCGAGCCTCGCGCCCGTCGCGGCCTATCCGTTCATGAAGCGGATCACCTGGTGGCCGCAGGTGTGGCTGGGGATCGTCTTCTCGTGGGCGGCGCTGGTCGGCTGGCCGGCGGTGCAGGGGCACGTCGATCCGGCCGCGCTGATCCTGTACGCCGGATCGATCGCGTGGGTGATCGGCTACGACACGATCTACGCGCTGCAGGACCGCGAGGACGACGCGCTGGCCGGCGTCAAATCCTCCGCGCGCGCGCTGGGGCGCCATGCCCGCGCCGGTGTCGCCGGCTTCTACGCGGCGGCGGTGGCGCTGTGGGCGGCGGCGTTCTGGCGGCTGCGGCCCGATGCCATCGCGCTGCTCGCGCTCGTTCCGGTCGCGGCGCACTTCGCGTGGCAGGTCGCGACGCTCCGGCCCGACGACGGCGACAGCGCGCTCGCCCGCTTCCGCGCCAACCGCTTCGCCGGCTTCCTGATGTTCCTCGCCTGCGCGGTGGTGGGATCGGCCGGATAATCCGCGCGCGCCTTTGACCTTGCCCGCCGCCGTCCCTAAGTCCGCGCGATGCTGACCATCGCCCAAGCCGAAGCCCGCGCCGCCGATCTCGTCGCCGCGGCGAGAACCGCCGGTGCCGACGCCGCCGACGCGCTCTATTTCGGCGATGCCTCCACCCAGGTGCAGGTGCGCCTGGGCAAGCTGGAGGATGTCGAGCGGTCGGAAGGCGAGGAGATCGGCCTCAGGCTGTTCTTCGGCCGGCGCTCGGCCAGCGTTTCCTCGTCCGACCTGTCGGCCGAGGCGCTGTCCGCGCTGGTGGAGCGCGCCGCGGCGATGGCGCGCGAGGCGCCCGAGGATCCCTATGCCGGCCTGGCGCCCGAGGACCGGCTGCTGCGCGGCGACACGCCGTTCCTCGACAGCGACGACGGCGCCGATCCGGCCCCCGCCGCGCTGCGCGAGCGGGCGGCGCAGGCCGAGGATGCCGCCCGCGCGGTTGCCGGGGTCACCAACAGCGAAGGCGGCAGCGCGAGCGCGAGCCGCACCGTCACCGCGCTTGCCACCAGCCACGGCTTCGTCCGCGGCTACAGCACCAGCGGCTATGGCTGCTCGGCCAGCGTGATCGCAGGCGAGGGCGGCGGGATGCAGCGCGATTACGCCTACCACTCCGCCCGCCACCATGCCGACCTGGAGGATGCGGGCGCGATCGGCACCCGCGCCGGCCGCCGCGCGGTCGCCCGGCTCGACCCCGGCAAGCTGGGCAGCGGGCCGATGCCAATCGTGTATGATCCGCGCGTGGGCGCCGGCCTGCTCGGCCATTTCGCCGGCGCGATCACCGGATCGTCGGTCGCGCGGCGATCGAGCTTCCTGCTGGAGCGAATGGGCGAGCAGGTGTTCGCGGCGGGCATCACCATCCGCGACGATCCGCACCGGGTGCGGGGCCTGCGCTCCAAGCCATTCGACGGCGAGGGCCTGCCCACCGCGCCGCGCGACCTGGTGGCGGACGGCGTGCTCCTGTCGTGGCTGATCGAGAGCGCGTCGGGGCGCCAGCTGGGCCTTGCCCCGACCGGCCACGCGACGCGCGGGATCAGCGGCGCGCCGGGGGCGGGGACGACCAACCTCTACCTCGCCGCGGGCAGCGTGTCGCCCGAAGAGCTGATGTCGGATATCAAGCTCGGCCTGTACGTGACCGAGCTGATCGGCCAGGGCGTCAATCCGGTCACGGGCGATTACAGCCGGGGCGCATCAGGCTTCGTGATCCGCGACGGGCAGCTTGCCGAGCCCGTCGCCGAGATCACGATCGCGAGCAATCTGAAGGACATGTTTCTCAATCTTCACGCCGCGAGCGATCTCGCCTTCCGCCGCGCGATCGACGTGCCGACGCTTCGGATCGAGGGCATGATGGTCGCCGGTGCCTGAAACCCTGCTCGATGCGGTCAGCGCGGTCGTCGGTGAGGTCGGCCGGATGGTGCTGGCGCGATGGAAGGGCGAATATCGCCGCTGGGAGAAGGTGCCGGGCCACCCGGTGTGCGATGTCGACCTGGAAGCCGACCTGATGCTGCGCGAGCGGCTGACCGCGCTCGATCCAGAGGCCGGCTGGCTGTCCGAGGAGACCGCCGACAGTGCCGAGCGGCTGACCCGCAGCCGGCTGTGGCTGGTCGACCCGATCGACGGCACGCGCGATTTCCTGCGCGGGCGCGACGGCTGGTGCGTGTCGGTCGCGCTCGCCGCCGGCGGTACGGCGCTGATCGGGGTGCTGGACGCACCGGCACGGGCCGAGCATTGGCGCGCCGAGGCGGGCGGCGGCGCGTGGCGCAACGGGGAGCGGCTGCACGTAACGGCGCGCGGTGCGCTGCCCGGCGCGCGCGTGCCGACCGACGTGCTGCCCCCGGTGGATGCCGATCTGGTGCCGGTCGCGCGGCCCAACTCGATCGCGCTGCGGATCGCGATGGTCGCGGCGGGCGAGGCCGATCTGCTGGCGACGCTCCGCTGGGGCAATGAGTGGGACATCGCCGCCGCCTGCCTGATCGCGACCGAGGCGGGCGCCGCGGTCAGCGACGCGCGCGGCAATCCGCTGCGCTACAATTCAACGCGCGGCGACGCGTTCGGCGTGCTGGCGACCGCGCCCGGCATCCACGCGGCGGCGGTGGATCGGCTGCGGAAGCGGGCGGACAAGGCGTTCGTGCGCTGACCCCGCGACGTCATCCCAGCGAAGGCTGGGATCTCGTCGGACTTCAGCATCCGACTTCAGCAAGATCCCAGCTTTCGCTGGGATGACGTGGTCATGGGCTGGGTTGACGTGTTTGTTCAGACACTTCCCAGCGCTTGCTCGAAATCGGCGATAAGATCGTCGGCATCTTCCACGCCGATCGAAATGCGCACCAGATTGTCGGTGATGCCCAGCGCCTGTCGCCGCGCATCGGGCACGGACAGGTGCGTCATCCCGGCCGGATGGCTCGCCAGCGTCTCGGTCCCGCCGAGGCTGACCGCCAGCTTGGCGATACTGAGCGCATCGAGGAAGGCGAACGCCTCGGCCTCGCCGCCGTTCAGATAGAGCGAGAAGGTCGATCCGGCGCCGGTGCAGTGGCGATCGAAGATGTCCTTCTGCCGTTCGTCCTCGATGAAGCCGAGATAGGCGACGCGTTCCACCTTGGCGTGGCCCTGCAGCCAGCCGCAGACCTTCGCGGCATTCTCGCCGGCGTGCGTCATCCTGAGTTCCAGCGTCTCCAGGCTGCGCAGCAGCATCCAGGCGGAATGCGGATCGGTGATCGTGCCGATGGTGTTGCGCATCGCCCGGATCGGGGCGATCGCCGCCTTCGTGCCGGTCACGCCGCCCGCCACCAGATCGCTGTGGCCGCCGGCATATTTGGTGAGGCTGTAGAGCACGAGGTCCGCGCCGTGGCGCAGCGGCTGCTGCCAGAGCGGCCCCAGGAAGGTATTGTCGATCACGATCGGCGGCCGCTCGCCGGCGGGGAAGGCCGCGTCGCGCACCGCCGCGACCGCCTCGACATCGACCAGAGCGTTGGTGGGATTGGCGGGGCTTTCCAGATAGATGAGCGCCACTCTTCCCGCGGCCTTCGCACGTGTGACGACCGCCTCGATCTCCTCCGGCGTGGCGCCTGCCGGGAAATCGAGCCAGTGCACGCCGAAGCGGCCGAGGATGCGGCCGATGAGCGTCTCGGTCGCGGCGTAGAGCGGGGCGGAATGGATCACCGTGTCGCCGGGCCGGACGAGCGAGAGCAGCACGGTGGTGATCGCGGCCATGCCGGAGGAGAAGCTGAGCGCCTCCTCGGCATCCTCCCACAGCGCGAGGCGCGCCTCCAAAATCTCCTGGTTGGGGCCGTTGAAGCGCGAATACACCAGCCCCTCCGCGCCGCCCGGGCGCTTGCCGGTGACGCCCTCGAAGTGGCGCTTGCCGGCCGCCGCGCTCTCGAACACGAACGTGGAGGTCAGGAAGATCGGCGGTTTCAGCGCGCCTTCGGACAGCATCGGATCATAGCCGTGGCCCATCATCAGCGTGGACGCCTTGAGCCGCCGCCCGCCGATCTCGCGCGCGACCGCGCGGGGGCGGCGCTGCGGGGTGGCGCCGGTCAGGTCGGCTTCGGTCTCGTCGTCCATGGGTCGGCTCCAGTGGTTCAGCCGGGCAGGCCGATCAGGCTGATCTGCCGGCCGTAGCCCGGCTCGCCGCGGTGCGTCGCGCGACGGTAGCTGAAGAAGCGGCGCTCGTCGCCGTAGGTGTCCAGCCCCAGCGCCTCGATCCGGCCGACCCCGGCGGCGGCCAGGCGCGCGGCGACATAGGCCTCGATGTCGAACTGGTGGTGGCCGGCGCGGCCGGCGAGGAAGAAGCGTTCGTTCGCCGGATCGTCGGCGGTGAAGCGGGCGAGGAAGCCGTCGTCCACCTCATAGGAGGCGCGGGCGATGCAGGGGCCGATCGCCGCCACGATCCGCTCGATCCGCGCGCCCAGCCGCAGCATCGCGGCGATCGTCGCGTCGGTGACGCCGCCGATCGCGCCCTTCCAGCCGGCATGCGCCGCGCCGATCACGCCGGCCGCGGCATCGGCGAACAGGACGGGCACGCAGTCGGCGGTGAGGATGCCCAACAGC
>CAXUMU010000126.1:0-5517 GCA_964252145.1 uncultured Sphingomonadaceae bacterium
ATCAGCCCGTCCACCGCCAGCCGCAGCGCGACCCACGCGCCCGAAATGGCGGCCGTGCGGGTGCCGCCGTCGGCCTGCAGCACGTCGCAATCGAGCGTGATCTGGCGCTCGCCCAGCTTCTCCAGGTCGACCGCGGTGCGCAGCGACCGGCCGATCAGCCGCTGGATCTCCTGCGTGCGGCCCGACTGCTTGCCCTTGGCCGCCTCGCGCGACCCGCGCGTGTGGGTGGCGCGCGGCAGCATGCCATATTCGGCGGTCAGCCAGCCCTTGCCCTTGCCGCGCAGCCACGGCGGCAGCCGCTCCTCGATCGAGGCGGTGACGAGCACGCGGGTCATGCCGAACGAGACGAGGCACGATCCTTCGGCATGCGCGCTGAAGCCGGTCTCCATCGCGATCGTGCGCATCTGGTCGGGGGCGCGGCCGGATGGGCGCATGCGAAGTCCTTTCGAGGTGAGGCCGCGCGTTTAGCGTCGCAGCGCCCCGCAAGTCCATGCGGGAATGACAGGAGCCGCCCCCCACCCTACATCATGGCCATGGCCGGCCCACCCATCACCGAGCTTTCCACCCGCGCGCGCGACGTGTTCCGCGCGGTGGTGGAAGGCTATCTGGGGCACGGCGCGCCGATCGGATCGCGCACCATATCCAAGCTGGCGGGGCTGAACCTGTCGCCCGCCTCGATCCGCAACGTGATGCAGGACCTGGAGGAGCTGGGCCTGCTCGCCGCGCCGCATACCTCGGCGGGCCGCATGCCGACCGAGACCGGGCTGCGGCTGTTCGTCGACGGCATGATGCAGGCGGCCGAACCGTCGGCCGAGGAGCGCGCCGCGATCGAGGGGCGGCTGACCGGCGGCGGCCCGATCGAGGAGGCGCTGGCCGCCACCACCGCCGCGCTTTCCGGCCTCTCCGCCTGCGCCGGCATCGTGCTGGTGCCCAAGCGGGAGCCGGTGCTGCGCCAGTTCGGCTTCGTGCCGCTTTCCCGCTCTCAGGCGCTGGCGGTGCTGGTCGGCGCGGACGGCACGGTCGAGAACCGGGTGATCGATCTGCCGCCTTACCTGCCGCCCTCCGCGCTGGCCGAGGCGGCGAACTATATGAGCGAGCGGCTTGCCGGGCTGACGCTGGGCCAGGCGCAGCTGCGCCTGCGCGCCGAAATCGGCCAGGGTCGCGCCGCGCTGGACGCCGCCTCCGGCGAGCTGGTCGCGCGCGGCCTGGCGGTGTGGTCGGAGGACGGCACCGCGCGGCCGGTGCTGATCGTGCGCGGCCAGGCCAACCTGATCGACGCGGGCGCCGCCGCCGACCTGGAGCGCGTGCGCCAGCTGCTCGACGAGCTGGAGACCAAGGAGGAGATCGCGCGGCTGCTGGACGGCGCGCGCGCGGGGCATGGCATGAAGATCTTCATCGGATCGGAAAACAAGCTGTTCTCGCTCTCCGGTTCTTCGGTTATCGCCGCGCCCTATCACGATGTCGCCGGCCGCGTGGTCGGCGTCGTCGGCGTGATCGGGCCGACGCGGTTGAATTATGCGCGCGTCGTCCCGATGGTAGATTTCACCGCACAGGCGCTCACGAGATTGATGGCATGAACGACGATATGACGACACCCGACGAGAACGAGATCTACGAGGCGGTCGCCGGCGAGGCGCCGCCCGCCGACGGCAACGGCGGCGCCGAGGAGCCGCCGTTCGCGCGGCTGGAGGCCGAACTCGACAAGCTGAAGAGCGAGGTGCTGTACGCGCAGGCCGAGACGCAGAACGTGCGCCGCCGGCTGGAGCGCGAGAAGGCCGACGCGACCGCCTATGCCTCGACCGGCTTCGCCCGCGACATGCTCTCGATCGCCGACAACCTTACCCGCGCTCTTGCCGCGATCCCGGACGAGATGAAGGCCGACGAGAAGATGAAACCGCTCGTCACCGGGCTGGAAGCGACCGGACGCGAGCTGGAGACCGTGTTCGGCCGCCACGGCATCAAGAAGATCGAGGCGATGGGCGAGAAGCTCGATCCCAACCGCCACCAGGCGATGCTGGAGATCGAGCGCGCCGACGTCGCCCCCGGCACGATCGTGCAGGAGATGCAGGGCGGCTACATGATCCGCGACCGGCTGCTCCGCCCCGCGCTGGTGGCAGTCGCGAAGGCGGGCTGAGCGCGTAACCGAGCTCCCGCGGAGGCGGGAGCCCAGTCCCGCGGTTGCAGCTGGGCTCCCGCCGGCGCGGGAGCACGGTTGTACTCCCGCCGGGCCGGAGGGTCAGCCGCTCTGCTTGCCGTTCAGCGGTTCGTGCAGCGCATCGGGCAGGCGGTCTTCGGGGACGATGCCCTTGTCGCGGCGGATCCACGCGGCGAGGAAAACGGCGGCGATAACCAGCGTGACGAATACGACGAGAAGTTCTGGATAGGTCATGGTCCGGTCCTCACACTTCGGGAATTCCCGCAGGGCAGCTTACCGGTCGATCGTTAAGAGACTGTCAGCGGCGCGGGCGAACGGCAGCAGCGCCTCGTAATCCGCCGGCGCCGCGGCGTGCGGCACGCGCTCGCCCAGGCGCAGCAGGAAGGCGTGGCGGACGATCTCGGCCTGCTGCTCCAGCCCATAGCGGCGGAACGGGCGTCCGGGGACGAGCGGCACGGCATAGCGGCAGAAGGGATGGCGCATCAGCGGCAGGAACCAGCGCCCGCCGCGCTGCGCCTGCCACACGTGCGTCATCTCGTGCACGAACAGCCCCTGCATCATGCGCGAGGCGGCGGCGAAATCGTCGCGCCAGTTCGGCCCGTCGGGATGGAACCAGATGTCGCCGTCCGGCGCCATCACGACGGCCCTGGGGTGGAACGGCCACCATTTGCGCCGGTGCAGGCGCACGCGACCATAATCGATCGCGTCGCCGAAGATCGTGCGCGCGAGGCGGCATTCGCCGTCGGTGAGGGGACGGCCCGTGGTCAGGACGCGGGGGCCAGATCGCCGGCCGCGACGATCTTCGCATCCGCCGTGCGGGTGGCGCCGCTGGCGAAGTGGAACCTGAGCGGCAGCGTGCCGCCCGATCGGAGCGCCGGATTGATCCCGAACAGCATCGCGTGGTTGCCGCCCGGCGCGAACGCGACGCTGCCGCCGGCGGGCACGTCGACGCCGGCCATCGGCCGCATCGTCATCATGCCGTCCATCATCCCGCCCTCGTGCAGTTCGGCGCGCTCGGCCGAGGGGCTGTCGACGCGCGTCAGCCGCTCCGCCTTGGCCCCGCCCTGCATGGTGAAATAAGCCGCCCCCGGCCGTCCGCCCACCGCCGGGAGCCGCACCCAGGCACTGGTCACGTTCAGCTCCGTGGCCGGCGGGCGGTGGCACCCGGCCGCGAGCAACGAGCCCAGCAGCAGCACGCTCAAGCGATGGAAGGCCACGCCAAACTCCCGGAAAAGCACGCGCGCCAATAGCCCCGGGCCCGTCTTGCAGCAACCGAAACCCCCCCTATATCGCCAGTCGTCACGGCCCCTTGGTCGCCCTCGCTTGATTGGAAGGGGGGCACCGGGATCCGCCTCAATTTCTGGGGGAATGAAAGGTTAGAGCATGGGTAAAGTCATCGGAATCGACCTCGGCACCACCAACAGCTGCGTCGCCGTCATGGAAGGCGGCAAGCCCAAGGTCATCGAGAATGCGGAAGGCGCGCGTACCACGCCCTCCATCGTCGCCTTCGCCAAGGACGGCGAGCGGCTGATCGGCCAGCCGGCCAAGCGCCAGGCGGTCACCAATCCGGACAATACGATCTTCGCGGTGAAGCGCCTCATCGGCCGCCGCTTCGACGATCCGATCACGCGCAAGGACACCGAACTCGTCCCCTATCGTATCGTGAAGGGCACCAACGGCGATGCGTGGGTGAAGGCCGGCAACGAGGATTACAGCCCCTCGCAGATCTCCGCCTTCACGCTGCAGAAGATGAAGGAGACCGCTGAGTCGTACCTCGGGGAGACGGTCAGCGAAGCGGTGATCACCGTTCCGGCCTACTTCAACGACGCCCAGCGCCAGGCGACCAAGGATGCCGGGCGCATCGCCGGCCTGGACGTGCTGCGCATCATCAACGAGCCGACCGCGGCGGCGCTGGCCTACGGGCTCGACAAGAATGACGGCAAGACGATCGCGGTCTACGATCTGGGCGGCGGCACGTTCGACATCTCGATCCTCGAGATCGGCGACGGCGTGTTCGAGGTGAAAGCGACCAACGGCGATACCTTCCTGGGCGGCGAGGATTTCGACGCCAAGGTCGTCCAGTATCTCGCCGACGAGTTCAAGAAGGCCGAAGGGATTGATCTCACCAAGGATCGGCTGGCGCTGCAGCGGCTGAAGGAAGCCGCCGAGAAGGCTAAGATCGAGCTCAGCTCGACGCAGACGACCGAGGTCAACCTCCCCTTCATCACCGCCGATGCGACCGGCCCCAAGCATCTCGTCAAGTCGATCACCCGTTCCGACCTGGAGCGGCTGGTCGACGACCTGATCAAGCGCACGATCGAGCCGCTGAAGAAGGCGCTCGCCGATGCGGGCCTCAAGGCCGACGCGATCGATGAGGTCGTGATGGTGGGCGGCATGACGCGCATGCCCAAGGTCCGCGATGCGGTGAAGGCGTTCTTCGGCAAGGAGCCGCACACCGGCGTCAACCCCGACGAGGTCGTCGCGATGGGCGCGGCGATCCAGGCCGGCGTGCTGCAGGGCGACGTCAAGGACGTGCTGCTGCTCGACGTGACGCCGCTGTCGCTGGGCATCGAGACGCTGGGCGGCGTGTTCACCCGGATGATCGACCGCAACACGACCATCCCGACCAAGAAGTCGCAGACCTACTCGACCGCGGACGACAACCAGAACGCGGTCACGATCCGCGTCTTCCAGGGCGAGCGCGAGATGGCGGCGGACAACAAGATGCTGGGCCAGTTCGACCTGGTCGGCATCCCGCCGGCGCCGCGCGGCGTGCCGCAGATCGAGGTCACGTTCGACATCGACGCGAACGGCATCGTCAACGTCCATGCCAAGGACAAGGGCACGGGCAAGGAGCAGCAGATCAAGATCCAGGCCTCCGGCGGCCTGTCGGACAGCGACATCGACCAGATGGTCCGCGACGCCGAGCAGTTCGCCGACGAGGACAAGAAGCGCCGCGCCACGGCCGAGGCGAAGAACAACGCCGAAAGCCTGATCCATACCACCGAGCGCCAGCTTGCCGAGCATGGCGACAAGGTGGACGCGGGCCTCAAGTCGGAGATCGAGACCGCCGTCGCCGCCGCCAAGGCTGCGGTGGAGGGCAACGACCCCGACCAGATGACCGAGAAGGCGCAGGCGCTGGCGCAGATCGCGATGAAGCTGGGCCAGGCGATCTACGAGAAGGAGCAGGCGGCGCAGGCGAGCCCCGGGGCGGGCGCGCCGGGTGCGGACGCGAAGCACGGCGATGACGTGGTCGATGCCGAATTCTCGGAAGTCGACGACACGAAGTAAGGCTTCCTGCCCCCTCTCCCGCCTTGCGGGAGAGGGCCTTCGCGCTCAGCCGTCGCGCTTATTCGTCGCGG
>CAXUMU010000126.1:5527-8122 GCA_964252145.1 uncultured Sphingomonadaceae bacterium
GGGAGAGGGGGGTTGGGCGAAGGCGCGTTGCGAAGATCGGTCGCAGCCCCTCTCCCAACCCTCTCCCGCAAGCGGGAGAGGGCATTTCTGAATGGCTGACACCGAATATTACGAACTGCTCGAGGTCGATCGCACCGCCGACGACAAGACGATCAAGACCTCGTACCGGCGGCTGGCGATGCAGTGCCATCCGGATCGCAACCCCGGCTGCGCCGACAGCGAGGCCAAGTTCAAGGCAATCAGCGAAGCCTATGACTGCCTGAAGGATCCCCAGAAGCGCGCCGCCTACGACCGCTTCGGCAAGGCGGCGTTCCAGAATGGCGGGTTCGGCGGCGGGCAGGCGCAGGGTTTCGAGGGCTTCTCCGACATCTTCGAGAACATCTTCGGCGAGTTCATGGGCGGCGGGCGCGGCGGCCAGCGCGGCGGCGTCCGCCGCGGCGCGGACCTGCGCTACGACCTCGAGGTGACCCTGGAAGAGGCGTTCCACGGCAAGCAGGCCGCGATCCGCATCGACGTCGCTGCCCCCTGCGAGCCGTGCGGCGGCACCGGCGCCAAGTCCGGCACCGGCGCGCGCACCTGCACCACCTGCAAGGGCCACGGCAAGGTCCGCGCGCAGCAGGGCTTCTTCGTGGTCGAACGGCCCTGCCCCGCCTGCCACGGGTCGGGCCAGGTGATCGCGCAGCCATGCGAGGCGTGCCACGGCGAGGGCCGGGTGGAACAGACCAAGTCGCTCGACGTGGGCATCCCCGCCGGCGTGGACGACGGTACGCGCATCCGCGCGACGGGAGAGGGCGAAGCGGGCGCGCGCGGTGCGCCTCCGGGCGACCTCTACATCTTCATCCACCTCGCTCGCCATGCATTGTTCGAGCGCGACGGCACCACCCTGTTCGCGCGCTGCCCGGTGTCGATCACCACCGCCGCGCTGGGCGGCATGATCGAGGTGCCCGGGCTGGACAAGACGTGCCACGAGATCCGCATCCCGCCCGGCATCCAGACCGGCAAGCAGCTGCGCCAGCGCGGCGCCGGCATGCCGGTGCTGAACGGCCGCGGCCACGGCGACATGGTCGTCCAGATCGACGTCGAGACGCCGACCAAGCTCAGCGCGCGCCAGAAGGAACTGCTGGAGGAATTCCGCGCGCTGGAGACCGGCGAGGAAAGCCCGCAGGCGAGCGGCTTCTTCGCGCGGCTGAAGGGCATGTGGGGGTACTGCGATAGTCCTCCTCCGAGACTCGCCCGTCCCAAAAAATATCCGCGCTCACCTTCGGCTTGCCTCCCGAACGGTGCTACGAAGCGCCTGCGATACCGCCTCGACTCAAACGACGGGCGGACGCGGGGTCGATCGTCGCATCGAGCAGGGGACAAGAGGATGGCCGTTACCGACCACGTCGATCTTTCGACGTTCATCGAAGGCGTGAAGAAGCGCAATCCGGGGCAGCCGGAGTTCGTCCAGGCGGTCCAGGAGGTCGCCGAGGACATTTACGACTTCATCGAGGACAAGGAGCAATATCACTCGCAGCAGATCCTGCGCCGCATCGCGGAGCCGGACCGGGTGATCTCGTTCCGCGTCGTCTGGCAGGACGACAAGAACAACATCCGCGTCCAGCGCGGCTGGCGTGTGCAGAACAACAATGCGATCGGCCCCTACAAGGGCGGCATCCGCTTCCATCCCTCGGTCACCGAGAGCGTGCTGAAGTTCCTGGCGTTCGAGCAGACGTTCAAGAACGCGCTGACCGGCCTGCCGATGGGCGGCGGCAAGGGCGGCGCCAATTTCAACCCCAAGGGCAAGAGCGACGCCGAGGTGATGCGCTTCTGCCAGAGCTTCATGATCGAGCTCTACCGCCACATCGGCGCCGACGTGGACGTGCCCGCGGGCGATATCGGCGTCGGCGGGCGCGAGATCGGCTACATGTTCGGCCAGTATAAGCGCATCACCAACCAGTTCACCGGCGTGCTGACCGGCAAGGGGCTGGAATATGGCGGCTCGCTGATCCGCACCGAGGCGACCGGCTACGGCGCGGTCTATTTCCTGGCCAACATGCTGCGCACCAAGGGCCAGGACCTGGTCGGCAAGTCGGCGGTGATCTCGGGCTCGGGCAACGTCGCCACGCATGCCGCTGAGAAGATCGTCCAGCTGGGCGGCAAGGTGCTGACGCTCTCCGACAGCCAGGGCTTCATCCACGATCCGGACGGCATCACCCAGGACAAGATAGATTGGGTCAAGGCGCACAAGACCAAGCGCCGCGGCCGCATCTCCGAATATGCCGACGAGTATAAGAATGCGAGCTTCACCGAGGGCAAGACGCCGTGGGGCGTGCCGTGCGACGTGGCATTGCCCTGCGCGACGCAGAACGAGCTGCTCGGCGACGATGCGCGCACTCTGGTGGCGAACGGCTGCATGGCGGTATCGGAAGGCGCCAACATGCCGACCAACCTGGAGGGGGTGCACGTGTTCAAGGACGCGCGCATCCTCTACGCGCCGGGCAAGGCGGCCAACGCCGGCGGCGTCGCGGTGTCGGGGCTGGAGATGAGCCAGAATTCCGAGCGCCGCTCGTGGAAGGAGGCCGAGCTGCAGCAGCTGCTGCTCGACATCATGGA
>CAXUMU010000127.1:0-8107 GCA_964252145.1 uncultured Sphingomonadaceae bacterium
CGACCTTCAGGTTCGGAAGATCGTATCCCTCTCCGAGCATGTTGACCGCGATCACCAGTCGCGATCCGTCGGGCCCGCGATCCTGCAGTCGAGCGAGCGCGTCCCGGTTCGCGCGCGTGGTGCCGGGGCCCGAATATACCATGACGGGTCGGAGTTCGGGCGCGAGCTCCTGATACAAGGCGTGAAGGTCCTCGGCCCTTTCTTTGGTCTTCACCCGCGCCATCAGCAGGTGATCGAGCCCGAGTTCGCTCCGATCGCGACGAAGGGCGGTGAGCGCTTCGACCGCGATTGCCCGATCACGGGTGAGCTCGTCTCCGTATTCTTCAATGGTAATCAAGTTAATGGGACGGTAGTAGTCCGCCGCCTGGGCGTCGCCGAGCTTAAAGTTGAAGACAATCTTGCCGTCCACCCGTGCCCTGTCCCGTCGGAACGGGGTGGCCGTGAACTGGATCACGCGTTTCCTCTCAAAGCCGGCGCGGACGGACTTCCAGGTGGCTGCGGTCACGTGGTGCGCCTCGTCGACAATCAGGTCTGAGCAGCCGGCGACCAGCACGCTGCGAGCTTCGGGATCGGACGCTTCAAGCGTGTGCGGCAGGGTGACAATGACGTTGGCTTCGGCGAGCAGCCTTTCCGCCTCCTCCTCGTTCCGGACGCCGGTGGAAAGCACCGCCACTCTCGGCCGCGCCATCTCGCCCGGCACGACGTCCAAATCGGGGAGCACGCCGAGCGTCTCGAACTTGCGGGCGATCTGCGAACGCAGGGCGTCGCTCGGGACCATGACCATGGTGCGCCGGAGACGCCGAAAGACCTGCGTCGCGAGCATGGTCTCAGTCTTGCCCGTCCCGGTCGGGAGTACGACCGTAGCGAAGTCGAAGATTTGTCCTACGGCGAAGTGCGCCGAGATCGCGTGGAGTGCGCCGACCTGGGGTGGGCGGAGACCTTCGATGCCTGCCGCCGGTTCGTCCGTCCGGAACTGGAACTTGCCTCTCCAACGGGTCAGCACGTCGTCCGGCGTTGCCGCGAAATCCTGCAGCGCGGTGGTATTGTCCCATGAGAGGCTCAGCGCCGTGGTGGACGGGCTTGCGCCATAGGTCACGACGGGCAGGGGCAGAGATCTCCTTCTTGCCCCGGGCCTGCGTATGATCAGTTTATCGAACGGCTCGTCGAGATCGGTCTCTAGCAGATCGTGTCCGGGAATATCAGAATTGTAGATGCGCCCTCGGCCACTTACCCCTCCGAACACTGACTGGACGACGACATTTCCACCTATCACCACCCGCCTGCGCGGGAGGGCCGGGAGGCAGATTTCCCCGTGCCAAGTGGGAATGAGCGTCATGTGCCTTCAGCATGACGCAGGCGAGACATATTGGCAACATTGCGCCTTTGCCCGTTCCCATGCCATCGCCAATGGCTGCGCGGCGAGGCGAGGCGGACCCGTCCTATCGCCCGAGCCGCGCACGACCTTCACTTCGGGTAAGCGCCAGAGTTTCAGATCGACTGCCAGCCCGGACGCATCCACGTCTTGCATCGGTCCATATGGGTGGTCCGATCCCGCTCGCCCCGATTTGGACGTGAATGGACGGCCGGTTCTGGGAAGCCGCTCGGACCCGCGGAGTGACCACAACTGGGTCTGCCCGGCATCGGCGTCGCTGATTTCATCAGCGCTCAGGTCGATCAGTCTACGCGATAGACCCCGCCGCTGCTAGCGTCGCGATAGAGATCAACCCGTTCGCCGTTCCAATGATAGTCGAGGTGCCGACCTTGGATCAGGTTCGCGGCGCGATCGGGATAGAAGAGGCCGACGCATTGGCCAGTAGGGTCGCGCTGGCTCGGATAGACGAGACCTTCCGAACCGCTCGCTCGGAGAGACGCCGCGAGCGCCTGGGCCTCGTCGTAATTGTCGGGGTCGAGCGCAGGGGCCAGGGCTGCGGCTCCGCCGCGCAGATCGTGGAGATCAGCGGCGACGTCGAGTACGAGCTCCCGAAACTGCGACGTCCAGCCCGGGGGTTCGGCGGTGCGCGCCATGAACCGCGCGTGGTGGTGCATGGTCTCCAAGAGCGCCGTCTCGAACTGCTCGGCGACGTAGAGCACCCCAAAGTCACCGCGGGTGAACCGGCTCGGCCGGTCGGGGCTGACATGCGTGAACGGCGCCATGAGGTAGGTGGCGCCGGGACCCGCAACGCGACGATCAAGAGGGACGAGGTCGAGCGCGCCGAGGGTTTCCATCAGGCGCGGGTTGGTCTTCTGCTCGGCGGCAATCAGGAGCGGCCAATCTTCCGGGTCGGCGATGTCCTCGAACAGGTCGATCGGCGGGTAAAGGCTGCGGATGATACGGCGTGCGGCCGCCCAGGAGACGGGCGCGGTAGGGACCGACGCGGGGTCGATCACCAGCCACCACGCTCCGCGTCGAGAAACCGCCGAACGCGCATGAGGTCGGTCAGCTCGCCGCCGAGCATGACGTCCAGCGCGGATCGGCCGCTGAATGCGGTGTTCGGCGCCCTGACCCAGACGTAACCGCGCGAGGCTTCGCTGAAGACGATCTTCAAGGCCTTGTGGATGCCCATGAGGTTCGAGAGCCGCGCCTTGCCGTCGCGACCAAGCCGGCCAACGTCGCCTGCTTTCCACCGCGCGAAGGTGCGCCGCGGGACGTCGAGGATCGTCGCCGCCTGGTCGTCGTTCACGCCCCAGAGCCGGAACAGGTTGAGGACGGCGCGAAACATCGCTCCCGCCTCTTCGTCGGTGATCGGCTCCGGCGTGAAGGGCCGGGGCTCGCTCGCTACCCGCGTCAGTGCCGCCATAATCGCTCCTGTCACTTGGCATTATCTAATCACGTTTAGGCCAAATGGCAAGAGAGGTGCACGCGTCAGTATACCCGCGCATTCTCGCCAGCGGTGCGGTCGTGTCGGCGCTCTGCGGCCCAGCTCTCCAAGTCCGCCACCGCGTAGCGGACGAACTTGCCGAACTTGTAGAATGGCGGCCCGCCGCCCAGCGAGCGGTAGCACTCGAGCGAGTGCGGGCTGAGCGCCAGGTAGCGGGCGGCAGCCTCGGTATCGACGAACGGGATCAGCCCCGTGTCGTCGACCTCGTGCGCCCGTCGCATGATCTCGACGGGCGGCCAGCGCGTGTGCGGGTTCTGGCAATCAGACATGCTCCGCCTCCGCCGCCGTGGATCTGCGAGGAGTCGATTTCGGCGGCGCTGCCCGAGTCTCCTCCTTCCGGCCCCGGTAAGGGCGATAGGCGCCCACGGCCGTCTTGGTCGCCGCACGATGCTTTCCGCCCGGCGTCGGTGTGGCTGCCGACCTGACCGCTGCCGGTTCCTGATCGGAGACGGTTTCGCCGCTCACCACGCGAAGGCGGCGCGCCGCGACCGTTTCGGCCGCCGCCCGTATCGGATCGTCCTCGGTGTGGACGTAGCGCATGAACATGGTGACCGTCTTGTGAGCGGTAAGCGCCATGCCGACTTTGATCGGCACGCCGGAGTTGGCGATGTCGGTCGCCGCGCGGTGGCGCATGGCGTGCGTGCCGCAGTGCGGCAGGCCGGCCCGTTCAAGCACCCGCCGCCATGCGGCCTGGTAGGTGTTCTTGCTCATCGCCTTCGTCCCGTCGAACAGCGCAGGGATGACGAAGCGCGACCGCAGATAGCGAGGTGCGCCCTGCAACAGCCGCAAGGCTTCGGCGCTGATCGGCTTCGACATGTCGCCGGTCTTGCTGTCCGGCCACACCACGCGTCTCTGACCGAAGTCGATCCATTCCCATTCGAGGTTCAGGATCTCCGACATGCGGGCGGCGAACTCGAACTGCAACCGGATGGCGAGCGTCAGGACCGGGTGCTCCAGCCCCTCGGCATCCGCCCGGTCCAGGTAGGCGTAGAGCCTGACCATTTCCTCGTCTGTTATAAGGCGGGTGCGCTTTCCGCCGCCGAACTTCTGGATATGGCGGCACGGGTTGGTGCCGTCGGGCCGCCAGCCCCAGAGCTCGGCCAGGTTGAACATCTTCCGGAGCGTGGCGAGCGTGTGGTTCGCGGCGACGGGCGTCTTGCGCATGCCGCTGATCATCTCGGCGATCTCGGGCCGCTTGATCTCCGCGACCTTCAGCCGGCCGAGCTTCGGCACGATGTGGCATTTCAGAATGTACTTGTTGCGCCGGGCAGAGCTGGGCTTGTTGTGAACGAGGCAGTGCTCCTCCATGTAGCGCTCGCTCAACTCCTTCACGGTAGGCGCGCCGCGCAGCGCTTGCCGCTCGGCGCTGGGGTCCTCGCCGGCGCGCACGGCGGCGAGGTGCTCCTGGGCGAGCTTGCGGGCCTGATCGACGGTGAGCGCGCCGAAGACGCCGAGGCTCGGCTTGCGCCGCTCGCCCGTCGGCGTCCGGTAGGACAGCATGAACACCTTGCGCCCGGCGGGCGTCACTTTACAGATGAACCCCAGTAGCGTGGTGTCGCGGAGTTCGTAGTCGCGAGCTTCGGGTCGGGCGGTCTCCACGGCGGTCTTGGTGAGCTTTAAGGAAGGCATGTCCGGCTCCTGGTCGGACCCGGTTTCCAGGAGCCACATAGGAGCGGCGGTAGGGAGAACCGGGTCGGGTCACGTCGAGTCCGGGCGTAGGATAGCGAAGAGGTAAGCCATTGTTCTACCTCGAGATATCCTGCTCCAGCGCACTCGAGCGGGTCCGGTCGTAGCACCGATCGGCAAGCTCAAAATCCGGTTCCGCAAGGAGTGTGGGTTCGATCCCCACCGCCCGCACCACCTGCGCTCCTTTATCGGGAGGCGAGATGACCGACGATGCCACGCGGTCTGCGGTCGAGGCGCTGAAGGCGGCGTGTCATGCCGCCTACCGCGCGCATCCCGGCTCCTGCTCGAACGCGGTGCACGCGATCGTCGTGCATCTGGTCGATCCCGATTTCACCTACCAGCCGGCCAATGCGATGATCGACACGCTGCGCGGCAGCTGGACGGCGGTGGATGCCGAGGCCGCCGGCGCGCTGGCGGCGCGGGGCGAGGTGGTGGTCGGCGGCCGCAAGGATACGCCCAACGGCCACGTCATCATCGTCTATCCCGGTGCGCCGAAACCCTGCGGCGGCTATTGCGCGGTCGATCGCAAGGGCGACGAATATACGCTGCCGGCCAAGGGATCCTATCCGCTGGCGATGTCCACCTCGCTCGGGCATTGGCCCGGCGCGATGAGCGACGGCGACAAGACGGTGTGGGATCCGTGGGGCAGCGACAAGGCGTTCGCGAGCGTCGGTTTCTGGCACAGGCCGCCCGCCGCCGCCCCCGCCAAGGCCGATGCGGACACGCTCCGGATGACGCTGTCCGACGGCTATGTGATCGAGATTCCGCGCGGCGAAGGCTGATCGCGCGCCGCCCCGCCGCGGCCGTCCCTTTTATCCCCCGTCCCGCCGAGCCGCCCGCTCGACAGCGGGAGTCCGGCCGCGCTAAGGCGGCGCGAGGACCTGGCCGGCGGCCGCTTCGGCCGCACATCGAGACGCGCTCGGGTGAGGATCAGCTGCCGGGCATGGCGGCCGGGCGGGAGTGTGCGGAGCGTGGGGCGATGAGGAAGCTGGTGGCGCTGGCCGACCGCACCGCCGTGCTGTTCCTGGGCGTCGCCGCCGGCGCCGCGATCGGATATGCGTTCGGCCGCAGCGGGGAACGGTCGCCGGAGCGTGCGGTGATCAAGCCCGCGCCGATCGCCGCCGCGGCCAAGCCCGGTGCGCCGCCCGCCGCCCGCGTCGATCCCCGCGGTTTCGAGTTCGCGCTGCCGTTCCAGCAACATCTGTTGGACACGGTGAAGGCGGGCAAGCCGGTCACCGTCGGCGTGTTCGGCGACAGTTTCGGCGACGGGGTGTGGAGCGCGCTGTACCGGCTGCTGCCCGCCAGCGAGCATTTCCGCGTGCTCAAATACAGCCAGCAATCGACCGGCTTCACGCGTTATTCCAGCCTCAACCTGGAGGAGCATGCGCAGGAGCAGCTCGCCGCCGACGGGCCGGTGGATGTCGCGGTGATCTCGTTCGGTGCGAACGATACGCAGGGCGTCTATTCGGGCCGGCATGCCGCCGCGCTGATGAGCCCCGAATGGCAGCGCGTCATCGGCGAGCGGGTCGACCGGTTCGTCGCGTTGCTGCGGGCCAGGGGGGCGATGGTCTATTGGGTCGGCCTGCCCAAGATGCGCAAAGCCTCGTTTGACGACGACATTGCGGGGATGAACGATTTCTACACGGCGCGGATGAAGGCGCTGAACGTGCCGTTCATCGACATCAAGCCGCTGACGGTGGATGGTGCCGGCGAGTTCGCGCAATATCTGCCCGATCCGGTCAGCCACGAACGCCGGCTGCTGCGCGCGAACGACGGCGTCCACATGTCGATGAACGGCTATGTCGTCATCACGCGTTCGTTGGCTGAGCGGATCAAGGCGTATGTGGCCGCGGCACGCGCGAAGGCCGGCGTGGGCGCGGTGCCCCTGCCGGTGGCGAAACCGGTGCACGTCGCCGCGCCCGAGGCCGCGAAGGTCGAGCCGGAGAAGCATGGCGGGAAGCGGCACGACGATCCGCGCAAGCCGGAAGCGGGCGAACACCGGGACAAGACGTCGGAGCGGCGACATCACGACGCCGGCGACAAGGCGCCGTCCGAGCCGAAGCGCGACGCCGCCGACAAGCCGCAGCGGCCGCGCGAGGAGCGCGAGAAGCAGCGGCCGGCCGCGTCCGAGAAGCACGACGGCGAGACGCGCGAACGGGCCAAGAAGCCGGCTGAAGAATCGAAGCCGCGCGCCGGCGAGCCGAAGTCCGGCGAGGCCAAGCCCAGCTCGTCGCGCGCCAGCGAGATCAGAGCGACGATGAGCGAAATCAGTCGGTCGGCGGATCGGGACAAGCCGGGCGAGAGCAAGCCGCGCTCCACCGACGCCAAGCCGAAACCAACCGACGCCAAGCGGACGGACGGCAAGCCCAAATCCGGCGATGCGCCGCCGAAGCCGCGCCGGCACCGCGACGAGCCGGGCAATAGCGGCGAGGGCAACAGCCAGTGAGCGCCGCGCTGATCGCTGCAGCTTTCCTCGCCACCCCGGCCTGCGTCGAATCCCTGTGCAACGGGCAGGTGCTCGCGCCCTTCTTCGACAAGCTGGCGCGCGCGCGCGGCGCCAGCGGGCGTCCGGTCCATATCCTGCAGATCGGCGACAGCCACACCGCGGGCGATGCGATCACCGGCGCGTGGCGCGGTATGCTGCAGGCGCGCTACGGCAGCGGCGGGCGCGGCGTGCTGGCGGCGGGGCGGCCGTACCAGGGCTACCTCACCCACGGCGTGACCGTCACGATGTCCGACGGGTGGAGCGTCGCCGCGACCTTCGGCCCCAATTCGACGATGGTGCCGCGCCCGCCGCTGGGCCTGGCCGGCTTCAGCCTGACCGCGCGGCGGGACGGCGCGCAGATCGCGCTCGCCGCCGATCCGAACGAGGCGTTCGACCGCTTCACGCTCTGCGCGCTCACCGCGCCCAATGCGGGCACGCTGACGGTGCGGATGGGGCTGGACGAGAAGCATATCCGGCTCGGTTCCTATTCCGCCCGGCCCGAATGCACGACGATGACCGCGCCCCAGCCGGTGACCGCGGTGGACGTGACGGCGGAGGGCGGCCCCGCGACGATCACCTCCTGGGCCACGTTCCGCGATGCCGGTGGGGTGGCGCTGTCCAACGTGGGCGTCGTCGGATCGCAGCTCGTCCATTTCGCGCGGACCGACGATGCGGTGCTGTCCGAGGAGCTGCGCGCCTACCGGCCCGACCTGATCGTGGTCGCGTTCGGCACCAACGAGGGCTTCGCGCCGCGCTTCGTGCCCCAGGAATATGAGATCACGCTGCGCACGCAGGTCGGGCGGCTGCGGCGGCTGGCGGGCAACGTGCCGATCCTGCTGCTGGGCGCGCCCGATGCGAGCACGCGCCGGCCCGAGATGCGCGCCAACGCGCCCGGGCTGGCGCCGGCTTATTGCACCGCCGCCGCCCCGCCGCCGGTGGCATTGCCGGTGGTCACGCCGCCGCCGCGGCCCGCGCCGGCCCGCGACACGCTCGCCGGGATCATGGCTGGCGTGCGCGCCGAGGCGGGCGTGCCGGTCGAGGCGATCGAGCCGACGCC
>CAXUMU010000128.1:0-8064 GCA_964252145.1 uncultured Sphingomonadaceae bacterium
GGTGTCGGCCGACGGTTGTCCAACAGGCTGTACAGGATGTAGATCGCGCCGAGCCGCCAGCGCAGCCCGAAGGTGGTGAACTTGAGCCAGGTCGAATGCACCCAGGTGGGCGCCTGGTCGACCAGGATCAGGAAGCCGGGCAGATAGATCAGCCCGACCGCGACGTGCCCGCCCGCCAGCAGCAGCCAGTCCCTTGCGTTGAGCGACCGGCGCAGCACCAGCGCCGCCAGCGCGAGCGTCATCGCCACCGCGTAGAGCGGCCCCATATTGTGCAGCCACAGCACCAGCGCGAGACAACCGAGATACAGCGCCAGGCTGCGCGGTGGGACGGCCGCGCCGGCGGCGGTGATGCGGCCGATGCGCAGCAGCGCCAGGCACGCGACCGCATAAACCAGGATCAGAACCGGATAGGGCCGCACCTCATGCGCCATCGCGATCGGATAGGGCGCGACCGCCGCCAGCAGCAGCGCGGCGAGCGGCAGGCCGAACCCCGGCACCCCCGGCCGCAGGGTTCGCGCCAGCTCGCGTGCCGCAAGCGCCATCGCCGGCAGCGTCGCGAGCGAGGCGAGGATGCCGAGCGCGCGCAAACCGCCCAGCGAATCGCCGAACAGGAGCGTCCACAGGTGCAGCAGCGAATAATAAAAGGGCGGGTGCGTCTCGTAGCGCGGCACCGTTTGCCACAGGAAGCGCCAGTCGTGCGCGGCGGCATAGGCGCTATATGCCTCGTCCAGCCACAGCGGATGGATCGACGCGCCCGACACGCGAACGAAGATGGCGAACCCCAGCAGCGCGAGCACTGCCAGCGACAGCAGGGTGCGTGCCGCTACCGTCGTTGGAAGTCGAATCAGCCCCACGCGGGCGCTCTAGCGCAGCCGGCCGGAAGCGGGAACGATCAGAACGGGAAGACCGATCCAGAAACGCCACGTTAACCATCCCTTATCACCTTCGCCGCTACCCGATCCCTCGCATTCTCAGGCGAAGGAATCCCGGTGCGGGCAGGCGGACAGGCGGTCGATGTGGCGATCATCGGCGCGGGGCCGGCGGGGCTGACCGCGGCCTATCTGCTCACCAAGGCGGGCTACAGCGTCACCGTGATCGAGCGGGATCCGGTCTATGTCGGCGGGATCAGCCGCACCGTGGAACATGCGGGCTTCCGCTTCGACATCGGCGGCCACCGCTTCTTTTCGAAGTCGAAGGAAGTGGTCGATCTCTGGAACGAGATCCTGCCGGACGACTTCATCCAGCGCCCGCGGATGAGCCGGATCTATTATGAGGGGAAGTTCTACAGCTACCCGCTGCGTGCGTTCGAGGCGCTGCGCAACCTGGGGCTGTTGCGCTCGGCGCTCTGCATGGCATCGTTCGCGAAGGCCAAGCTGGTGCCCCGCAAGGACGTCCGCAGCTTCGAGGACTGGACGATCAACCAGTTCGGCGCGAAGCTCTTCGCGATCTTCTTCAAGACCTACACCGAAAAGGTGTGGGGCATGCCGTGCGATGCGATGTCGGCGGACTGGGCGGCGCAGCGCATCAAGGGCCTGAGTCTCGGTGCGGCGGTGCTGGACGGGGTGAAGCGCTCGCTGGGGCTGAACCGGCGCCCGAACGACGGGATGGCGACCAAGACGCTGCTCGAATCCTTCCGCTATCCGCGCAAGGGTCCGGGCATGATGTGGGAGGCGGCGCGCGATTTCGTGGTCGCGCGCGGCAACCGCGTGCTGATGGGCCACGCGCTGCAGCAGCTGTCGCGGGATGTTGGCACCGGCCGCTGGCGGGTCGCCGCGACCGCCGCCGACGGATCGACCGCGATCCTCAACGCAGGCCACGTCATCTCGTCCGCGCCGATGCGCGAGCTGGCCGGGCGCATCCGTCCGCTGCCGGCGACGCTGCCCGAGGCGATGGACCTCAAATATCGCGACTTCCTCACCGTCGCGCTGATGATCCGATCGGACGATCTGTTCCCCGACAACTGGATCTACATCCATGACAGCAAGGTGAAGGTGGGGCGCATCCAGAACTTCCGCAGCTGGTCGCCGGAAATGGTGCCCGATCCGCACACCGCCTGCGTCGGCCTGGAATATTTCTGCTTCGAGGGCGACGGCCTCTGGTCCGCGCCCGACGACGAACTGGTCACGCTGGCGACGCGCGAGATGGGAATGCTGGGCCTGTGCGATCCGGATCAGGTGACCGGCGGCGTGGTGGTGCGGCAGGAGAAGGCATACCCGGTCTATGACGATCGCTACCGCGCCAACGTGACCGCGATGCGGCACGAGCTGGAGGCCGCCTATCCCACGCTCCACCTGGTGGGCCGCAACGGCATGCACCGCTACAACAACCAGGATCATGCGATGATGACGGCGATGCTGACCGTCCGCAACATCCAGGCCGGCTTCCGCCGGTACGACATCTGGAACGTCAACGAGGATGCCGAATATCACGAGGCCGGGGAGGAGGGGCAGCTGGCCGATGCGCGCGCGGCGCTGTCGTCGGAACGGCTGGTTCCGGCGCGGCTGCAGGCGGCGTGATGCGCACGCTGCTGCGCGCGACCTACCTGCGCTACGTCGCGGCGAGCGCTGCGTCGCTGGGGCTGGATTTCGTCCTGTTCCTGCTGTGCCTGACGGCGGGCGTGCCGGCGATGCTGGCGTCGGGCATCGGCTATAGCGCGGGCATCGGCGCGCACTGGTGGCTGTCCAGCCGCGCCGTGTTCGCGGGCGGGCTGGCGGAGCGGGGCGGCGATCGGCGGCGGCAGCAGGCGCTATTCCTAGGCTCCGCGCTGGTGGGGCTCGCGATCACGATGGCGGTCGTCGGGCTCGGCGCGAAGCTGGGGCTCGATCCGCGGCTGGCGAAGCTCGCCGCGGTCGCGCTCGCCTTTCAGGCGACCTATTTGCTGCGCCGCCGGATCGTCTTCGCATGACGCCGGCGCGCGCCGATCGCGCGCGTTGGGGCGTGTTCGCGGTGTGGCTGGTCGCCGCGATCGTGCTGATCGCGCTCAATCGGGAGCGGATCGTCGGCGGGCTCGCCGCTGACGGCGACGATTATATGCGGCTGCTGGAGGTGCGCGACTGGCTCGCCGGGCAGAGCTGGTGGGACGTGAGCCAGCACCGGCTGAACCCGCCGACCGGCGGGCTGATGCACTGGTCGCGGCTGGTCGACCTGCCGGTCGCGCTGTTCGTCGCGCCGCTGACGCCGCTGCTGGGCGCGCACGGGGCGGAGGCGGTGGCGGTCACCGCGGTGCCGCTCGCCACGCTCGGCATCCTGATGGCAACCGTCGCGGCCATCGTCCGCCGGCTGTTCCCTTCCGCCGTCGCGCCGGTGATCGCGGCGCTGCTGATCGCGGTGGACGGCGCGGTGACGGTGCAGCTGTTCCCCACGCGGATCGATCACCATGGCTGGCAGATCGTGTGCGCCGCCGCCGCGCTGGCGGCGCTGTTGGACAGGCGGCCGCTGCGCTCGGGCAGCGCCGCTGGGATCGCGCTCGCGCTGTGGCTGAACATCTCGATCGAGGGGCTGCCGTTCGCGGTGGCCGCCGCCGGCGCGCTCGCGCTTCGCTGGCTGATTGCGCCGGATGAGGAAGGCGCGCGCTTCGCCGCGCTGCTGATCGCGCTCGCCGGCGGATCGGCGCTGTCGTTCCTCGCGACGCACGCGCCCTCGGGGTGGAGCGTGCGCTGGTGCGACGCGATCACGCCGGCGCATATCGCGGTGCTTGCCGCCGCCGCCGCCGGGTCGGCGCTGCTGGTGCGCTGCGCATCGAGCCGCCCGGTGGCGGTTCGCCTCGGGCTGCTCGCGCTCCTGGCCGTCGCTTGCGCCGCCGGCTTCCTGTCGATCGCGCCCGGTTGCGCGGCCAACCCGTTCGGGCGGCTCGATCCGCTGGTCCACGACGTCTGGTATCTCCACGTGGCGGAGGGGCTGCCGGCTTGGCGGCAGGCGCCGATGGTGGCGATCAACCTGCTGTTCTTCCCGCTGGTCGGCCTTGCCGGCTGCGCGCTGGCGTGGCGCGGGGCGGGGACGCCGGCCGAGCGCCGCAACTGGCTGACCATCGCCATCCTCCTCCTCGCCGCGCTGGCGCTGTCGATGCTGCTGCGCCGTGCCGCCGGGGTGGCGCATGTCGTCGCGATCCCCGGCGCGCTGGCGATTATCGAGCCGCTGCGCGCCCGCGTCGGGCGCCTCGCCAGCCCCGTCGCGCGGTCGTTCGGGCTGTTCGCGGCGGTGTGCGTCCCCTCGCCGCTGACGCCGATCTATGCGAGCGCGCTGCTGCCCGCGCCGCCGCCCGGCCCGGCCGCCGGTTCGGCGGACTGCGACACGGGGTGCAGCCTCGCCGAAGTCGAGGCGCTGCCCCCGGCCGAGTTCCTCACGACGCTGGATGTCGGTCCGCCGATCCTGGCGCTCACCCACCACAGCGTGCTGGCCGCGGGCTACCACCGCAACGACCGGCCGATGGCCGATCTGATCCGCGCCTTCACCGGTGGCGATGCAGCGGCGCACGCGATCGTACGGCGCCGCCGCATCGGCTACGTGATGATCCAGCCGCAGTCGGACGAGGCGCTGCTCTATGCGAAGCTCGCGCCGGCGGGGCTGATGGCGGCCCTGCGCCACGGCCGCGCGCCGGCCTGGCTGGAGCCGGTCGCGCTCGGCCGCAGCGAATTCCGCTTGTGGCGGGTGACGAACTGAACCGGGCGCGCCGGGGACTGCCAGAAGCGGCGATTTGTGGCATCACGCGCGCCATGGACATGATCGCGCTGCTCCAGGAACGCATCGGCGAGGACGTCGTGCACGGCCCCGCCACGGCCGATTTCCCACGCCACACCGCCGATTTCCTGCAGCGCACGCCGCAGGGCGTCGCGCTGCTCGGCGTCGCCTATCCGCGCACCGCCGTCGACGTCGCGGAGATCCTGCGCGAATGCAACGCGGCCGGCATCGCCGTGCAGCCGCAGGGCGGCATGACCGGGATGGCCGGCGGCGGGGTGCCGATGGCGCCGTGCCTGGTGCTGTCGCTGGAGCGGATGCGGAGCATCCTCGAGATCGACGCCAACGCCTCGACCATGACGGTCGAGGCCGGCGTCGTGCTGGAGACGGTGCAGCAGGCGGCCGACGCGGCGGGCCTCCTGTTCCCGCTCGACCTGGGCGGGCGCGGATCGGCGCAGGTGGGCGGCAACGCCGCCACCAACGCCGGCGGCAACCGCGTGCTGCGCTACGGCATGATGCGCGATCTGGTGCTGGGGGTGGAGGTGGTGCTGGCCGACGGCACGATCATGACCTCGCTCAACAAGATGATCAAGAACAATGCCGGCTACGACCTGAAGCACCTGTTCCTGGGCAGCGAGGGCACGCTGGGGATCATCACGAAGCTGGTGCTGCGCCTGTTTCCCAAGCCGCGCAGCATCTCGACCGCCTTGCTCGCGCTGCCGGACTATGACGGTGTCCTGGCGCTGCTGCGCCGCTGCAAGGAAGGCTTCGGCGCCACCTTGTCCGCGTTCGAGGTGATGTGGCCGGATTTCTACCGGCTCGGCACCGTCGCGCTCGGCCGCACCCCGCCGCTGGCCGAGGGCGCCGGCTGCTACGTGCTGATCGAGACGATGGGCACCGACGACACGGCCGACGCCGCGCGGTTCGAGGCGGTGCTGGGCCAGGCGCTGGAAGACGGCGTCGCGCTGGATGCGGTGATCGCGCAGTCGCAGGGCCAGACGCAGGCGCTGTGGTCGATCCGCGACTGTCCGGGCGAGTTCCCCAAGGTCTTTTGGCCGCAGATCAGCTTCGACGTGAGCCTCCCGACCGGCGACATCGGCAGGCGCGTGCCGGAGCTCAGGCGGCGGCTGGAGGCGCGCTGGCCCGACATCCGGACCTTGTTCTTCGGGCACGTCGCCGATTCCAACCTGCACCTCTCGGTGCGGATGGACCAGCAGCCGATGCCCGAACATGCGATCGACGAGGTGATCTACGGCGCGATCGGCGAATGGGGCGGATCGGTCTCGGCCGAGCACGGCATCGGCACCGCCAAGCGCGCGTTCCTGCACTTCTCGCGCACTCCGCAGGAGATCGCGCTGATGCGGCTGCTGAAGGCGACGCTGGATCCGCGCGGCATCCTCAATCCCGGTAAAGTCATCTGACACCACGCATTTTGATGCGGGTGTGGAACGGGATTCCCTTCGCCGCGCTAATGTGGTTGAGCAAATGGGGACGCCGCCGCCGCATGGGTGCGGCGATGCGTCGAGTGAGGGACCTGTCGATGCGCGGGCTGGCCAAGTCGTTGCTGGTCGCCCCGTTGTGGCTGGCGGGAAGCGCCGTCGCGCTGACGCCGGTCGTCGTCCCGCCCGCGCCGGTCGTGATCCTGCCCGACGTGCCCGCCCCCGCGCTCTCGGTCGCGGCGGTGATGCCGCGCCTGAGCGAAGCGCAGGCCAAGCTGCTGCGCCGGATGCTGGACGGGGCGGAGAGCCACGGCCTGCCGGCCTACGGCGCGCAGGTGACCGGGGCCACGCCCGACGATCCCGCGCTGATCCAGGCGGTGATGGACTATGCCCATGCCGTCCACGGCGGGCGGCTGCGCGAGAGCGACTACATGGCCGAATGGGGCCTCAGGCCCGCGGGGTTCGATCCGTGGCCGGGCTTCGTCCAGGCGGTGAAGGACGATCGGCTAGCGACCTGGATCGCGACGCTGCCGCCGCCCTATACCGGCTATGACGGCCTGCGCCGCGGGCTCGCGGCCTACCGCGCGATCGTCGACAAGGGCGGGTGGAAGCCGGTCCCCGAGGGGCCGGACCTGGGCATCGGTTCGAGCGGCGCGCGCGTCACGGCGCTGCGCAAGCGGCTGGCGGTGGAGGATAGCGGCGTCGCGGAGAGCGGCGCGACGTTCGACGGCGATCTGGCCGCCGCGGTGAAGCGGGCGCAGAAGCGCTTCGGGCTGGAGCCGACCGGCACGGCAGGCAAGGCGACGCTCGCCGCGCTGAACGTGCCGGCGTCCTCGCGGGTCGATTCGATCGTCGCCAATCTGGAGCGGTGGCGCTGGCTGCCGGCGCAGCTTCCGGCCGATCGTATTCAGGTCAACATCGCCGCCGCCGTGCTGACGCTGTTCAAGGGCGATGCGCCGGCCACGTCGATGCGCGTCGTCACCGGCCGTCCGGGCGACAACACACCGATGCTGTCGTCGATGATCCACAGCGTGGTGCTGAACCCGCCGTGGAACGTGCCCACCTCGATCGCGACCAAGGAATTGTGGCCCAAGGAGAAGGCGCACAAGGGCTATCTGGCGCGATCGGGCTTCAAGGTGATCGAGAATGCCGACGGCAGCAAGCGGCTGCAGCAGGCGCCCGGGCCGACCAATTCGCTGGGGCGGATCAAGTTCGATTTCGCCAACAGTTATGGCGTGTACCTCCACGACACGCCGGCGCGCGGCAAGTTCGAGAGCTACGGCCGGCTCGCCAGCCACGGCTGCGTGCGGCTGGAGCGTCCGGGCGACCTCGCCAAGCTGCTGCTGCACGGCGATCCCAAGTGGGATGAGGCCGCGGTGGACGATGCGATCGCCGCCGGCGACACGACGCGGGCCAAGCTGCCGCAGCCGATCGCGGTGTATCTGCTCTACTGGACCGCATTCGCCGGATCGAACGGGCAGATGAACTTCCGCGGCGATCCCTATGGCTGGGACGGCATCCTCGCCAGCCGGATCGAGCACGGCGTGCCGGCGCAGGTCGCGGCGAAATGAGGCGCGCCGGGATCGCGCTGGCGGCGGCGTTCGCGCTCGCGGCCGCAGCCTGCCAGCGCAAGGCCCCCGAGCCGGCGCCGGAGGAGAATGTCGAGGAAGCCGCGCCGGTAGCGCCCGAGCCGGCCCCGCCGCCGCCGCCCAAAGCGGAGCCGCCGAAGGAACAGCCGCCGGCCGCCAATGTGGCGGACGACGAGCCGGAACCGGACGCCAGCGCGCAGACGCAGGAGGATGCCGACGCGGTCGGCATGACCACGCGCGCACCCCCCAGCGACGACGATACGGAAACCCCGGCGACGAATGCGGCGGTAAGCGACTGAGCCGGATGCCGGCTAGGTTGTGTGGACACTTACCGGAGCCATAGGATGGTTGCGGCGAGTGTG
>CAXUMU010000129.1:0-2074 GCA_964252145.1 uncultured Sphingomonadaceae bacterium
GCAGGTGCGCTGCATATGCTGCTTGTGTGGTTCAGTGCCGCAGCAGGGGCGGTGTGCGTCCGCGGTGTCCAGACCTAGAGGTGCAATGTTGGCGCATGCAGGTTGCGCCCGCCGCGGCTGCCACGGCGACCACGGGAGCGGCGCGCCGGTGAAAACGCAGCGGCCGCGCGTCGCCCGCCCACAGCATGCCGGCCACCTCGGGCCGCTTCCACGCGGCGATCCCGGCACCGGCGGCGATGCCACGGTTGGCGTCGATCAGTCCGCGCCAGAATGCGAGCGTGGCGACGGCGTCTTCGGCGGTGGCGGGGCTTTCGGTGAACGGATCGCGGTAGGAGACGGGGTCGATCAGCAGCGCGGCGGCAAGCTGCTCCAGCGTCGCCGCCGGCTTGGCCGCAATGGCGGGATCGTCGCGGGTCAGGCCGCGGCCGGCGATCGGGCCGTCGCCGTGGCAGTGGACTGCAACGCCGGCGAGCAGCGCCAGCAGCGCGAACTCGTCGTCCCCCGCCGCATGCACCGCCTGCGCCGTCTCCAGCGATGGCCAGGGATCGGTCTCGCCGACGGTCGCCGCGATGCCCGCCGCCGCCAGCGCGCGCTTGGCTGGCGCGGCCCACGGCGCCGCCGGCAGCATGGCGAGGATGTCGGCCGGGTCGGCCGTGGCCCGCGCGGCGGCGGCCATCGCGTCAGCCATCGCCGGGTCGGCGGGGCGCAGCACCACGCGGGCCGGTGCTGCCGCGGGCGCCCAGAACGTGCCACCCACGCGCGATCGGACGATCTGATCGATCAGCGGCCGGATGCGCCGGGGGTCGGCCGGAATGATGCCGTCGGCACGCGTGATTCGGGGGACGCCGACTGCGGCCTGCTCGGCGGCGACGCCGGGGAAAGCGGGCGATCGCAGCACGGGCAGTCGCAACCCCATCCGCCGAAATTCCCCCAAAACCAAATCATTCCCGTCGCTTGATACCGCCGCCACGGTAGCGGCGCCATAACCGCGCGAAGCTGAACGCGCGCGAAACGGTTTCGCCGCGGCAGCGCTCATTCGTCGCCTGCGCGTTTCGGGCCGACATCGCGCCACGGCTGGCCGATGAACCGCGCCAGCCGGTCCCGCCCCGCCCACAGCCACGGCACCCGCCGCTCCGCCAGCCCGGGCGCGGCCAACGGGTCCATCCCGGTCCACGGCAGGAACGGGCTGCGCCGGCCATAGGCCCAGATCTCGATCCGCGTGGACGGTCGCGCCGCCTGGACGCGCGCGTGGAAGCCGAACGTGTCGGCCACCACCAGCGTGTTCGCCGGCACCGCGAAGTGGCGCGGACCCGGCAGGCCCAGCTCGGCGAGATCCTGCACCCCGATCCGGAACGAGCCGCGCGCGGAGAGCCGGTCGCCCGTCGCGGCGCGGAGGCTCATCATCTTCTCCCAGGCGATCCGTTCCGGCGTCAGCCGGTGCGATCCGGGCACGTAGGCGAGCGGGCCGTCCGCCTCGGCGACGTCGGTCAGGAACAGCCACGCCTTCATCGTCGGGTGGAAGGTGTCCGCGTGGAAGTGCGTCTGCGGATCCGGCGGCCCCGCGTGGCGCCGGGCGAGGATGGTCTGGAGGTAGATCAAGGGCTCGGAAGCGAAGCTGGCGACATATCTCGTCAGCCCGCGCCAGCGGGGATCGCGGATCAGCGCGCGAACGCCGGCGATCTGCGCCAAAGCGGCGGGATCGATCGCGATCCGGCGCGTGATCGCGTCGCCCTGCACCATCTCGCGCGCGGGCCCGCGATAGGCGAGCGCGGCATCGCGCAGCCGGGCGAACGATTCGGGCGGCAGGAAATCGCGCTTCTCGACGAAGCCGTCGCGATCGAACGCGGCGCGATCGGCCGGGTCGATCAGGCGGGCGAGCCGCCGGCGCCGCGCCGCCGCGACGCGGTGGGACAGGCGCACGCGAGCCAAGTGCAGCCCGCGCGCGTTCAGCGCCGGCGATCCGATCAGCGGATTGTCGCAGAACGACTTCGCCCCGGTCGCAAGCTGGGCAAGCCACAGCGGCGCCATCAGGTACCGCGCTGCGCTCATCGCGTCCGCTCGCGCTGTCCATCCC
>CAXUMU010000129.1:2084-8039 GCA_964252145.1 uncultured Sphingomonadaceae bacterium
GATCACGCCAGCGGTCGGCCGGATGCTCTGGAAGTCCAGCGTCGAGACCTCGAAGCGCAAGCGCGCGCCCGCTGGGAGCGAGAGCCCGGCCAGGCCGATATCCTTCGGGCCAATTTCCACGCCCGCGCCGTAGGCCCAGTCGTGATCCTTCAGCTTCGGATTCTTGGTATGGATCCACTGGTAGCCAGCCTTGCCGTAGATGAGCCCGCTCGCGCCCGCCCGTACGCCTGCCCGCCCGTAGACGCCATATTCATAGTCCAGGCCGCTGAAGCCCTTCGCGATATTGCCTTCGGCGCCGGCGAATACGGGGCCGAACGGCACGTTGAAGCCGGCGACGCCCTCGACCAGGCCGCCATCCGGGCAGCCCGATGCACCGTTGCAATTGGTGCTGAGCGGACCGCGATTGTCGCTGTCGAAATCCTCATAGCCGCCCATGATGCCGACATAAGGCTCGATGCCGAATGCCCGGGTGCCGTCGGGGGCGGTATCCTGCGCTTGTCCGGCGGCAGGCACGATCAGGGCGGCCGCAGCCGCAGCCGCAGCCAAAAACATCTTCATTGGAACACCTCGTTTACGCAAAGCCACAAACACTGCGGTGGAGCGCGCGAACGAAAGGTCCGCGCTCTCCACGATCCCGCGCCAGCCGAACCGCCGGATGGCCGGGTGGTTGCGTGAAAACCGGGAAATGCGGGCAACTGTTGCCCTCGTGCCACAAGTCGCTCGCCGGGGTGTCGGCGGGTGCCGCCCCCAACGACCTGCCGGCCCCGCATCGTGGCGGAGCCGGCAAGCGCTCGCCTCAATCTCCGATCGGGCGTCAGGCAGCGAGGCGCAGCGTCCGGACGGAAACCGGTCCGCCGGACGCGTCCGACAGGCCGTAGGTGACGAGCGGCGTCGCGCGGAAGCTCACCCGGCCCGAGATCGGCAGTTCGGCCGCGCCGTTGGTCCAGCGGAAGCTCTCCTCGGCCTCCGGCTCGTGCCAGCCGACCACCAGGCGGACGTCGCCCATCGCGACCGGCGCGCCGTCCAGCGCAAGCCCGCTGACGCACACACCCATCAGGCGCCCGTCGCGTACGCCCGGCTGGGTGTCCCGGGGCACTGCCGAGCGCGAGGCGATCACGATATGCGACGTGCCTTCGGGCACCGCATAGTCGAACCGCTGGTCGGAGACGCCGAGCGGGGTGAGCGCGACGCCGTCCGCCAGCAGCTGGATGCTCGGGTCGCGGATCTCGCGCGCGCCAAGCGCGCGGGCCTGTTCGCGCCGCATTTCCCGCGCCCGGTCGAGCAGCCGGTCGCGGATCGCCTCGAACTGCGCGCCCGAATCGACCGAAGGCGCGCACGCCGGCTTCGACAGAGCGAGCGAGGTGACCGGGCGGTCGCCGAACACCACCTCGCCATTGTCGAACGTCGCGCGGTTCGCCGCCTCGATATAGCTTTCGCTCGCCATGCCCTCGGCCACCAGCAGGTCGTGGCTTTCGAGCTCCACGTGCCAGTAGGTGACGCGGTTCGTCTCCTCGCGCACGATCGAGATGCCGTTGATCAGCCCGTTCGCCGGCACCAGCACGCCGTCGAGGAACAGCCGGTGCCCGGGCGAAACCAGCAGGTCGCGCGCGGGGATGCCGGGGGCGACGGCATCGGCGCGGATGCGGATGGGCATCGCGTGGCGCGCGCTGCGCCCATCGGCGAACATCATGTCGCGGTGCCCCAGCCAGACGATCGGGCGATGCCTGCCCGCGGCGGTCACCGCCATGTCGCCCACGACGAGATCTTCGACCGCGACTTCGCCCCGCGCGGTGAGGATGCGCGTGCCCGTGACGAAGCATACCGGCGCGGTGACGTTGGTCGTGTCGACCGGGGTCAGCACGCCCGCGAGCGGGACCGCCGCCGCCGTGGTGACGCCCACCGTGACCGGCGTGACGAGGCCGCCGCCGCTCACCGCGAAATAATAGATATAATTGCCGTTCGCGTCCGCCGGCGAGAATCCCAGATAGCTGCCGTTCGCGCCCACCGCGGTGAGGCCGGCGGCGTTCAGGTTGATCGTCACCGTGGAGCCTGGATTGTCGATGGTGCCGTTGATCGTGACCGGGGCTACACCGCCGATCGCCCCGGTGCCGGTAAACGAGTTAAGTGCGAATACACCCAACTCCGATTGGCCACCACCGAACGTTGTATTCGAGAACGTGACGGACATTGGGCTTCCTCCTGGTTGACGCAAGGCAACAGTTATCGAAGTCGCGCTCGACGACTGGAAACCCGAAGATGATCCGCTAAACTTAATCAAACGTAACTGAGCGAATAGCCGTTCGCCGGTTTCAACCAAAATGGATATATTATTCGTTTGAGTAAAGGCACGTAGTCACACGGTGGTTGATACATCGGAAATCGGTGGTTGCGGTAGTAAATCTGTGGTAAGTCAAGTTTTGCGGCCGGATGGATCCGCCGCGTGTTCGCTGTCACGTACGGTCCGGCTGCACGGGCAACCCCAGGCGTTCGGCTGCATAGTCACTGCGCCACTCCGGCTGATCCATGAACCAGCGGACCGTCGCGGCAATTCCCTCTTCGAACGTCGTACGCGGGCGCCAGCCCAGCTGCTCCCGGATCCGGGACGCGTCGATGGCGTAGCGCTGGTCGTGTCCCGGCCGATCGGGTACGAACACGATCCGCTCGGCATAGGGACGGCCGTCCGCCCGCGGCCGGAGGGTATCGAGCACGGCGCAGACGGCGGTAACGACGTCGACGGTGCGGCGCTCCGCGTCGCCGCCGATATTGTAGGTCTCGCCCCGAACCCCCGCCTCGAATACGCGGCGCAGCGCACGCGCATGATCGTCCACATATAGCCAGTCGCGGACGTTGCCGCCGTCGCCATATACGGGCAGATCGCCCCCGCCGATTGCCCGCCGGATGACGAGCGGGATCAGCTTTTCCGGGAATTGCCACGGACCGTAATTGTTCGAGCAATTGGTGATCAGCACCGGCAGACCGAAGCTGTGGCCCCAGGCGCGGACGAGATGATCGGCGCTCGCCTTGCTGGCGGAGTAAGGCGAGCGCGGATCGTAGCGGGTCCGTTCGGTGAACCGACCGGTCTCGCCGAGCGAGCCGAACACCTCGTCGGTGGAGACGTGATGGAAGCGGAACGTCTCGCGCTCGGCCGGCGGCAGGCTGCGCACGTGGTCGCGCGCTGCCTGGAGCATCGTGAAGGTGCCGACGATGTTCGTCTGCACGAACGCGGTCGGCGCGTCGATCGAACGATCGACGTGGCTTTCCGCGGCGAGGTGGACGATCACGGACGGACGGAAGTCGGCCAGCGCTCCGGCGACGGCGGCCGCGTCGCATATGTCCGCGTGCAGAAACCGGTAGCGCGCACTGCCCTCCACCGCGCGCAGCGAGGCCAGGCTGCCGGCATAGGTCAAGCTGTCGAGGTTCAGGACTTCATGGTCGGATTCCGCGATCAGCGACCTGATGAGGGCGGAGCCGATGAAGCCCGCGCCGCCGGTGACGAGAATCCGCATGGCCGATCCGTATCACGGATCGCGCTTCGCAGCGGCCGGCTTGCGCAAACGGCCCGCCGGGCTGTGCCGGCGGGCCGTTCGCGGCTCGGCGCCGATCGCGGTTACGGACGGCGTCCGTTGGCAGCGGCGACCAGCGTGCCCTGGTTGGCCGGGTTGTTCGCGCCGGCGCTCACCAGCGGCTGGCCGTTCGAGCGGCGGCCGACCAGCAGGCCGTTCGCCTGCACCTGCGACCCGCTGCCGCTCACGCCGGCGCCCGCCGCGGCGATCGCGTTGGTCACGCCATCGGTGACGCCCTCGGCACTGGGGGATACCTGGTTGACCGTGGGCGCGATGCCCGCATGCGCCGACGCCGCGCCGTTGATCAGGTTGCCGCTGGCGACCAGCGGGGTGCCCAGCAGATTGCTCGCCGTCTGCGCCTGCGCGGCGGCGCCGATGCCCAGGCCGGCAAACACAGTAATCGTGATACGGGAAAAGCTGTTCATTGGAGTTCTCCTTAGATCCAACGAAAACAGAACTTCTGTTGCCATCACCGGTTCCTTCCAATACAGTCATGTAAAGTATACCACATGATAAGCGGCAATATTGTTAATGGCGTGTTTGGCATCGCCGCCAGCAACTTTGGCTGATTTGTTGCGTCGCAACGAATGTAGGCCAGGCTGAATCCACACCCCGCGGCAGCTCTATCTATTACCGCCAATATGGCGGCAGCGTTGTTGCATGCCGCGGCCGGCAGCGGATTGTCCAGCGTTTCGAGCCGCTTGGGTGGGCCTCAGCCCGGCACGTTGCGCGCCAGTTCCGCCAGCCACGCCGCTGCGACGGAGTCGGACGGTGCGCGCCAGTCGCCGCGCGGGCTCAGGCTGCCGCCCGCGGATACTTTCGGTCCGTTGGGCATGGCCGATCGCTTGAACTGGCTGGTCTGGAAGAAGCGCGTCAGGAACGCCTCCAGCCAGCGCTTGATCGTGGTCAGATCGTAGGCGCGCTTCGCTTCCTCGGGAAAGCCGATCGGCCAGCTGCCGGCCGCCGCGTCGTGCCACGCATGCCACGCCAGGAACGCGACCTTCGACGGTGCCAGGCCGTGGCGCAGCGTGTAGAACAGGAAGAAATCGTGCAGCTCGTACGGGCCGATCTTGGCTTCCGTGCTCTGGATCGCGCCGCTCGCGTCCGCCGGCACCAGCTCGGGCGAGATCTCGGTGCCCAGGATCGCGGTGAGGACGCGGCCGGTTTCGGCATCGAACTGGCCGGTCTTCACCGTCCAGCGGATGAGGTACTGGATCAGCGTCTTCGGCACGCCGGAATTGACGCCGTAATGGCTCATCTGGTCGCCGACGCCGTAGGTGCACCAGCCGAGCGCCAGTTCGGACAGATCGCCGGTGCCGATCACGAAGCCGCGCCGCTGGTTGGCCAGGCGGAACAGATAGTCGGTGCGCAGGCCCGCCTGCACGTTTTCGAACGTGATGTCGTACACCGGCTCGCCCGCCGCGAACGGATGGCCTATGTCGCCGAGCAGCTGGCGCGCGGCGGGGCGGATGTCGATCTCCTGCGCGGTGATGCCCAGCGACCGCATCAGCGCCCAGGCATTACCCTTCGTCTCGTCGCCGGTGGCGAAGCCGGGCATGGTGAAGCCCAGGATGCGTTCCCGCGGCAGGCCCAGCCGATCGCACATCTTGGCCGCGACGATCAGCGCATGCGTCGAATCGAGCCCGCCCGACACGCCGATCACGAGATGCTCGCCGCCGGTCGAGCGGAACCGCTTGGCCAGGCCGTGGACCTGGACGTTGAACGCCTCGTAGCAATCCTGGTCCAGCAGCTCGGGCCGGTTCGGCACATAGGGGAAGCGGCGGACGGTGCGCACCAGGCCCACGTCGCGGCCGTGCGGCTGGTGGTCGAAGGCGATGCGGCGGAACCGCGTCTCGGGATGGCCGGCCGCGGCCGCGGCGTCGTTGAAGGTGGGCGTGCGCAGCCGCTCCAGCCGGATGCGGCCGACATCCACGTCGGCGACGGCCAGCTGCGGATCGTCGCGGAACCGCTCGGAACGGGCCAGCTCCACCCCCAGTTCGTGGATCATGCCCTGGCCGTCCCAGGCCAGATCGGTCGTGCTCTCGCCCGATCCGGCGGCGGAATAGGCATAGGCCGCGACCGCGCGCAGCGATTGCGACGCCCCCAGCAGCTCGCGCTCGGCGGCCTTGCCGACGACGATGTTGGAGGCGGAGAGGTTGCACAGGATCTTGGCGCCGGCGAGCGCCCCCGTCGTGGAGGGCGGGGCGGGCGCCCAATAATCCTCGCAGATCTCGATGTGGAAGGTGAAGTCGGCCAGGTCGCTCGCGGCGAAGATCAGGTCGGGGCCGAACGGCACGCCTTGCCCAGCGAGATCGATCGTCAGCCCGGCGAGCCCGGCGCCGCTGGCGAACCAGCGCTTTTCGTAGAATTCGCGGTAGTTGGGCAGGTAGCT
>CAXUMU010000130.1:0-8025 GCA_964252145.1 uncultured Sphingomonadaceae bacterium
CCGATCCTGATGGCGGTGTGGAAGCTCGCCCCCGCGCTCGCCGCCGGCAACTGCATCGTGCTGAAGCCGGCCGAGCAGACGCCGATGTCGATCATGGTGCTGATGGACGTGATCGGCGACCTGCTGCCGCCGGGCGTGCTGAACGTCGTCAACGGCTTCGGCGTGGAGGCGGGCAAGCCGCTGGCGCAGAACAAGCGCATCGCCAAGATCGCCTTCACCGGCGAGATGACCACCGGCCGGCTGATCATGCAATATGCCACCGAGAACCTGATCCCGGTGACGCTGGAGCTGGGCGGCAAATCGCCCAATATCTTCTTCGCCGACGTGATGGACCAGGACGACGCGTTCCTCGACAAGGCGCTGGAAGGCTTCACGATGTTCGCGTTGAACCAGGGCGAGGTGTGCACCTGCCCCAGCCGCGCGCTGGTGCACGAGAGCATCTACGACCGCTTCCTGGAAAAGGCGGTGGCGCGGGTGAAGTCGATCAGGATGGGCAGCCCGCTCGACATGGGCACGATGATCGGCGCGCAGGCATCGAACGACCAGCTCGAGAAGATCCTGTCCTATTTCGACATCGGCGCCGCCGAGGGCGCCAAGGTCCTGACCGGCGGCAAGCGCGCCGAGCAGAGCGACGAGCTGGGCGGCGGCTATTATGTCGAGCCGACGATCATCAGCGGCACCAACCGGATGCGCGTGTTCCAGGAGGAGATCTTCGGGCCGGTCGTCGCGGTCACGCCGTTCAAGGACGATGCCGACGCGCTCGCCATCGCCAACGACACGCTCTACGGCCTGGGCGCGGGCGTGTGGACGCGCGACGGCACGCGCGCCTACCGCATGGGCCGCGGCATCCAGGCCGGCCGGGTGTGGACCAACTGCTATCACCTCTACCCGGCGCACGCGGCGTTCGGCGGCTACAAGCAATCCGGCATCGGGCGCGAGAACCACCGGATCATGCTGGATCACTATCAGCAGACCAAGAACCTGCTGGTCAGCTACAATCCGAACGCGATGGGCTTCTTCTGACCGGACCGCCGCCCCGCATCCTGGCCACGCCGGCCGCGGACGCGCTGATCGCGCGGCTCGCGGCCGTCCACGGCCCGCTGATGTTCCACCAGTCGGGCGGCTGCTGCGACGGTTCCGCGCCGATGTGCTTCCCCGCCGGCGAGTTCCGCGTCGGCGCGCAGGACGTGCTGCTGGGCCATGTCGCGGACGGGGTGCCGGTGTGGATCGGGGCGGCGCAGTTCGACTATTGGCGCCACACGCAGGTGACGATCGACGTCGTTCCCGGCCGCGGCGCGGGCTTTTCGCTGGAGGGGCCGGAGGGCCTGCGCTTCATCATCCGCAGCCGCGTGTTCAGCGATGCCGAGGCCGCCGCGCTGATCGACGCGGGCGAACCGGCGCGCGGCGGGTGACGCGGGCGCGGGGAGCTGGCACGGTGGCCGCATCCCCCCAACCGGAGCCCCGGCCTTCATGAGCGACGACCTGATGATCTTCTCCGGCCTGCACCTGCGGCCGGACCCTTCGCGCACGGTGATCAAGCCGTTCAGCGTCGAATATCCCGAACCGTTCCGCGATGCGGCGCACCCGCGGATGCGCAAGGTGATCGAACGCGTGCTGTCGCTGGACGAGGCGACCCGGCATGCCGAGTGCGAGTCGGCCGTCGCCTCGCTTTCCGAGCGACACCGCAACGTCGAGACGATCCTGCTGCGCCGGTTCGCGGAAGTGTGCGACTGCCTGTCCGACACGGTGACGGCGGAGCATGAGCAGCAGCTGCTGATCGGTGCCTATCTCAGCGCGGAATATTCGTTCGAGGCGGCCGCCTTGTTCAATCCCAGCATCGTGATGCGGATGAACCAGGACGGCGCGCCGGCCGACGGCTTCAACTTCATCCTCTCGCTGCGCGGCATCGGCGAGGGGCACGTCTCGTCCGTCACCTTCCGCACCGGCAGCTGGGGCGCGCGCGGCGGCTTCGTGGTCGACGATCCCAGCCCGTGGGTGACCTCGCCCCGCATCGAAGGGCCGGACGAGAGCGGCGGCGCGGGTACGACGCGGGTCATCTGCGAGGGGAGCGAGGATCCGTCGGAGAGCGTGCTGTTCCCGGTCACCGCCTCCCAGCGGCAGGGGATCGAGGACCTGCGCATGGTGCGCTTCACCGAGGAGGACGGAACGCCCAGCTTCCTCGGCACCTACACCGCCTTCGACGGCCGCAACGCGCGGTGCGAGCTGTTCCGCGGCACCGGCATCAACACGTTCGAGATGACGGCGCTCAAGGGCTCCGTTCCGGCCAGCAAGGGCATGGCGCTGTTCCCGCGCCGGATCGACGGGCGTTTCGCCATGATCGGGCGGCAGGACAACGAGAATCTGTGGCTGATCGCATCGGACGACATCACCACCTGGAACGGCGGCGCCAAGCTGATCGGCCCGCGCTACCCGTGGGAGTTCGTCCAGATGGGCAATTGCGGCTCGCCGATCCAGCTGGACGAGGGTTGGCTGGTCATCACCCACGGCGTGGGCCTGATGCGCAATTATTGCATGGGCGCGTGCCTGCTGGACAAGGCCGATCCGAGCAAGCTGCTGGCGCGCACGCCCGAGCCGATCCTGCGGCCCAGCCCCAGCGAGCGCAGCGGCTACGTCCCGAACGTCGTCTACGGCTGCGGCGCGATCGTCCATGATCGCACGCTGTTGCTGCCGTTCGGCGTCGCCGACAATTTCGCGAGCTTCGCGAGCTGCAGCGTGGACGAACTGCTCAAGAAGATGTGCTGACGCGCGCGCCGCCGCGACTGCGCCGCTCATGCTGGCGATTTGCCGTCATTTTCGATCATTACGCAAGTTTATCTTGAGCGGGACTGGAGATCGCCGTTCACTTTGGAATATTCGCCGCGAGTCCCGTTGGGGAGACCGTTATGGCTGTTCGCATCAAGGCGTTCGCCAACGCCGACGACGTCCTCATCGCGTGGGAGCCCGACAGCTGGCCCGCCGCGCTGGTGGGGTTCCAGCTTGAGCGCAAGGACCAGAAAAGCGGCGCCGTCACGGTGATCAACAACCGCATTCCGCCCAAACCCGGGCAGGGTGCGGTCGCGCCGGGCGGTATATCCTCGGCGCTCTCGCCGATCCGCCGGTGCATCTGGACTGATCACGGCGTCACCGCGACCGACCAGCTGTGCTACCGCGTGACCGCGATGAACGACGATGGCAAGGGCGGCTTCGTCGCCGATTCCGACAGCGTGTCGCAATGGACCGAACCGACGCTCGTCTCCGGCGACATGGGCGGCGGGCTGGAGGCCTATTTCAACCGCGGCACGTTGATGTCGCAGGTCGTCAGCCGGTTCGTAAAGGGCGACGTCTCGGAGAATTCGCTGCGTGCCTTCGTCAAGCAGCTCGCCGATCCGGGCTTCGCCGCCCGGCGTTACCTGTCGGGCGACGCGCGCCACCAGTTGCTTGACTTCCTTGCCGATGCCGACCGGCGCGGCAGTTCGATCCATGCGGCGATCTACGAGATCAACGACAAGGAACTGGTGCAGGGCCTGGTCCCGTTCGGCGACCGCGGCCATGTCCTTATCGGCAATGGCAGCGCGACGCAGGATTGGGTCGCGACCACACTCGTCGATGCCGGGCTAGACGTGAAGCACCGCGATCTCAGCCACCATGGCCGCAGCTCGCCCAGCGTGCACAACAAGTTTGTGGTCGAGGTGAGCGCCGACGGGCAACCCCAGCGGGTGGCGACGGGCAGCACGAACTGGACGGTGACGGGGCTGTGCACCCAGCTCAACAACGTGCTGATCCTGCAACGGCCTGTGATCGCGGAGCGCTTCCTGGCGCAATGGAACGCGCTGGTCGCCGCCGGCGACGACATGACCGCCGCGCTCAAGCAGGGCAACAGCCAGCCCACCGAGGATGAGGATATCTCGCTCTACTTCGCGGCGACCACCGACGGTCCGGAGATGGACGCGGTCAAGGCGCTGATCGACGGTGCGCAGCAGGGCGTGCTGACGCTCATGTTCATGCCGGGCAATTCGCCGTTGCTGGAAGCGGTGCTCGATCAGGCCAGGAACGCGCAACTCTACGTGCGCGGCATTGTGTCGAGCGTTCATGCCACCGGCGGATCGATCGTCCGGGTGGGGAGCGAGGTGATCAAGTCGGGCGAGGATCCCGCCACCTTCCACCGCGACGTGCTGGTCCCGGGCGGGGTGCCGCAGAAGAACAGGCCGAGCTGGGCCGAGGCCGAGTTTCCGGTGCAGGAGTTCATGGGCGCCGGCCTGATCGCGATCGTCCACTCCAAGGTGATCGTCATCGATCCGTTCAGCCCCAATTGTGTGGTGGTGACCGGCTCGCACAATTTTTCGGTCAGCGCGTCGCAGAAGAATGACGAGAATCTGGTGATCATCCGCGGCAACCAGAAGCTGGCGCAGGCCTATGCCGTCCATATCAACGGCGTGTATGACAGCTATTCGTGGCGCGCCTTCCTCGAGGCGGGGGGCAAGCCGGACGACATCTACAAGCCGATCACCGATTGGCAGCCCGGCGGCTCGCGCCACGCCGAGCTGCAATTCTGGATGAGCTGAGCCGCGATGCCACCAGGGCGCAGGATCCTGATCATCCGCCACGCCGAGAAGCCGTCGCCCGACGGAACGGTTCGGGGCGTGACGGCGGCGGGCGACCCCGATCCGCACGAGCTGAGCGTACGCGGCTGGCAGCGCGCCGGCGCGCTGGCACGGCTGTTCGCGCCGCTCGCCGCGCGCCCGACCGGCGATCCGCTCGCGACGCCGACCGCGATCTTCGCCTCGGCCGCGACGCCGGCGAGCCCCAGCCTGCGCCCGCAGCACACCGTCGCCCTACTCGCGGCGCTGCTGGGACTGACGACCGACCTCACTTATGCCGAAGGCGACGAGGCCGGTCTTGCGGCGGCGCTGACGCGGGCGGGCGGCTCCGCGCTGGTCTGCTGGCATCACGAGCATCTCGTGCGGCTCGTACGCCTGATCGCGGGCGCCGGGCTCGATTGCCCGGCCACTTGGCCCGACGATCGCTTCGACATGATCTGGCTGCTCGATCGCGCCGATCCCGCCGGTGCGTGGCGCTTCAGCCAGATGCCCCAGATGTTGCTTGCCGGCGACGCGCCGGATCCCATCCGCTGAACAAAGGACCGTCGGACTATGACGCTGGGCTATGGCTATGTGAAGGCGAAGGTTAGCTCGGCACCCACGCTCAAGGGCAGCCGCGGCCACGGCAAGCATGCCCACGAGACGCAATACCATCTGCACTGCGCGCTCGACGTGGCGGGCGATGCGTGGGACGTGGCGATCAACGTCGGCACCAGCGACAGCGACGATCTGCTCAAATACAAGCTGGTGTTCGACTACCGGCACCCGATCGTCGAAACGCTCGCCGCCGCGGCGCCCGGCAAGGCGGACCTGACCGACCAGCATGCGCTGCCCGCGCTGGATTTCCAACGGAGCGATGTGCTCGACGGCACAGGCGGGTGGCGCGACAGCGGGATCATGGACGGGTCGGCCGATGTCGAGCCGGCGGCATCGCTGGTCCGGCTGCTGACCAGGGCGCAGGGCGAGGGGCGTGACATCTATCTGTTCGGGCGTTTCTATACCGGCGGCGATCTCGGCATCCACGATACGCACATGAACCAGGGATCGACCGGCAGCTACGTGCACAAGCCCGGCAACGACCATAACGACCATAATGACATCTGGCAGGACGGCGCGCTGCTGGTCGATCTGGGCGAGCCGGAATGGGCGGCCTATTTCTCCGCGTTCGACCAGCAGATGGCGCCGACCGACGATCTGGGCAATCCGACCGCGGATGCCCGCCCGATCGGCGACTGAGCGCTACAGCCAGCGCACGCGCTTGAACCGGATGTAGAGCGCGGCGCAGACCACCGCGATCACCCCCAGCACGACGAAATAGCCGTACTGGGTCTTCAGCTCGGGCATATGCTCGAAGTTCATGCCGTAGATGCCGGCGATCGCTGTCGGCACCGCCAGGATCGCGGCCCAGGCGGCGAGCTGGCGGGTGATCGTGCCGGTACGCTGCTGCTCCAGCAGGTTGCTGAATTCGAACACCGAAGTCAGCACGTCGCGCAGGCCGTCGACCATCGTCTGCACGCGCCGCACATGATCCAGCACGTCGCTGAAATAGGGCTTCGCCTCGACATCGATGCACGGCAGGTCGAGCCGGACGATCCGGCCGGCCACCTCGCTCATCGGCCCCAGCACGCGCTGGAAGCGGATCAGCTCGCGGCGCAGCGTGAAGATGCGGACGATCTCGTCGCGGCCGAGGAAATTGTCGACCGTGCGCTGTTCCATCTCCAGCACGTCGTCCTCGATCGTCTGCACGATCGGCAGATAGCCGTCGACGATGAAATCGAGGATGGCGTGGAGCACGTAATCGACGCCGTGGACCAGCAGCGTCGGCGCTGCTTCCAGCTGCTGGCGCAGCGCCTTGTGTGAGCGCACCGATCCGTGGCGGACGCTGATGATGTGGCTGTGCCCGACGAAGATCGACGTCTCGCCATATTCGATCGCGTCGTCGTGCAGCGTCGCCGTCCGCGCGACGACGAACAGCTGGTCGCCGTACACGTCCACCTTCGGCAGCTGATCGGCATTGACCGCATCCTCCACGGCGAGCGGGTGGAGATCATAGTGATGCTGGAGCGTGCGCATCTCCTCGGCGCTGGGGTCGCAGATGCCGATCCAGACGAACTCGGACTTGTCCGCCGGGCAATCGACCTTCTCGTCGATCGTCACTTCGCGGACCCGCTTGCCGTGCCGGTAGAGATAGGCTGCAACGACCGTCATGCGACCCTCGCGACTGAATGACGGCACCGGCATACGCGAGGCGCCGGTAGTCCGTCACCTGCAATAGATCGGGCGCGCTGCCGCCACCGGCGCTTGTGCGGTGCAGCGAGTCGCACTAATCGGAATGTGGGAAACGCCTGATCCGGCGTCGTTTTCGCGGCGAGGTTAAGCTGCCGTTTAACGACTCGCCGCGCGAGTCAGCCGGTCTGACGAAAGCTTCGCGCCTTCAGCTTGCCGCGCGGCGATGTCGTGATCACAAGCGTCACGTCGGCGGGGAGGGGCAATCGCCATCGACATAGAGAGCTGCGCAGGCGGGGGCCTGGCAGGTCGGCGATACGGTCAGTCGAGGAGCCGGAACATTTCTACCTGGATCGATAACGCGTCTGTCGTTCGACCGTTCTGCCCCAACGGCGCTTTCCGACGCGCGCTCGCAGCGACGGCGCTGGCGCTCGCGGCAACCCACGCCGTGCCCGCGCTCGCCGCCGACGACGGCGCCGGCGGCGCCTATGATGCGATCGATGGGAAGAACAGCCCGATCGCCAAGGCCGATCCGCAGTACCGCGCGCTGTTCCTCTCGTGGAAGCGGCTCGATCGGTTCCAGTCGCAGGATACGGTGGCCGTCCCATCGCAGCGTCCGATCAGCCAGGTAAACCTCAGCAGCGGCTTCGGCGTCCGCTCCGATCCGTTCCACGGCGGCGCCGCGATGCACGCCGGGGTCGACATGCCCGGCACCTACGGCACCCCGATCTACGCCACCGCCGACGGCTATGTCGGCCGCGCCGGCTGGACCGGCGGCTACGGCAATCTCGTGGAGCTGGAGCATGGCAAGGGCATCGAGACGCGCTACGGCCACCTTTCCGCGATCCTCGTCCATCCCGGCCAGCAGGTTCGCCGTGGCGACCTGATCGCGCGGATGGGCTCGACCGGCCGCTCGACCGGCACGCACCTTCACTATGAGGTGCGGATCGACGGGCACGCGGTGAACCCGATCCCGTTCCTCCAGACCTCCGACTATATCGTGCAGGTGCGGCGCGGCAGCGACGGCACCCCGATCGCGGTGGGCGGCCCCGACAACTGAGATCATCCCGAATAGCGGGAGAGGATGCCTAAGGCCGTCGGCATTGCCGGCGGCCTTTTTCATGCCTATCTCGTCGCCATGAGCGCCATCGCGACGATCGACCTGACCCCGTCCGCCGCGACGAGCGTGGCGGGGATCGCC
>CAXUMU010000131.1:0-7950 GCA_964252145.1 uncultured Sphingomonadaceae bacterium
CGCGCAAGCTCGATTTCTACTACGGCAAGAACCAGACGCTGTTCCAGGTCGACCTACCCGTCGAACGCAACAAGATCACCGCGCTGATCGGACCGTCCGGCTGCGGCAAGTCAACGCTGCTGCGCGCGCTGAACCGAATCTACGAGCTCTATCCCGGCCAGCGCGCCGAGGGGCGGATCGTCTTGGACGGCGAGGAGGTACTCAACGACCGCAAGAGCCTGGCCAAGCTGCGCGAGAAGGTCTCGCTGGTGGTGGAGACCGGCCAGGGGCGCGAGCCCGCCGAGGAAGAAAACACGATGCGCTCCGGCACCGATCTCGCCCGGCTACGCGCCCGCGTCGGCATGGTGTTCCAGAAGCCGACGCCCTTCCCGATGTCGATCTACGACAATGTCGCGTTCGGCGTGCGTCTCTACCACCGCCATTCCAAGGCCGAGATGGACGTGATCGTCGAGCGCGCGCTCACCCGCGCGGCGCTGTGGGATGAGGTGAAGGACAAGCTGCAGACCTCGGGCCTCGGCCTGTCCGGCGGGCAGCAGCAGCGGCTGTGCGTCGCGCGCGGCATCGCCGTCGAGCCGGAGGTGCTGCTGCTGGACGAGCCGGCCTCCGCGCTCGACCCGATCTCGACCGCCAAGCTGGAGCAGACGCTGGCCGAGCTGAAGCGCGACTTCACGATCGTGATCGTCACCCACAACCTGCAGCAGGCGACGCGCATCTCCGATCATACCGGCTTCATGTTCCTGGGCCGGATGATCGAATTCGGCCCGACCGACACGCTGTTCCAGGGGCCGCGTTCGGCGCGGACGCGCGATTATGTGACCGGACGCTTCGGCTAAGCGTCAGGCAACCCATGCGTCCGATCCCGTTCCACGAGTTCACCACGCCGATCACCTTTTCGGATCTGACGATGGACGTGCGCGAATACCGCGTGCGCCGCGCCGGCAGCGTTGTGCATCTCGGTCCTACCGAGTTCCGGCTGCTCTATCATTTCCTCCTTCATCCCCGGCAGGTGTTCGCCCGCGAGCAGCTGCGCGACGCGGTGTGGGAGGAACAGGCGCATGTCGATCTGCGGACGGTCGACGCGCACATCCTGCGGCTGCGTCGGGCGTTGAACGGCGGGGGCGGCCCGGATTTGATCCGCACCGTACGCTCAGTCGGCTACTCGCTCGATGACGAAGCCGTTTAGGCACTCTGCAGCAGGAGCTACGCGATGTCGTTCTGGAGATCCGCCATCGTTGCGACCGGCCTGTTGCTCGCCCCCGGGCGCGCATCGGCGGCGGCGCCGCCGGCCAAGCCGAAGCTGGTGGTGGTTATCTCGGTCGATCAGTTCTCGGCCGAGCTGTACGGCCGCTACCGTTCGCGCTTCGCCGGCGGCCTGGGGCAGCTGTCGCACGGGATCGTCTTCCCGGTTGGCTACCAGAGTCACGCCGCGACCGAGACCTGCCCGGGTCATTCCACGATCCTGACCGGCATGCACCCTGCCTCCACCGGCATCGTCGCGAACAACTGGTTCGACGTGAAAACCGGATCGGGCATCTACTGCGTCTCCGTCGCCGGCACCGCCGATCCGGAAGCGCGCGGGCCGCAGAACCTGCGCGTCGATACGTTCGGAGACTGGCTGAAGAAGGCCGAGCCGGGCGCGCGGGTCGTCTCGGTGTCGGGCAAGGATCGCGCAGCGATCATGCTGGGCGGCCACCATGCCGATGCGGTCTATTGGTGGGCCGACGGGCAGGGCTTCCGCACCTCCAGCTTCGCCGGGCCGGCGACGCCGAAGGTGCTGGCGCCCGCGCGCGGGTTCAACGCGGCGACGTTCGCGGCGTGGCGCAAGGCGCCGCCGCCGCTGTGGCCGGCGGAGGCGCCGCTCACCTGCGCGGCGCTGGCCAGGCCGCACCGGTTCGGCAAGCTCGACGTGTCGGGCAAGGTGCCGCCCGATGCCTCGACCAGCGTCGAGACGGGCGAGGATTTCCTCGCGCGCACCGACTTCCAGGATCAGCTGCGCGTATCGCCGACATTCGATCCGATGACGCTGGATTTCGCCGCCAAGCTGCTCGACGCCGACCAGCTGGGCCGCGGGCCGAAGACCGATTTGCTCGCCATCAGCCTGTCGGCGACCGACTATATCGGCCACCGCTACGGCAACGGCGGCGCGGAGATGTGCGTTCAGATGGCGTCGCTCGACGCCGCGCTGGGCGCATTTCTGGCGAGGATCGATGCGCTGAACGTGCCCTATGTCGTGGCGCTAACGGCCGATCACGGCTCGATCGACGCGGCCGAGCGCGCCGCAGAACATGGCGTGGCGGCGGAGCGGATCGATGGCGCCGGGCTGGTCAAGGCGCTCAACGCCTATCTCGAGCAGACGCTGGACATCGCCTACGAGCCGATCGTCGGCGACGATCCGCAGCAGCTCAACATCAACGTGCCGGGCGACGATGCCGCGTTCCGCACCAAGTTGCGCGACACGGCGGTGGCGTGGCTGAAGACGCAGAAGCAGGTCGCGCAGGTGTTCACCGCCGAAGAAATCGCCGCGGCCGAGCCCGCCCCCGGGACGCCGCCCGACCGGCTGAGCCTGGCCCAGCGGTTCCACGAGAGCTATTATCCGGGCCGCAGCGGCGACATCATCGTCGCGCTGGCGCAATATGCCAGCGTCGGCATGCCGCGCGTGCCCGGCGACACCGTCGCTGGCCACGGATCGCCTTGGGATTATGACCGTCGCGTCCCGATCCTGTTCTGGTGGCCAGGCGTGTCTGCAGTCGATCAGCCCGCGCCGGCCGAAACCGTCGACATCGCGCCCACTCTCGCGGCGCTTGCCGGCATCGCGGCGCCGAAGTTGGACGGCCATTGCCTGGAGGCCGTGGTGAACGCCTGCCCCGCGCGCTAAGTCGGTTCGCGATCCCGCGCGGACGTCGCCAGCGTGTAACTGCCGCGCGGACGGCGCAGCCCGTGCGCCGGATCGAACCAGTCGGTGGACGCGCCGACGCGGAGAGGTTGGTTGGTCGATGGGCGTGTGATGCGCTTCTGCCGGTCGACGAGCGGCAAATACGTGGCAACGCCGAACTATGCGGTGCTGATAACGGATCGATGAGGGCTGCGCGACGGCGCCGTGACGACGCCGAACTGTCGCCGTTGCATCACCCGCGCGTCACACGCCCATGGTCAAGGGGCGCATCACCGGGGGAGCATCGCATGACCATATCCACCATCAAGCGCCTCGCCATCGGCGTGGCGCCTATCGCGCTCGCGTTGGGCGCAACGCCGCTCGCGGCTCAGCCGGCCATCTACACCACGCCGCACCTCACCAATGCAGCCAGCGCTGAGTCGGTGACGTTGGGCGGGGTCACCTTCACCAACCAGGGGTTGGTGGGCGTTGGCCGTTTGGCAGCGTCGACGCGGGACTTTGCCGGCGAGACGCTCGGTTCCTTTTCGGGCATGGCGCTGAACCTCGGCTCCTGGCGCCGCAACGCCGATGGCACCTACACTGGATCGGTGCGAACGCTGCCGGATCGTGGGTGGAACGATGTCGGGCCGTTCGTGGGCACCACCAATTATCGCAACCGGGTCCATATCTCGGTGCTGACGTTGACGCCATATACTGGCACGGCGACCCTGCCGCAGACGACCGCGTCGCAAAACCAGCTCGCCATCGTCCCGACCGGCGGCTTCTTCTTGACCGACGCGACCGGTTCGACATTCACTGGCAAGGATGGCGGATCGAACGTTCTCACGCGCGGCGGCATCCTCTATCCCAGCCCGGCGAGCGGCGAGGGCGCGGGCCACATAAGCCTAGATTCCGAAGCAATCACGTACGCGTCGGATGGCAGCTTCTACGTCTCCGACGAATATGCCGCCGGCATCTACCATTTCGATGCGGCCGGAAAGCAGATCGGGGCGATCCAGACCGTCGCCGCGCTGCTGCCCAAGGTGAACGGTGTGGTGAACTTCGACGGCGCGAACCCGCCGACCACCGGCCGCCGCAACAATCAGGGGCTGGAGGCGCTCTCGGTCACGCCGGACGGCAACAAGCTGGTCACGATCCTTCAGTCGGCGACCGTGCAGGACACCGACGGATCAAACCAGCAAACCCGCAACAACACGCGCATCCTGGTCTACGATATTTCGGCCAATGCGACGCCCACCAACCCGGTGGAGCATTATGTGCTGCAGCTGCCCACCTTCACCCAGAACGGCAACGGCGCCGCGGTGAACCGCACTGCGGCCCAGTCCGAGATGCTGGCGCTTAACTCCAACCAGTTCCTCGTCCTGTCGCGCTGATCGAGAACTTGGCGAACCCGAGCGCATCATCGCGCCATGGATTGAACTTCGGGGAATCATCGGCGAATTGATGGCTGCGATTGTTCATCACGCCGTAGTTGGCATCTAGGATGGACGGGCGCCAGCCCGGGCTGTTATATAGCAAGGGGCTTTCGAGATCGTCGTGTCCTTGTCGAAGCTCAGCAGACAGGGGAGACGCTGCACGTCCAAATCGCGCAACTCGAGCCCCAGATCGCCCCATAAGGCCGGATGGCGTAGCTTGACGATGGCAGCCTGTGGTCGCACCCGTCCAAAAGCCGTCAAACCGCAAACGGCTGAATCCTAGCCGAAGTCTGAATGAGCGGCCGGTTTGAGGAAGCGGAGCGGAAAGCCTGGATGTCGCTTTTTGGGTCGTCCGTTGGCGCGATCCGAAAACGGTAACGCGCTACGGGGCCAAGCTCGCCGCCAAGAGCGGCACCAGCGCGCGGCTGGTGCGACGATTGGCGCTTAGGAATGCGTCAGCGCCGCGCGCCGCCCGTAACTATCGCGAGCTCCTTCATCACGATGGTGAAGCTTCGTTCGTCGCAGCAGAAGTCAATCGGACGCTGATTCAGGAAGCGAGGATTGGCGCTGTTCAGAAATAGCCGACTTCTCTCGTCGCGCGCTTGCGCGCGGAGTAGGTCGCGCAGGTGGGCCACCTCGGCAAGGCGACGCCGCTCTTCCACGACAGGCCGTAGCGCCCGTAATGCCTCGGCAAGGCCGGCCTCGTCCCTCGATGCGAGCTGGAGGTAGGTCAAATCGCCGGTCGCGCGACGGCGGCCGAGCCATGCCGCCGCATCGGCTTCAAGCCCCGCGCTTGCCGCTCCCCTGAGACGTTCGGTGCGATCGCCGGCAGCTTGGAGGGCTGCAAGCCGCTCCGCTTCAGCCGCGGCGGCCTCGGCGCCGCGCCGCGCCTCGACAGCCGCGATGGCTTCCTGCTCGCGCTTCCGCCGTTCGCGTTCGCTCGCGGGCTCGACCGGCAAACCGAGCGTTTCGGTGACGAGCGGCCCGCGTGAGAGGAGCATGAGCTTCAAATCGGTGGCGGCTCGCAGCAGGCGCCGACCTTGGTCATCATGTCGGACGGCGTCCAACGGCGCCAGGCCGACCATCGGTTGCCGTGCTCCGAGCCAATCGGCGAGGACGAAGCCGCGACGCTCTTCGAGCCGCACGCTGTTGACGATGTGCTGCACGGTCGCGACCAGCTGCTCCCGTCGCGTCGCGATCGCCTGTTCGGCCTCGCGGGAGCGGCCGACTCGCCGATACGCCTCGTCGCTGGGGTGCCAGCGCTTACGCCGCAATTCGAGCAGGCCCGCGGCCCCAAGCCGGTCGAGGAAGGCTTCGACGACTTCATAAGGTGTCCGGAAGTCGGGATTGAGCGCGAGCAGCGCTGCACGATCCGCTGCGGCGACGAAGCTCGGCATGCCGCGCTTGAGCATCGAGGCGATCTTCGCGTTCTTGAAGACGTCGCTCGGGTGGGAGCCACTGGACGCCCAGCGAGGTTGGTCGATCGCGGTCAAAATAACCTGCTCGACGAGCGCTGATTGCCATTCTTGCGGTGAAACGGCGAAGCACTCGTCTCCCCGGACTGGCGAGCCGAGAACGTCGGCCAGCCCCGCCTGCTTGACCCTCCGCATCGAAGCGTTGGCGCTGAGCTTCGCCTTCGGACCAGCATGGGCGTGAGCGATCCGTTGGGCGAGCGACGCTATCCGCCGCTCCTCGCGCTGTCGCGCCCGCTCCGCTGCCTCGGTGGCGCGGCGGGCAGCGTCAGCAAGCCTCGCGTCGAGTTTGGCCGCGGCGAGCTGCTCGCGCTGATTATAGATCCACCAACGCGGCGCTGACCGGCAGAGCGCGTCCGCGACGGCCGGGATGTCGGCGTCGCGCGAGATGCCAGAGAGGTCGATCTCCACCGCCGCCAGCCCGCTTGCCGCGATGCGCGCCTCCTTGGTTTCGTCGGTGGCATGGGTGACCAATACCTCGACCAGAAGGCGTCTCTCACCCTTGTAGAGCACGACGTCGGGCTGAAATCCGGGGAAAGGAACCTCGATCTCGGCGCGGTCGAAGGAGAATTCTCGCTCCTCGCACTCGATTACTTCCTCGCCCGACCTGGCTGCCGCCACGCGGGGGAGGAGCAGCATCAGTTTCTCGTTGAGGATTTGCTTGGCCAGCTTGTGAAGCGCGCTCTCGAATGCGTGCGCGCATGGGGCCGCGGACTGGTGCGCGAAATGGTGCTCCTTCACCTTCCCCTTGCGCGCAACCAGGACACCATCGCACCCCGAGCACCGGCAGTCGCACGCCAATCCGCGCGGGACATCGGCGATGTGGACGATGGCACCGTCATGACGCTCTCCGAACGGCAGCAGGGTGCCATCAAAATTCTGGGATCGGACGGGCACCAGCAGATGGCGTCGTGCTGACCGTGGCAAACCGGTACGAGCCAGCCTGTTCGAGCCGTCAATCCCGTCGCGAGAGGCGCTCAGGTACGCCATCTACTGCGCGGTCGAAGGCTCGAGCTGCTTGACGAAATAGACCACGCGCTCGGTTTCCGAGAAGCCGATCCTGCCATGAACCGCTTGCGCATCGTCGTTCTCGAGCAGGGTGTCTGAGGCAAGTTCGCTGCAGGCGTTCTGTCTCGCCCAGTGCTCGACCGCGGCCACAAGACCGCGCGCGAGGCCCTGGCGCTGGGCGTGGGTGCGGACGAAAAGGCCTTCGAGAAAGGTGACGGGGGAAGTTGCGCAGCCGTTGACGTAATCGTAACGGAGCGACGCTTCAGCGAAGCCGAGGACCTGCCCGCGGCGATCACGTGCGAGAAGGCAGCGAAGCGCGCGGGGTCCGACAAGGCGGCGACCGCGACGGTGCTCGTCGAGGTCGCCGTCGGGCCATAGCTCGCCCCGCAGGGTCGCCCAGTCGTCCACATTGTCCGCGCTGCAAGCTTGAATGAACATTTTGGCGGTGTTGTCGCTCAACGCGGGCATCGGTGCGATCCTCGGCTGGCGATCTCCTCACGAGCTGCCGCCGGGTCTAATGTAAGCGCTAGAACGGGCAGACTATGCAGGCGCGTCATAGGCTTCGAACATCTGGCGTGTCCATTGAGGATGCGACAATTTTCTTGAGTCGATCTAGGAAGCGGGTGGCCGCGCGTCGATATATCTTGGCGCTGTAAATGCCGGATGCGTCCGCACTGCCGCTCCGGATGCTTTCGCGGAGCTCCTCTAAGCGGTGCAGCAGCCGCTCTCGCCCTTCCAGCGCCGCGTCGGTTCCGAGCATGGATGCCATCATTTCGCTCCCCGTCTCTTCATCGTAGAAGCGCTTGTAGTCCTCCTTGCCAGCGCGAATTTCGACACGGCAGCGTTGAGCATCACCGTGCTTGCGGCGCTCCAGCGCCTTGAACTGCTTCTGAAGATCATCAACATTCCAGGGCATAGATCGAAGCTGCGGCTGGAACCCACCTCGGTCAAGTCACCCGGGGCGTCTGACACGCAAAGGATCATGCCGCAGCGACAGAGCGCCGCGCCGAGACGCGTCGCCACAAGGTTGGCAAAGCGAGTGTTCGACAGGCTCCGAGCTAGTCGGTAGGGTCGTACGGTCCGTGGATCTGCAGAAGCGTCAGTGATCGTGGTCTGCCCTGGAAAAACTGGTCCAATTCTGAAGAGAGCCCTGCGGGGCGGA
>CAXUMU010000132.1:0-7922 GCA_964252145.1 uncultured Sphingomonadaceae bacterium
TTCCGACACCTGCGCGCAGCGGCACGCGGGGTTGCGGTTGGCGGCGATGGCGATGCCGATGCCCGAGCCGCACAGCGCCACCCCACGCTCGGCGCGGCCGTCGGCGAGCGCCGCGGCGAGGGCGTAGCCGTAGTCGGGATAGTCGACCGAGCCGGCGTCGTGCGGCCCCAGATCGATCACCGTGTGGCCGGCCTCGATCATCCAGGCGGCGAGCGCCGTCTTCAGCTCGAAAGCGGCATGATCGGAGGCGATCGCGATGCGCTGGGCCATGGCGGGAAAATGTCCGGTTGAATCGGGCTGGCGGCTATCTAGTGGCTCGGGGGGTATAAGGCTACCCCGGCTTGAGGGCGGCACGGGAGAGCTTGATGCGCTGCAACACGATTGTCGTCGTCGCGGGTGCGCTCGCGCTCGCGGCATGCGGGCGGAAGGCGGAGCATGAGGCGGGATCGCCGCCCGGCGCGATCTTCGCCAACGCGCTGGTACCGGCCGAGCCGGCGACGCCGCCCGTCACCGACGGATGGATCGGCCGGTGGACGGGGCCGGAAGGGCTGTTCCTCGACATCGCCCGCGATCCCGCGGCGGCGGGGCGCTACCGGCTGACGATCAAGGCCGACCTGGACGGCGACGGCGATGTCTATTCGGGCCGTGCCGATGGCGCCGCGATCCGCTTCGCTCGCGGCGGCCACGACGTGACGATCCGGCCCGGGCGGGGCGCCGACACGGGGTTCAAATGGCTGGCCGACAAGCAGGACTGCCTGATCGTGGTCCCGGGGCAGGAGGGCTATTGCCGCGACCGCTGACGCAGGCGCGGGGTCATTGCCGGCCGGTTTCCGCCCAGATCCGCCGCGCGGAATCCAGATAGGCGGGGAACATCGCCGCGAAGTCGTCCGGCATGGGCTGCGGCGCGCGCGAGTAGATCGTTCGACGCACCAGTCTGCGCGCGCTTTCCGGCAGCCACTGGCTGACCGTGGACTTGATCGAGTAGCGATGCAGCAGCGTATTGGTCCGTCGGAATCGCGGCACCAGCTGCTCGTTGTCGCGCGGGATCGCCGAGCCCTGCGCCGGCAGGCCGAGGAACGACCAAAGCCGCGCGGCGAACCGGTCCGAACCCTGCCCGAGTTCCGACAGATCCGCGACGAACACCCGCTCCTCCCCGAACACGCGGCGGAAGCGCGCGATATGCTCCGGGTACAGCCCGGTGGAGGCGTAGCGTTCGAACAGCGGCAGGTCGCCGTCGGAGAGGATCGCGCGCTCGCGCTCCAGGGCCGCGCGATAGTCGCCGCCAGCCGTGCCGATGCGGAGGTTCATCACATATTCCGCCCAGGCGCGCTGGGCGGAATCGCGGGTCATGATGATGATCCGCGCGTCCGGCGCTTTCTCGGCGATACGCTCCGCGGCGACTGGCGAGTTGAGATAGGTCGTCGAGCTGTCGATCGCAAAACGCTGCCCGGCATAGCCGCGATACAGGCTGAGATAATCGTCGTAATTCTCGACGAAGGCGAAGAAGCGTTCGGGCAGCGGATCGCTACGCAGATAGCGTTTCAGATCGAACATCGCGGTCGTCGGATGGCGCCTGGCGATATTGCGCTCGTGCAGTTCGGCGCAAAAGTGGTTGGGTTCTTTAATCGGAGGGGTGAAGATGTCGGGCGAGGTGCCCAGATAGCTAGCGATCGAGGTCGTCGCGGCCTTCATCGCGCCGACCAGGAAAAGATTGGGTTGGATCACCGCAACGCCTAACCGTAAAGGTTACCGAAGGACGTTCGGCTCCTTGATGCTTGATTTCGGCCGGGGGCCGCCGATGCTGTATCAAGACAAAATAATGACGTAACGGTTAAGCGGCAAGCCGCATTTCCATGCGATCCCAGATTTCGACCAGCGCGGCGGTCAGCTCGCGCATCATCGCCTCGTCGTGCGCCGGGCCGGGGGTGAAGCGCAGCCGCTCGGTGCCGCGCGGGACGGTGGGATAGTTGATCGGCTGGACGTACACGCCGTACTCGGCGAGCAGGATGTCGCTGATCCGCTTGGCCTTCACCGGATCGCCCACCATCAGCGGCACGATGTGCGTGGTGGACGGCATCACCGGCAGCCCGGCATCGGCGAACAGCGCCTTCAGCAGCGCCGCCGACGCCTGCTGCCCGTCGCGCTCGGCCGAGGATGCCTTCAGGTGCCGCACGCTGGCCAGCGCGCCGGCGACCAGCACCGGCGCAAGGCTAGTGGTGAAGATGAAGCCCGGCGCGTAGCTGCGGATCACGTCGATCACGTTGCGGTCGGCCGCGATATAGCCGCCCATCACGCCGAACGCCTTGCCCAGCGTCCCCTCGATGATGTTCAGCCGGTGCGCCGCGCCGTCGCGGTCGGAGATGCCGCCGGCGCGCGCGCCGTACATGCCGACGGCGTGGACCTCGTCGAGATAGGTCAGCGCCTCGTACTTCTCGGCCAGGTCGCAGATCGCGTGGATCGGCGCGACGTCGCCGTCCATCGAATAGACGCTCTCGAACGCGATCAGCTTGGGCACTTCGCGCGGGGCGTCCGCCAGCAGCTGTTCGAGATGCTCGACATCGTTGTGGCGGAACACCCGCTTCTCGCAGCCCGAGTTGCGGATGCCCGCGATCATCGAGGCGTGGTTCAGCTCGTCGGAGAAGATGATGCAGCCCGGCAGCAGCTTGGCGAGCGTCGACAGCGTCGCGTCGTTGGAGACGTAGCCGCTGGTGAAGATCAGCGCGGCTTCCTTGCCGTGCAGGTCGGCCAGCTCGTTCTCCAACTGGATGTGGTAGTGCGTGTTGCCGCCGATGTTGCGCGTGCCGCCGGAGCCCGCGCCCACGTCGTGCAGCGCCTCCTCCATCGCCGCGATCACCTTGGGGTGCTGGCCCATCGCGAGATAGTCGTTGGAGCACCACACCGTGATCGGCTTCGGCCCGTTATGCCCGGCGAAGCAGCGCGCGTTGGGGAAGGCGCCCTTGTTGCGCAGGATGTCGATGAACACGCGGTAGCGGCCTTCGGCATGCAGCCGGTCGATCGCCTGGGCGAAAACGCGCTGATAATCCAAGGAAGACCTCTCCACCGCAGACGGCGGCGCTTTTACAGGCGAGATCGCCAGGACTCCAGTGCGAACGGCTCGCAACTGGCGGGTCACAGCGTTTCAATCCGGGTGAGGCCGAACCGCGCCAGCCCGTCGCGCAGGCCGGGCGCGATGTCGGCCGATCCGGTGAACACCGCGGTGCCGGGCGCGGGGGCGGCCGGCCAGGCCTGACCCTGCGTCAGATAGGCTACGCGCCGCGCGATCCCGTCGCCGCCGTGGACGAAGGTGAGCGGCCTGCCCGCGGCCGCGGCAAGTTCGTCCTGCAGCAGCGGGAAGTGCGTGCAGGCCAGCGCGATCGTGTCGAGCCGGTCGCCGCCCGGCCGGTCGAGCAGCCCGGCCAGTTCGGCGCGGACGGCAGCGGGCGGGACGGGTTCGCCGCGCAGCTTCGCCTCCGCCAGCTCGACCAGCCGGGCGGAGCCGTGGCGCAGCACCGTGCAATCCGCGGCGAACTCGGCGGAGAGCCGGTCGACATAAGGCTGGCGCACGGTCGCCTCGGTGCCGAGCACGCCGATCACCCGAGTATGCGAGGCGAGCGCCGCCGGCTTGATCGCGGGCACGGTCCCCACCACCGGCAAATCCAGCGCGCCGCGCACCGCCGCGAGCGCGATCGTGGAAGCGGTGTTGCACGCGATCACGATCAGCCGCGGGCGGTAGCGTTCGGCGAGGCGGCCCAGCAGCGCGGGCACGCGGCCGGCGATCTCGCTCTCGCCGCGCGTGCCGTAGGGGAAGCCCGCATCGTCGGCGGCATAGACCAGCGGCGCGTGCGGCAGGAGCGCACGAGTGGGCGCCAGCACGGAAAGGCCGCCCACCCCGGAATCGAAGAACAGGATCGGCCGGGCATCGCTCACGCGGCGGGACTTAGGCACGCGCGAGGGGAGGCGCAATCGGCAGGCGGCGGGCACTTGATCGACATTAGTTGCGGCTCCGACCCAAGCGTCTATGCTGCCGCCGTGCGGGGGGACTTGATCGATGGTTGAAACCTGGCTCGGCGCGTCGCTCGCGCTGCTGGGCGGCTATCTGATCGGATCGATCCCGTTCGGCGTGCTGGTCACGCGGTTCGCCGGCGCGGGCGATCTGCGCACGATCGGCTCGGGCAATATCGGCGCGACCAACGTGCTGCGCACCGGGCGCAAGGGGCTGGCGCTGGCCACGCTGCTGCTGGACATGGCCAAGGGCGCGGTGGCGGTGCTGATCGCCGGCTGGGCCTCGCCCGAGCTCGCGCCGATCGCGGGAATCGCGGCGTTCCTGGGGCATCTGTATCCGGTGTGGCTGCGCTTTCACGGCGGCAAGGGCGTCGCGACGATGCTGGGCATTGCGCTCGCCCTGCTCTGGCCGGCGGGCGTCGCCTTCGCGGCGGTGTGGCTCGGTCGGCGGGATGGCGGGGGCGCTGGCGGCGCCCGTCGCCGCCGCGCTGGTGGGGTAGTTCGGGCTGGTGCTGCTGTTCCTGGCGTTCGCGCTGCTGGTGCTGTGGAAGCATCGCGGCAATCTGGAACGGCTGCTGGACGGGACCGAGCCGCGGATCGGCGGCGGCCGGGGCAGCGCGCTTGGCTGACGGGCCCGGCGCGGGCGAGCGCGACGACCACATCGCCCGACGCCGCCTGATCCGCACGCCCGGCATCGGCCCGGTCACCTACGCGCAGCTGCTCAGCCGGTTCGGATCGCCGGCCGCCGCACTGGAGGCGGTGCCCGATCTCGCACGGCGCGGCGGCGGGCGCGCGCCCGCGATCGCGAGCGCGGCGCAGGCCGAGCGCGAGATGGCGGCGGTCGAGAAGCTGGGCGCGCGCCACCTGTTCCGCGGCCAGGGTCTCTATCCCGCGCTGCTGGCCGAGACCGACGGCGCGCCCGCCGCGCTGATCGTCGCCGGGCGGCTGGAGCTGCTCGCGCGGCCCGCGGTCGCGATGGTCGGCGCGCGCAACGCCTCGGCGGCGGCGGTGCGCTTCGCCCGGGCGCTCGCGCACGACCTGGCCGAGGCGGGGCAGGTGGTCGTCTCGGGCCTCGCCCGCGGCATCGACACCGCCGCGCATCAGGGCGCGCTGGAGGGCGGCACGATCGCGGTCGTCGCCGGCGGCATCGACGTGCATTATCCTCCCGAGAACGAGGCGCTGCAGCGGAGTATCGCGACCGACGGCCTGCTGATCGCCGAGCAGCCGCCGGGCACCCTTCCGCAGGCGCGGCATTTCCCGCATCGCAACCGCATCATCGCCGGGCTCGCAGCGGGGGTGGTGGTGATCGAGGCGGCGCCGAAATCGGGCTCGCTGATCACCGCGCGCTACGCCGCCGATTTCGGACGCGACGTGATGGCCGTACCAGGCTCGCCGCTCGATCCGCGCGCGCAAGGGTGCAACAAGCTGATCCGCGACGGCGCGGCGCTGGTGCAGAACGCCGCCGACGTGATCGAGTCGCTGGGGCCGATCGGCGGCCGCCAGGTCGCCGCGCCCCGGTCGGGCTACGCCGCGCCGGAGCCGGTCGATGCCAGCGACCGCGAGCGGGCTGCCGTGCTCGATCTGCTCGGGCCGACGGCGGTTTCGATCGACGAACTGATCCGGCAGTCCGGCTTCGCTCCCGCGATCGTGCAGACGGTGCTGCTGGAACTGGAACTCGCCGGCCGGCTGGAACGCCACGCCGGCGGCCGGGTGGCGCTGGGCTGAGGTCAGGCCGCTACCGGCCCAGCGCCTGCTGGAGCACCGGGTGGGCATAATGCATCGGCAGGTCCTGGCGGTGCGGCCAGGTCTGGCGCGGTTCGCCGATCAGCTCGTCGGGGCCGAGCGGGTTCTCCGGATAGGCGGTCACCGCCGGCTGGAGGTGGGCGACGGTGTTGTACCAGCCCTTCTCGTAATCTGCCTGCCACTGGACGACATAATCGAGCCGCCTGATCTTCCAGACGCCGCCGTCGTTGACATAGTCGTTCTCGTAGATGCCGGCTTCGTAGAACTGGTCCGGCAGGCCTTCCGGCTTATATTCGCGGCTCTCGTGGTTGCCGCCCATCAGCAGCGCGCGGAAGCGCCCCTTGGCGGTCTTGCGGTCGGGCGCGACGGTGATGATGTCCTGCATCTGGAAATGATCGAGCAGGAAGCCGTAGACCGGCCCCGGCTTGCCTTCGGTGAACAGGTTCTGGAACCAGGTGCCGTACAGCCGCCGCGCGCCGGCCTTGCCCTTGTAGATGCCGGAGAGGAAGATGATCTCGGCATCGTCGGCGAACAGTTCGGCCACCTCGTCGGGGCGGTTATAGTCGATATAATAGCCGTAGGCGTAGTGGAGCCGGCGGATCGCGTTGACGTCCTCGAGCGAGCCGACCCGATCGGTCAGCGCGGCCAGCGCGGCCTTCAGCTCGTCCACTTCGCTCATGCCGTCATCCTCCCGGGCGTGTTTTGGGCGCTTATCGTCGCCCGCGATGCGCGGTTCAAGGCGCAATGCCGTGCGCGGCGAAGAAGGCGATGCTCTCGTCGAGCACCGGCGCCTTGCGGCGGAACGGCTTGGAGATGGCCATGATCAGGTCGTTGTGGCTCAGCCCCGGATACAGCCGCAGCACGGTGGTGCGGCTGCCCAGCTTCTGCTCGCGCGCCGCGAGCGAGATGGCGTTGCGCGGGCGGACCTCGGTATCGGCGGTGCCGCTGGCGAGCCACAAAGGCGGCGCATCGGCGCGGGCAAACGTGACCGGCTGGGTGGCGAGCGGATCGGGCGCGCGGCCCATCGCGTCGATCGCGCGGCGCGCGGTGAAGGGATAGAAATCATAGGCCCCGGCCAGCCCGGCGGCGGCGCGGATCGCGTTCGGATCGACGCCCGCCTCGGCCAGCCAGTGCCGGTCGAGCGCCAGCATCACCGCGAGATAGCCGCCCGCCGAATGGCCGGCGGTGACGATCTTGTCGGGATCGCCGCCGAAGCGCGCGATATTGTCGTGCGTCCAGCGGATCGCGGCGGCGCCGTCCTGCAGGAACGCCGGGAAGCGCACCGCCGGCACCTTGCGGTAATCGGGCAGCACCACGACGAAGCCGCGCGCCGCATAGGCTTTGGCAGCGAAGCCGTAATCCTGCCGCCGCCCGCTCACCCAGCCGCCGCCGTAGAAGAACACCAGCACCGGCCGCTTCGCCCCCGCCGGCGCAGCGCGCGCATAGACGTCCAGCCCGCCCGCCGGATACGGCCCGAACGGCACGTCCGCCGCGACGCGCTCCACGCCGCCATCGCCGGGGAAGAAATGGTTGAGCACGTCGAGCGACCTGGGCGGTGAGTAGAGATACAGCGCCGCCATCGCGAGCAGCAGCACGGTCGGCAGGGCCAGCAGCAGGCGGAGGATCGTGATGCGCACCGCCGTTTGCCTAAGCCGAAGGCGGGCGCTTGACGAGCCCCGTATCCGGTCTCCACCCTCGTGCGTACGTGTGAGGGGCAGTAGCGTCATGAAGCTTGTCGTCGTCGAATCGCCCGCCAAGGCGAAGACCATCGAGAAATATCTGGGGCCGGGGCACCGCGTGCTGGCGTCGTACGGCCATGTCCGCGATCTGCCGCCGAAGGACGGATCGGTCGATCCCGATCACGGCTTCGCGATGGAGTGGGAGGCCTATGCCGACAAGGCGCGGCAGCTGAAGGCGATCACCGACGAGGCGAAGGATGCCGACACGCTGATCCTGGCGACCGACCCCGACCGCGAGGGCGAGGCGATCAGCTGGCACGTGCAGGAGGTGCTGAGGAAGCGCCGCGCGCTGCCCAAGGACGTGCAACGCGTCACCTTCAACGCCATCACCAAGGCCGCCGTGCTCGACGCGATGGCGCATCCCAGAGCGCTGGACGAGGATCTGATCGACGCCTACCGGGCGCGCCGCGCGCTCGACTATCTGGTCGGCTTCACGCT
>CAXUMU010000133.1:0-7921 GCA_964252145.1 uncultured Sphingomonadaceae bacterium
TTGAATTCGCTCGCGGTGTAGGCGATCGCCTCGTCCCAGCCGACCTCGCGCCACGGCTGCTCGATGCTCTCCCGGATCATCGGCGCGAGGATGCGTTCCTTGTGGTTGGCATAGCCCCAGGCGAAGCGGCCTTTGACGCAGCTGTGACCGCGATTGGCCTTGCCGTCTTTGTGCGGCACCATCCGCACCAGTTCCTCGCCGCGCATCTCGGCGCGGAAGGTGCACCCCACCCCGCAATAGGCGCAGGTGGTGACGACCGCGCGGTCGGGCGTGCCGACTTCGATCACCGCCTTCTCGGTCAGCGTCGCGGTGGGGCAGGCCTGCACGCACGCGCCGCACGAGACGCATTCGGACGAGAGGAAATCCTGGTTCTGGCTGGGCGACACCTTCGATCCGAAGCCGCGCCCCTGGATCGTCAGCGCGAACGTGCCCTGCACCTCCTCGCACGCGCGCACGCAGCGCGAGCAGACGATGCACTTGGCGGCATCGAAGGTGAAATAGGGGTTGGATTCGTCCTTGGCCTGCCTGAGGTGGTTCTCGCCGTCATAGCCGTAGCGCACGTCGCGCAGGCCCACCGCGCCGGCCATGTCCTGCAATTCGCAATCGCCGTTGGCCGCGCAGGTCAGGCAATCGAGCGGGTGATCGGAGATATAGAGCTCCATCACCCCCTTGCGCAGCTGCTTCAGCCGCTCGGTCTGCGTGCGCACCACCATGCCGGGCGTGACGGGCGTGGTGCACGAAGCGGGATAGCCCGCGCGGCCGTCGATCTCGACCAGGCAGAGGCGGCACGAGCCGAAGCTCTCCAGCATGTCGGTGGCGCACAGTTTCGGGATGGTCGTGCCCATCAGCGCCGCGGCGCGCATGATCGAGGTGCCCTCGGGCACATCGATCGTCTGTCCATCGATCGTGAGCGTCACGGTGCGCGCGTCCGCCACCCGTGAGGGCAGCGTTCCGAGGTCGAGTTCGCCGATCCAGGCCATTTGCTCTACTCCGCGGCGTCGGCGAGCGCGGGGGCCTCGCCGCCGAAATCCTCAGGAAAGAAATCCAGCGCGCTCAGCACCGGATAGGGGGTGAACCCGCCGAGCGCGCAGAGCGATCCGAACTTCATCGTATCACACAGATCGCGCAGGATCGTGGTCTGAGCCTGCAGCGTATCCCGGCGCAGGCCGGGGTCCAGCCCCACCGTCGACCGGACCCCGGCCTGCGCCGGGGTGCGGTGCGCCAATATCCGATAGATCGTCTCCACTCCGCGCGTCGATCCGATCCGGCAGGGCGTGCACTTGCCGCAGCTCTCGACCGCGCAGAATTCCATCGCGAAGCGCGCCATGTGCGCCATGTCGACTTGGTCGTCGAACACGGTGATGCCGGCATGGCCGATCAGCCCGCCATTCTGCGCGAACGTCTCATAGTCGAACGGCATGTCGAACATCGCAGGGGGGAAGTAAGCGCCGAGCGGCCCGCCCACCTGCACCGCGCGCACCGGCCGGCCGCTCTCGGTGCCGCCGCCGACCTCGTTCACCAGTTCGCCCAGCGTGATGCCGAAGCCGACCTCGTACAATCCGCCGTTGCGCACATTGCCCGCGACCTGGATCGGCATCGTGCCGCGCGACCGGCCGAAGCCGATGTCGGCATAGGCTTGGCTACCCTCGCTCAGGATGAAAGGAACGGCGGCCAAGCTCAACACATTGTTGATGACCGTCGGCTTGCCGAACAGCCCGACATGCGCCGGCAGCGGCGGCTTGGCGCGGACCTGCCCGCGCTTGCCCTCGATCGAATCGAGCAGCGCCGTCTCCTCGCCGCACACATAGGCGCCCGCGCCCTCGCGCACTTCCAGCGCGAACGGCGCGACGATCCCGGCGGAGCGGCGGATCGCCTCCTCCATCGCGCGGATCGCGAACGGATATTCGGAGCGGATGTAGATATAGCCGTAGGAGGCGCCGGTCGCGTGGCCGGCGATCGCCACGCCCTCGATCAGGCAATAGGGATCGCCCTCCATCAGCATGCGGTCGGCGAAGGTGCCGCTGTCGCCCTCGTCGGCGTTGCAGACGATGTATTTCCGGTCGGCGGCCGCCTGCGCCACCGTCTTACACTTGATGCCGGTCGGGAAGCCGGCGCCGCCACGGCCGCGCAGGCCGGAGGTTGTGACGTCGGCGACGACATCGGCCGGCGGCATCGCCCGCGCCTTGTCCAGCCCGCGCCAGCCGCCGTGCGCGGCATAATCGTCCAGGCTGAGCGGATCGGTGATGCCGACGCGCGCGAAGGTGAAGCGCTGCTGCTTGCTGAAGAAGGGCAGGGCGTCGACCGGTCCCAGCCGCTTGGGGCTGGTGCCGTCCAGCACCCGTGCCACGTCGCCGGGTTCGAGCGGACCGTAGCCGATGCGGCGGCCGTCCTCCTCCACCTCGGCCAGCGGCTCGATCGGGAAGAGGCCGCGGCTGCCGGTGCGGATCACCTCGGCGCCGGCATCGGCGAACGCCTCCGCCACGTCGTCCGCGCCCAGCGCCACCGACGCCATGTCGCCGCTGACGAACACGCGCGTCATGCCGCCACCCGCGCCGCGATCCGCTCGAGCTTGGCGGCATCGACGCGCGCGACCGGCACGCCGTCGACCAACGCGCTCGGGCCGCTGGCGCACAGGCCGAGACAATACACCGCTTCCAGCGTCACACGACCATCGTCGCGCGTGGCCCCCATCGCGACGCCCAGCCGTTCGGCCGCCGCCGCCTCGATCGCCGCGCCGCCGCGCGCCTGGCAGGCCTCGGCCCGGCAGATCTTGACGACGTGCCGCCCTGCCGGCCTGCGGCGGAAATCATGGTAGAAGGTGATCACGCCGTGCACTTCGGCGCGGCTGATGTTCAGCGCGGTCGCGATCTCCGGCACCAGATCGTCGGGCACGAAGCCGATCGCACGCTGCACCGCGTGCAGCATCGGCAGCAGCGCGCCGCGCATCGCGGCATGCGCGGCGATCACCGCGCCGGCCTGTTCCCTGTCATAGTCCGGCCCGTCCGCCACTCGCCTCGTCCCGCAACCCGTTATTGGCCGGCACTATAGCCCTGGCCCCGGCCTTGCGCCACCTCGCCGTTGCGTAATCAACTGCGGCCTCAAAGTCGCGGGAGCGTGACGCCCTGCTGGCCCATATATTTGCCCGCGCGGTCGGCATAGCTGACCTCGCACGGCTCGTTGCCCTGCAGGAACAGGAACTGGCACGCGCCCTCATTGGCATAGACCCTGGCCGGCAGCGGCGTGGTGTTGGAGAATTCGAGCGTCACATGCCCCTCCCAGCCGGGCTCCAGCGGCGTCACGTTGACGATGATCCCGCAGCGCGCGTAGGTCGACTTGCCAAGGCAGATCACCAGCACGTCGCGGGGCACGCGGAAATATTCGACCGTGCGGGCCAGCGCAAAGCTGTTGGGCGGGATGATGCAGCAATCCGTCTTGCGGTCGACGAAGCTGTTCGGCGCGAAATCCTTGGGGTCGACCACCGCGCTGTCGACGTTGGTGAAGATCTTGAACTCGTCCGCCACCCGCGCATCATAGCCGTAGGAGGAGAGGCCGTAGCTGATGCAGCCGTCGCGGCGCTGCGCCTCGACGAACGGCTCGATCATGGCATCGGCCAGGGCGCGCTCGCGGATCCAGCGGTCGGACATCACGGACATGCGCTAGATCCTTCGTCACCCCAGCGAAAGCTGGGGACGCTCTCAACCAACGACCGGTCGTCCGGCCGACGAGATCCCAGCTTTCGCTGGGATGACGGCCACGCGCAAGCGTCAGGCCAGATCCGCCGGCCCGAACGCGTGCGGCAGCAGCGCGGAGAGCAGGTGCCGCTCCAGCACCCGCCCGTCGGCCGAGGCGCAGTGGACCACGATGTCGCGGCCACCCGCTTGCGCCGCCTCGTTCAGCACCTGGCGGCAGCGCCCGCAGGGCCGCACCGGCGAAGCGCCGGTCATGCCCGCCGCGGTGATCGTGCCGCCCACCACCCCGATCGCCACCACGTCGCGCAGCCGCCCGGCGGCGTTGGCGGCGGCGATCGCCACCGTCTCGGCGCACAATGACAGGCCGTAGCTCGCATTCTCGAAATTGGTGCCGCTGATCACCGTGCCGTCGTCCAGCAGCAGCGCCGCGCCGACCGCGAAGCGCGAATAGGGCGCGTAGGCGTTCCCCGCCGCGGCGCGGGCAGCGTCGATCAGCACGCGCGCGCCGATATCGTCGAGGGGGATCTCCACGCCGTCAGCCGCGGATGTGCAGCACGCAGATCAGCGTGAACAGCCGCCTGGCGGTATCGAAATCCACCTCCACCTTGCCGTCCAGCCGTTCCTTCAGCAGCTCGGCCGCCTCGTTGTGGATCGCCCGCCTGGCCATGTCGATCGTCTCGATCTGCTGCGGCGTGGCGGCGCGGATCGCCTGGTAATAGCTGTCGCAGATCGCGAAATAGTCGCGGATCGGGCGGCGGAAGCGCGCCAGGCCCAGCACCAACGTCTCCAGCAGCGTGCCGTTCTCGGCCGCGATGTCCAGCGCCAGCCGCCCTTCCTCGACGCGCAGCTGGATGCGGTAGGGGCCGGCATAGCCCTCCGGATAGGCGCGCTGGGGGGCGAAGTGATTGTCCTCGATCAGGTCGAAGATCGCGATCCGCCGTTCCTGCTCGACATCGGCGTTGCGCCAGATGATCGTCTTGTCGTCGAGTTCGACGGCGATGATGCGCGGATCGCCCATGATGCTAGGCGCTTATCGGCAGCGCCGCGCGATTGCAAAGCGTCGCCGCGCTCAGGCGGCCACCCGCACCGTGACGTGCGCGCTCCAGCCCGAGACGAGCGGGCGATCGGGGGCTTCGTCCAGCTTCAGCCGCACCGGCACGCGCTGCGTCACCTTCACCCAATTGCCGGTCGCGTTCTGCGCCGGCAGCAGCGAGAATTCGGCACCGGTGCCCGCGCCGATGCCGATCACGTGCGCCTTCAGCGTGCGGCCCGGGATCGCGTCCAGCTCCACCTCGGCGCGCTGGCCGACGCGGATCCTGGCGAGCTGCGTCTCCTTGAAGTTCGCCTCGATCCAATAGTCGCCGCCGCCCACCAGGCTGGCATTGGGCAGCATCTGCATCGCCATCGCGCCCGGCTGCAGCTTGTCGACCTGCGAAATGACGCCGGCGGCGGGCGCGCGGATCTCGGTGCGCGAGAGGTCCAGCGCCGCCTTTGCGCGCGTCGCCATCGCGGCTTCCACCTGCGGGTGGCCGCCTTGCGCGCTGGCGCCCAGCATCGCCTGCGCCTCCTGCGCCTCGGCCGCGGCGGAGGCCCGCTGCGCCACCGCCGACGCCAGCGCCGCCTGCGCCGCATCGTAAGCGGAGCGGGTGGTGAAGCCTTTCGCCAGCAAATCCTTCTGGCGGCGAAAATTCTCGCTCGCCAGCGCCACGTCGGACGCGCGCATGCCGATATCGGCGACCTTGGCCGAATAGCCGCTCCGCATCTGGTTGATCTGCAATTTCGCGTTGCCGACCGCGGCATCGGCCTGCATCAGCGCGATGCGGTAGGGCGCGGGATCGATCTTGTAGAGCAGGTCGCCCGCCTTGACCTGCTGGTTCTCCACCACGTTGACCTCGACGATGCGCCCGCTCACCTCGGGCGCGATGCTGATCACGTGCGCGCCCACCTGCGCATTGTCGGTCGAGACGGTCTTGCCGCCGGTCAGCCAGAAATACAGCCCCACCGCGATCAGCAGGATCGGCAGCGACAGCATCAGCGGCGTACGCCAGCGCCGCGCGCGCGGCGCGGCGATCATTTCCTCGCCGGCGACGCGGGTCATCTCGTTCATGCCACTTCCTTCCGCTCGCCGGCGCGGCGACGCATGCCTTCGCGCAGGCGTTTCAGGCTTTCGATGAACACCGCCCGCTCGGCGGTCGACAGCGCGGCGAGCATCTCCTCTTCGAGCTCGGCGCCGATCGCGGCGAGCCGGTCGACGATCGCGTGCGCGGCGGGCAGCAGGTGCAGCCGCCACACCCGCCGGTCGCGCGGATCCTCGCGCCGTTCGACCAGCCCGGCTTCGGCCAGCCGGTCTATCATCCGGCACAAAGTGATCCGCTCCACCTCCAGCAGGTCGGCCAGCTCGGCCTGCGTCAGCCCGGGGTTGCGCGCCATATGCAGCAGCGCGCGCCACTGCGGCCGGGTGACGCCCAGATCGCGCGCGCGCGCATCGAACCGGTAGCGCATCATCCGCGCCACATCATGCATCACGAAGCCGATATTCTCATCCATAAGCATGCTTACATTATGGGCGCTGACGATAACCGCCGCAAGAGCGAAGGATGGGCTTATCCACACGGCATCGCCGCCGCTGTGGAGAAGAGCGCGATCGCCGGTTGAGCCGCGCGCCGGGAGGGTGGAGAACGCCCGCATGGCCGAACCGATCCGACTCGTACCCCCGCCCGCCGACGGCGGGCCCGCGCTTCCGCGCAACGTCGAGGCGGAGGCGGCGCTGCTGGGCGCGCTGATGATCGACAACCGGCTGGCCGAGGACGTGCAGGTGCGGCTGCGCGCGGATCATTTCCACGAGCCCGTCCACGGCCGGATCTACGAGGCGATCCTGCGGCTGGTCGATCGCAACATGGTCGCCAACCCGGTGACGCTCCGCCCGATGTTCGAGGCGGACGAGGGGATGCGCGAGCTTGGCGGCCCCGCCTATCTCGCGCAGCTCACCGGCAGCGGCGCGGCGCTGATCGGCGCGCGCGACTTTGCCGCCCAGGTCTACGACCTGGCGCTGCTGCGCGAGCTGATCGGGGTGGGGCGCGACATGGTCGAGCAGGCGCTCGACACCAGCGAATCGGTCGATCCCAAGTCGCAGATCGAGGCGGCCGAGGTCGCGCTCTACCGCGTCGCGGAGGAGGGCGGCGAGCAGGGCAGCGTCAAGAGCTTCGGCCAGGCGACGCGCATGGCGATCGAGATGGCGGAGAAGGCGCTCAATTCGGGCGGCCACCTCTCCGGCATCACCACGGGCCTCGACAGCATCAACGGCCGCACCGGCGGCCTGCACCATTCCGACCTGCTGATCCTGGCCGGCCGCCCCGGCATGGGCAAGACCGCGCTCGCCACCAACATGGCGTTCAACGCCGCGCAGCGCTGGATGCGCGACAAGGAGGGCGGGATCGAGGAGGCGAAGTCGGTCGGCGCGCCGGTCGCCTTCTTCAGCCTGGAAATGTCCGCCGATCAGCTGGCGACGCGCATCCTCTCCGAGCAGTCGGGCATCAGCTCCGAAAATCTGCGCATGGGCAAGATCAGCCAGCAGGATTTCCGCAATCTCGCCCGCGCCGCCGCGGAGCTGGAGACGCTGCCGCTCTACATCGACGACACGCCCGGCCTGACGATCGCGGCGCTGCGCACGCGTGCCCGGCGGCTCAAGCGCCAGCGCGGGATCGGCATGATCGTGGTCGACTATCTCCAGCTGCTCCAGGGGTCGGCGCGCGGCAACGAGAGCAACCGCGTGCAGGAGATCTCCGAGATCAGCCGCGGCCTGAAGACGCTGGCCAAGGAGCTGAACGTGCCCGTGCGGGCGCTCTCGCAGCTCAGCCGCGCGGTGGAGCAGCGCGAGGACAAACGGCCGCAGCTCTCCGACCTGCGCGAGTCCGGCTCGATCGAGCAGGACGCCGACATCGTGATGTGCGTCTATCGCCCGCAATATTAGCTCCCGGGCCGCGAGCCGGCCCACGGCGCCAATGGCGAGCTGCCGGTCGACCATGCCGACTGGGCGGCGAAGATGGCGGCCGCGTTCGGCACCGCCGAGCTGCTCATCGCCAAGCAGCGCCATGGCGCCACCGGCAAGGTGCGGCTGAAGTTCGAGGCGAAGATCACCCGCTTCTCGGACCTGGCGGACGACAGCTATCTGCCGTAGCGTTACTCGGCGCGGCCGCAGCTGGATTCCCGCTTTCGCGGGAATGACCGGGGCG
>CAXUMU010000134.1:0-7877 GCA_964252145.1 uncultured Sphingomonadaceae bacterium
GCTGTCGGCCGCGGTCGCGCTGCGGCGGGCGGGGGTGGCGGTGTCGATCGCGGACGCCGCGGCGCAGGCCGGCGGGCGCTGCCGATCTTATCACGATCCGCAACTGGGCCTGACGATCGACAACGGCAACCATCTGGTGCTCTCGGGCAATCCGGCGGTCGCGCGCTTCCGCGCGGCGATCGGTGCGACCGCTCCGTTGGCGGGCCCCGATCATGCCGACTTCACCTTCCCCGATTTGGCCGCGGCGAGACGCTGGACGGTGCGGATCAACGAAGGGCCGGTGCCCTGGTGGGTGCTGCGGCCGGGGCGGCGCGTGCCCGGTTCCAGCCTTGCCGATTATCTCCCCCTCGCCCGCCTGCTGGGCCGGCGGGAGGAACGGATCGATGCGCGCATCCGAACGCACGGCCCGGTGTGGTCGCGCTTCGTCGAGCCGCTGCTGCTCGCCGCGCTCAACACCGATCCGGCGGAGGGATCGGCGGCGCTCGCCGCCGCGGTGCTGCGCGAGACGCTGGCGAGGGGCGGTCGCGCGATGCGGCCGCGTATCGCCGAACCGAGCCTGGGCGCGGCGTTCGTCGATCCCGCGCTGGCGTGGCTCGCGGCGCACGGCGCGCCGGTGAAGCTGGGCCGGCGGCTGCGCGCGATCCGCTTCGGCGAGGACCGCGTGATCGGGCTGGATTGGGGCGACGGACCGGAACCGGTCGAGCCGGACGAAGCGGTGCTGCTGGCGCTGCCCCCGTGGATCGCGGCCGCGCTGGTGCCCCGCCTATCGGTGCCAGACGCGCACCGTGCGATCGTCAACAGCCATTTCGCCTGCACCCCGCCGCCGGGGACGCCGGCTATGCTGGGCCTGTTCGGCGGGACGGCGGAGTGGCTGTTCGCTTTCCCCGATCGCCTGTCGGTCACGGTCAGCGCAGCCGACCGGCTGGTCGATACGGATCGCGAAACGCTGGCCCGCACCTTCTGGGGCGACATCTCGCGCGCGCTTGGCCTCTCCGCGCCGATGCCACGCTGGCAGATCGTGAAGGAGAAGCGCGCGACCTTCGCCGCGACGCCCGAGCAGAACGCCAAGCGCCCCCCCGCCGCGACGCGCTGGCGCAACCTATTCCTCGCCGGCGACTGGACCGACACCGGCCTCCCCGCCACGATCGAGGGCGCGCTGCGATCGGGCGAGACCGCCGCCCGGCTGGCGGGCGCCGGCGGGACACGGTAGCACGCCTGCGCATGGCGACCATCTCCCTGCCCGACATCGAGCGCGCCGTTGACCGCGCCGCCGCCGCGCTCGGCAGTCAGCAGCGGGAGGACGGCCACTGGGTGTTCGAACTGGAAGCCGACGCGACCATCCCGGCCGAATATGTCCTGCTGCGCCACTATCTGGACGAGCCGGTCGATGCCGAACTGGAGGCGCGGATCGGCCACTACCTGCGCCGGATCCAGTCCGCCGGGCATCACGGCTGGGCGCTGTTCCACGCGGGCGGGTTCGATGTCAGCGCTTCGGTAAAGGCCTATTACGCGCTCAAGATGATCGGCGACGCGCCGGATGCGCCGCACATGGCCCGCGCCCGCGCCGCGATCCTGGCGGCGGGCGGCGCCGCGGCGAGCAACGTATTCACGCGCATCCAGCTCGCCCTGTTCGGCGCGGGGCCGTGGGCGGCGGTGCCGACGCTGCCGCCCGAGCTGATCCTGGTGCCGCGCTGGTTCCCGATCCACCTGTCGAAAATGTCCTACTGGGCACGTACGGTGGTGGTGCCGCTGCTGGTGCTCTGCACGCTGAAGCCGGTCGCGCGGAACCGCCTGGGCGTGAAGGTGGACGAGCTCTACACCGGCCGCCCCGTCCGCCCCGGCAGCAAGGCGGCGGATACCAAGCGGCTGTGGACGATCGCCTTTACCGCGCTGGACCGTCTGCTCAAGGCTGGAGATGCTCTGTGGCCCAAGGGCTTGCGCGCGCGGGCTATCGCCGCGTGCGAGGCGTTCGTGCTGGAACGGCTGAACGGCGAGGACGGGTTGGGCGCGATCTATCCGGCGATGGCGAACAGCGTGATGCTGTTCGACTGCCTGGGCTATCCGCCCGACCACCCCGCCCGCGCCGCCGCGCGCCGCTCGCTCGAGCTGCTGCTCGTGCACCGCGCGGACGAGACCTATTGCCAGCCCTGCGTCTCGCCGGTGTGGGACACCGCGCTCGCCGCGCATGCGATGCTGGAGGTGGGCGACGAATCCGCGGCGACGCGCGCGCTCGAATGGCTGCGGCCCCGCCAGGTGCTGGACGTGCAGGGCGACTGGGCGGGCGAGCGGCCGGACGTGCGCCCCGGCGGCTGGGCGTTCCAATATAACAACGCCCACTATCCCGACCTCGACGACACCGCGGTGGTGGTGATGGCGATGGACCGGGCGCGCGGCCGCACCGGTCCCGTCAATAACGAGGCGATCGCGCGCGGCACCGAGTGGACCGTCGGCCTGCAGAGCGAGGATGGCGGCTGGGGCGCATTCGACGCCGACAACAGCTATCATTATCTCAACAACCTGCCGTTCGCCGACCACGGCGCGCTGCTCGACCCGCCGACCGAGGACGTGACCGCGCGCTGCGTCTCGATGCTGGCGCAGCTGGGCGAGCCGGTCGCCAGCCCGCGCATGGCCGCCGCGCTCGCCTGGCTGGAGCGGACGCAGGCGGCGGACGGCAGCTGGTTCGGGAGGTGGGGGGTGAACTATATCTACGGCACCTGGTCGGTGCTGTGCGCGCTCAACGCGGCGGGCCTGCCGGCCTCTCATCCGATGGTAACCCGAGGCGCCAACTGGCTGAAGACAATACAGAATGCGGATGGCGGCTGGGGCGAGGATTGCGACAGCTACGATCTCGCGCGCACCGGGCACACCCCCGCCCCCTCCACCGCCTCGCAGACCGGCTGGGCGTTGCTGGGCCTGATGGCGGCGGGCGGGGTCGCGTCCGATGCGGTGGCGCGCGGCGTCGCCTGGCTCGCGGCGCATCAGGCGGCGGACGGCCTCTGGGGCCAGGAACATCATACCGGCGGCGGCTTCCCGCGCGTCTTCTACCTGCGCTACCACGGCTATCCGAAATATTTCCCGCTCTGGGCGCTCGCGCGCTACCGCAACCTGATGCGATCGAACACGCGCGAAGTCGCGTTCGGGATGTGACGCTGATCGTCGCCTGCGGGCTGAAGCGCGAGGCCAGGGCGATCGAGGCGAGCGCGCGCGACGTGACCGCAGTGGCCGGTGGCGGAGACGGCGCGCGGCTCGAGGCCGAACTGGATGCACTCGCCCGGGCAAGACCCGCGATCCTGCTCTCCAGCGGCGTGGCCGGCGCGCTCGATCCGGCGTTAGCGGTGGGCGCTATCGTTCTGGATGGACACCCGGACCTGGTGCAGCGGCTGCTCCGCTGTCTGCCTGACGCGGCGATCGGCCGCATCGTGGGCGGCGATCACATCGTGGCCACCGCCGCCGAGAAACGCGTCCTCCATGCCGAAGGCGCGATCGTGACAGACATGGAATCGCACATCGCCGCACGTGTGGCGGCGCGCCACGGGCTGCCCTTCGCCGCGCTGCGCATAATCTCCGATACCGCGCGGGAGACGCTGCCGCTAGCCGCGCGCATTGGGATGCGACCGGACGGGGGGATGGCGCTCGGCGCGGTACTCGCCTCGCTCGCCCGACACCCCGTTCAACTGCCGGCGCTGATCCGCACCGGCCGCAACGCCGGCACGGCGCTCGGCGTGCTACGCCGCGCGCACGACGCGCTTGCCCGCGGCGGGATCGACCGCCTTGATCTTGGCGAGCTCGGCTTCGAGCTGGGTTGAATAGACCTGCGCCGCCGGGCGCTGGTTCGACAGGTCGATGTCGGACGCCATCGGCCCCTCCGTCCGCACGCCGCTGCGCGCGACCTTCATCAGCTTGAGCGGATGGCGGATCGAATCGGTCGCGGCCGTGCCCTCGAACCCGCAGTGGACCATGCAGTCGGCACATTTCTCATATTTACCAACGCCATAGTCGTCCCAGTTCGTCCCTTCCATCAACTCGGCGAAGGTCGACACATAGCCTTCGCCGACGAGGTAGCAGGGCTTCTGCCAGCCGAACACGGTGCGCAGCGGCATCGACCACGGCGTGCATTCGTAGGTCTGGTTGCCGGCGAGGAAGTCGAGGAATAGCGGCGAGTTGGTGAACGTCCACGCCTTGCCGCCCCGCCCCCGCGCGAACACGTCGCGGAAGAATTGCTTGGTGCGGCTGCGGTTGAGGAAATGCTCCTGGTCGGGCGCGCGCTCATAGGCGTAGCCGGGCGAGATCGTGATCTCGACGCCCAGCGCCTCCATCTCGTCGAAGAAGCCCGCCAGCCGGTCCGGATCCGCGCCGTCGAACACGGTGCAGTTGATCTGCACGCGGAAGCCGCGCGCCTTCGCCAGTTCGATCGCCTGCTTGGCGACGTCGTACACGCCGTCCTGGCAGACCGACTTGTCGTGCATCGCCTGATCGCCGTCCAAATGGATCGACCAGGTGAAGAAGGGCGACGGCTGGTAATCGTCGATCTTCTTCTTCAGCAGCAGCGCGTTGGTGCAGAGGATCACGAACTTCTTCTTGGCAATATAGCCCTGCACGATCCGCGGCATGTCGCGGTGGAGCAAGGGCTCGCCGCCCGCGATCGACACCGCCGGCGCGCCGCAATCGTCGATGGCCGCCATGCATTCGTCGTAGCTCAGCCGCTGGTTGAGGATCGCATCGGGATAGTCGATCTTGCCGCAGCCCTTGCAGGCCAGATTGCAGCGCAGCAGCGGTTCCAGCATCAGCACAAGCGGATAGCGCCCGCCCTTGATATGCTGGCGCACGGTATAAGCGCCGATCCGCGCGATCTGCGACAGGGGTAAGCTCATGGCGTCATCCTACTCGGCCGCGGCCTGGATCGTGTCGGTCGGTCGCCGAAGCTCCGCCGGCAGGCTGAACTCGACATTCTCTTCCACGCCGTCAAGCTGCGATACGGTTACCGGGCGGAACCGGCGCAGCGCGGCGATGACGCTGTCGACCAGCTCGTCCGGGGCCGACGCGCCGGCGGTGATCCCCACCGCCGCGACGCCATCGAACCAGGCCGGATCGACGCCGTCGCCATCGTCGACCAGATAGCTCGGTACGCCCATCTCGTCGCCGATCTCGCGCAGCCGGCTGGAATTGGAGCTGTTGCGCGCGCCCACCACGATCAGCAGGTCGGCGACGCGGCACAGATCGCGCACTGCGGTCTGGCGGTTCTGCGTCGCGTAGCAGATCTCCGATACGTCCGGCCCCATCACGTCGCTGAAGCGCGCGTTCAGCGCCGCGATCACGGTGCGCGTATCGTCCACGCTGAGCGTGGTCTGGGTGACGTAGGCGATCGGCGCGTCGTCGGGCAGCGGCAGCGCGGCGACGTCGGCGGGGGTGGAGACGAGGTGCATCGGCGCATCCACCTGCCCCATCGTGCCGATCACCTCAGCATGCCCCGCATGGCCGATCAGGATCAGCATGCGTCCCGAGCGCGCATAGCGGCGGCCCTGGACGTGCACCTTGGTCACCAGCGGGCAGGTCGCATCCAGCGTGGGCAGCGCGCGCAGCCGCGCCTCCTCCTGCACCGAGCGGGCGACGCCGTGCGCGCTGAAGATGGTGAGCGCGCCGGCCGGCACCTCGGCCAGGTCCTCCACGAACACCGCGCCCTTGCGGCGCAATTTATCCACCACATGGCGATTGTGAACGATCTCGTGGCGCACATAGACCGGCGCCTGATAGCGCTCCAGCGCGCGTTCGACGATGTCGATCGCCCGCACCACGCCCGCGCAAAAGCCGCGCGGCTGCGCCAGGATCACCTGCAACGCGGCTTGCTTCGTTGGCGTGATCGATGTTTCCTGCGTGGTCGTCACATCATCTCCGCAGCCGGCCGGCATGGTTACTTAGCTTTCGATAGACGCCGACGGAAGGCCCATACCGCATTGCACACCGCCGATTTGGCGCCGCCCGCGCCGGGGCTGGACCTGCCCGGGGCACGCCGCTATGCGCCCGCGATGGCCTTTGCGGATGTTCGGCAATGCGTAGCGTATCCCTTATCGCCCTGCTGCTCGCGCCGACCGCGGCGGCGGTCGCGCAGGTGCCCGATCCGGCCCGCGCTCCGGTGCAGGCGCTGAGCGAAGGCCTGATCGGGATCATGAAGAGCGGCAAGGCTGCCGGGCAGGCGGGGCGCGCCAAGGCGATCGGCCCGGTGGTGGACCGGTCGTTCGATCTGCCGCTGATGACGCGGCTGGCGGTGGGAACGGCGTGGACCACGATCCCGCCGGTAGACCAAAGCGCCCTACTCGCCGCGTTCCGCCGCATGACCATTTCGCAATATGCGCTCAACTTCGACAGCTGGGCGGGCCAGACGATCAGCGTCGATGCCAAGGTGGAAACGCGCGGCGGCGACAAACTGGTGCGCACCACGCTGAACGATCCGCACGGCAGCCCGGTCGCGATCGCGTACCGGCTGCGGCAGAGCGGCGGCGGCTGGAAGATCATCGACGTGTTCTACCGCAACTCGATCAGCCAACTCGCCACGCGCCGCTCGGATTTCGCCGCGATCCTGCAGTCGGGCGGGGCTAAGGCGCTGGTGAGCCACCTCGACAGCCTCGCCGGCAAGGCCGGCAGTTGAAGCGCGCCGCCGCGCTGATCGCGCTGGCGCTGCTCGCCGCGCCGCCCGCAATCGCGCAGTCTCAGGAAGCGCCCCCCGCCAGGCGCGTCCACGCCCCCGGAGATCCGCTGGAGGGCTTCAACCGCACGATGTTCCGCATCTTCCAGGCGGTCGACAAGGCGGTGTTCCGCCCGCTCGCCTTGGGCTACCGCCACGTTGTGCCACGCCCGGTCCGTTCGGGCGTGCGCAACTTCTTCTCCAACCTGGGCGAGCCGATCGTCTTCCTGAACGACATGCTCCAGCTGCGCCCACGCCGCGCGGTGCGCACCTTCGGGCGGTTCACGATCAACAGCGTGCTGGGCGTGGGCGGCCTGATCGACGTCGCGACGCCCGAAAAGCTGCCGCATCACGATAACGGCTTCGGCAGCACGATGGCGTTCTACGGGGTGAAGTCCGGCCCCTACGTGTTCGTCCCGTTCCTGGGACCGACGACGCTGCGCGACATGATGGGCGGGATCGGCGACGGGCTGGTGCTGCCCAACGTGGTCGGCACGCCCTTCGACAAGCGCGAGTACCAGATCCCGCGCGCGGTGCTCACCGGGCTCGACCAGCGCGCCGAGGCGGACGACGAATTGCAGGCGCTCTACCGCACCGCGCTCGATCCCTATGCCACGCTGCGCTCGGTCTACCTGCAGAACCGCGCGGCGCAGATCCAGGCGCTGAAGGCGCATAACCGCGACGCCGTGCCGGGCGGCGAGGCGACGGACGATCCGCTCACCGATCCCGGCGCCGGCGCCGACGCGACGCCGGCCCCCGCCGATTCCGCGCCGAAGGATGCCGCGCCCGCGCCGCTCGACCCGCTGATCGACCCCGCGCCTCCCGCCGACGCGGGCTCACCGCCGCCCGCGCCGCCGCCGTCACTACCCTGACGCGGCTTTCCGGGGCGGACCCAGCAGCGCCGGCTCGAAGATAAGCGCGCACACCAAAGTCCAGGCGAGCGAGATCATCAGGATCTTGCCCATGCTCGCCGTTCCCGGATGGTGCGACAACCACAGGCTGCCGAACGCGCTGCCCGTCGCCAGCGCGCTGAACAGCACGGCGCGCGCGAGGCTCGATGCGAGCAGCCCGGTCGCGCCGCCGCGCCACGCCATCACGAAGTAGATGTGGAAGGCGACGCCGACGCCGAACATCAGCGGCAAGGCGATGATGTTGGCGAAGTTGATCGGCTGCCCGATCACGACGCACGTCGCCAGCG
>CAXUMU010000135.1:0-7827 GCA_964252145.1 uncultured Sphingomonadaceae bacterium
ATCGCCGGCCGCGCGCCGGCCACGACGCCGGCCGCCCCCGCCGCGCAGCCGGCGATCGCGCCGTTCCCGCTCGCCTCCGTGCTGGTCGACGGGTCCAGCCTGCCGCGCGGGGCGATCGACGCGGCGCTTGCTCCGTTCGTCGGGCGGACGGTGGACGCGGCAGGCCTGGTCGCGATCACCAATGCGGTCGCCGCCGCTTATGCCAAGAGCGACATCGCGCTCTACACCGTGCTGGTGCCCGACCAGCGCTTCGCCGGCAACGTGCTCCGGCTGATCGTGGTGGAGGGCTATGTCGGCGCGGTCGAGGTGCGCGGCCATCTGCGCCGCAACCGGCTGGCGCTGCTGCGCACCTATCTCCGCCGGCTGGAGCGCGAGCGGCCGCTCCACCGCTCGACGCTGGAGCGCGTCGTCTCACTGATCCGCGACATGCCGGGCTTCTTCCCTGAGGTCAGCCTGGAGCGCGCGGAGACGCAAGGCGCGGTCAAGCTGGTCATCCTGGCGCGCGAGAAGCCGGTGCAGGCGTCGCTGGGGCTGAACGATCGCGGCACCGCGCTGCTGGGCCGCACCCAGTTCCAGGCCGACGCCTATCTCAATGCCATCCTGGGCGGCGCGGATCAGCTTCGCCTGACGACGGTGCTGCCGACGCACGCGTCGCGCTTCCAATATGTCGCCGGCGCCTACACCGCGCCGCTGGACGCGGACGGCACCGCGATCACCGCCAACCTGTCCTACCTGCGCACCCGCCCCAAGGCGTTCCCGCTGAAAGGCGACGCGACGTCGTTCGGGGTCCAGCTGAGCCGGGCGATCGTGCGCGGCTACACGCGCAACCTGTACGCGACGCTCGCGATCGACGGGATCAACGCCAACAACGCGCTGCTGGGCTTCACCCTCTCCAACGATCGCATCCGCGCCGCGCGCGCGGGTTTGTCGTTCGTCAGCGCGACCGCGCGCAACCAATTCTCCGCCAGCGCGACGGCGAGCACCGGGCTGGACATCCTGGGTGCACGGATCGTGCCGGGGCAGGCGCGGCAGGGTTTCCGCAAGCTCAACCTGCGCCTCGCCAACGCGCACCAGATCGGCAAGAGCTTCGCGCTGCGGCTGAACGGCTTCGCGCAGGTGACGCCCGACGACCTGCCCTCGTCCGAGCAGATCGCGCTGGGCGGCGACGAATTCGGACGCGCCTACGAAGCGGCGCTGATCTCGGGCGACAGCGGCTATGCCGGATCGGCCGAGCTCGCCTGGCATCCGCCGGCCGGGCTGCCCAAGCTCGTCGCCGGATCCGAGCTGTACGCGTTCGCCGATGCGGGCCACGTCCGCTACCGGGCGCGGCTGGGCCGCGCCGGGGTGGACAATCACCTCGCCTCGGTCGGCATCGGCGGGCGGGTGGCGGTGGCGGCGCGCGTGACGCTCCAGCTGGAGGCGGTGCGCGGATTGAACAATCCCGTATTCTACGAAGATCGCAAGAAGACGCGGCTGCTCTTCAGCATCCGATCCACGCTGTAGCGCAACACGGCCGGGACGGGCGATCGCCCGCCCCGGCCGATCCGTGCGTCAGCGGCAGATCCGGACGCGGTGGTGATGGCGCCACTCGGTATGGCAGCGATTATGCCATCCGCGATGCCGGCCGCGATCATAGCCGCGGCCCCAATGATTGCCGTTATCGTGGCGCCACTCGTGCCGGCCGCGATCGTGATCGCCGGCGCGCGCGTCGGCGCTGGTCGCGACGCCCAGCGATGCGATCGCGATGCCGGCCGCGGCCATGATGTGGGATAGCTTCATGTCATCCTCCTCCGCCCGGAGATACGGGCAGCGCCGTAATGCGCCGGCGCGCCATTCGCTGCGCTGAACGCGCCGGTAATCTGCCGTACATCTCGTTTCGGGTGCAGTTCAGGCAGACCGTGCCGGCGATCCGCTACTTGCAGCTATACGATCCGGGCTGGTTGGGATCGCCCTGGCCCGCATAACGCGCCTGCCTCGGGAACGGGCAGAGCGGCCGCGTCAGGCTGCCGTCCGCCCGTGCGGCGATCACGGTATCGGGCGCGCGGCCGTGCTCGACCCACTGCTCCAGCGCGGCGATCGTCTCCGGCCGGTCCGCGCCGGGGCCGCCGCCGCAATGCTCGACGCCCGGCGCCATGAACAGGCGGACCGATTGCGCCGCGTTCGGCACCGCCTTGACCACCGCCCGATAATAGTCCGCGGTGCCGACGGGGCTCGGCCCGGGATCGGACTGGCCGTGCCACAGGATCAGCTTGCCGCCGCGCGCGACGAACGGGCGGAGATTCGGGTCGGTCGCCTCATAGGCCTTCGCGAAGGCACTTGTGCGCGCGGTCTTCACGTCGCGGTCGGCGCGGAACGCGGCGAAGTCGACGGGCGCGTCGCCGAAGATCAGCGGCTTCAGCCCGATCATGCCGCCGCCGCCGGTCGCATCGGGGGCGGTGCCGGTGCGCACGAAGCGGCTCCACCCGCTCTCGCCGCCGCGATTCATCGGGAAGGCGGCCCAAGCGCCGTCGGGCGCGCGGATGCCGTCATAGGCGGTATTCAGCGCCTTCACCTGCGCGGGGCTGAGGCAGCTGTCCTTGTCCTGGCCGGGCTTGCACAGCAACGTCGCGTGCTTCCACGTGCAGCTGCGCGGCTCGGCGATCAGGCCGTCCTTCAGCCCGTCGGCGGCATCGCAGGCGTTGACCGCTGCGGCGGCGACCCGATCGAGCTGCGCCTGGCTGAGCCCCGCGCCGGGCGCGGAGAACGCCTTGTTGCGCAACAGCGAGCTGGTCTGCACCTGCAGACTGTAGACCGGCGCGCCGGCGATGATGCCGTCATAGTCGGTCGGGAAGCGCTGCGCCTCCATCAACCCCATCCGCCCGCCGGTCGAGCAGCCCTGATAATAAGTGTAAGTGGGCTTGAGCGCATAATAGGTCTGCGCGACCGCCTTGCCCGCGAGCGTCATCTCGTGGATCGCGCGGTACTGGAAGTCCTTCACCGCCTCCGGGTTGGTCGCCCAGCTGGTATCCCACGGGCTGGTGCCGGGAGGGCCGCCGGCGGTCTGCGCGCGGGCATAGCCGCGCTTCAGCCCATCGAGCGCCGATTCGATGCGGACATGGCCGGCCCAGCCGCCGCCGCCGAGCCCGAGCAGCTTGCCGTTCCATGTGTCCGGCAGGCGGTAGACCACGCCGATGCGCGATCCGGCGGCGGGCGTGATCGTGCCCTTCAGCTCGCAAAAGGCCGGCAGCGACCTGGCGGCGTCGGCCGCGACCCATGTGCCGGTCGCGTCGCCGACCGAGCCGACCGTTCCCGACGCGGCGAGCGCGGCGCAGCCCGACCGGCCGGCCGCCGCCTGCGCCGGCGACGCCGCCGTCAGCGCCGCCAAGGCCACGCCCGTGCCGAAAGCCCAATGTGTCCGCGACATCCTCGTCCCTTCGAAAGCCGTTCATGGCCTATCGCGCCGCGGCGCGTCCCCTGCACCACTATCTGACCACAGTCTTGCATCCGGAAGCGAACCCACGGGCCAGGCGGCCTTAAGATTTCGGTCACCGCGTTCGGCTAGAGCTGCGGCGATGACGGCGACGCGAGCTGAAGGCGCCCCACCCGCGGGCAATCGTATCGCCGAGCTGGACGCCCTGCGGGGAATCGCCGCGCTTTCCGTCGTGCTGTACCATTTCACCTGGTTCATCGGCACGATCTTGCCCGGCATGCCCCGCCCGGCGTTCACGCTGCCGTGGGGCTGTTACGGGGTGCAGCTGTTTTTCGCGATTTCGGGCTTCGTGATCCTGATGACGCTGGATCGCACGGCCACCGTCCGGCAGTTCGCGCGATCGCGCTTTCGCCGGCTGTTCCCGCCCTATTGGATCGCGATGGCGGCGACGTTCGCGATCGTCACCCTGCTCGGACCAACGAAGCTGCAGGTCGGCGCCGGCGAGTTCCTGCTCAACCTGCCGATGCTGCAATTGTTCACCGGCGTGCGGATGGTGGACGGCGTATATTGGTCGCTGAACGTCGAGCTCGCATTCTACCTGTGCATGCTCGCCGTCTGGCGCGCGGGATATCACCGCCGGATCGAGCGGGTGCTGGCGGCCTGGATCGCCTTGAAATGGCTCTGGTGGATGCTGCCCGGCTTCGCACCGAAGCTGGCGCTGCTGCTCGTCGCCGATCACATCCCCTATTTCGCGATCGGGATGGCGAGCTATCGGATCTGGTCCGGGCAGCGGCGATGGTTCGAACAGATGCCGCTGCTGGCATTCGCGTTCGCGACGGTATTGCTGATCGATCCCCGGGACGCGCATTGGCTGATCGTGGGTCTGATCGCCCTGTTTCTCCTGCTGGCAGCGCGCAAGCTGAGCTGGCTCGCCGTGCCGCCGCTGCTGAAGCTCGGCGAAATTTCCTATCCGCTGTATCTGGTGCACGCCGCGATCGGCTATGCGATCATCGTCCGGCTGGAGGCGGCCGGGGTGCCGGTGATGCCGGCAACCGGCGCCGCGCTCGCCGCGACGTTGCTGCTCGCCGCAGCCATGGCTCTCGTCACCGAGCGACCGGCGCGTGCGCGGCGTCCGTTGCCGCCGCGTGCGGCCGCGGCCGTCGCCGCCGCTTCCTCGCCGTCATGACTGCGCCGGATGCGATGCGCCTGGACTCAGGCGTGGGCATTACCGGCCGAGCCGCGACGCGAAGGCCGGGTCCCGTTCCGCCGTCATCACGCGAAACCGCCCGCAGCGGCAATCGGGCGCGCGGCGGCGACGGCCGACTGCCCGAGGACCTTCCGAAGCGGCCCATCGACCGCCGGCTCGTCGTCGCGCTTGCCGCCACCGTCGTACTCGCCTTGGCCGTGCGAGCCGCGGCGGCGCAGGGCGCCCTGTGGCTGGACGAAGCCTGGTCCGCCGTGTTCGCACGCCAGGCGGCAACGCCGGCAGGCGTTTTCTTCGCGATCAATCACGACAATAATCATTTCGCCAACACGCTCTGGCTGCAAGTCACCGGCTGGGGTGCGCCACCGATCCTCAGCCGGGGGCTGTCGATCCTCAGCGGGACCGCCGCCGTCGTCGTCGGCAGCGCCGTCGGTGTCCGCCGCGGCCCGGCCGCCGCCTTGGCGACCGCGATCATGCTCGCCATGTCGCCGATCCTCGTGGTCTATGGGGCGGAAGCGCGGGGCTATGCCCCCATGCTGCTGGGCCTGATCGTCAGCGTCGCGGTCCTCGACCGTTGGCTGTTCGTCGGATCGTTCCGGGCGGGACCCTATATCCTCGGCACCGCCGCCGCCTTTGGCACGCTGGGCCACCTCACCATGGCCATCGGCATCGTCGCCATTGCGGGCTGGTTCGTGGTGGTCCGGGCGCAGCGATCGTCCGCGGCCAAGGCGCTCGTCGAGATGCTGGAGCTGATGCGTTGGGCGTTGGCGGCGGCCGTCGCCATCATTGCGCTCGTCCTGATCGTCGCGATCGCGCATGCGCACTACCGCATCGGCGCCGTCGCTCCGTTCAGCTGGGGGGCCTATGCCGAGGGCCTCGATCGACTGATCGCCTTCGCCCTCGGCTTTCCCGGCGAGCTGGGCCCGCTGGCCGTGGCCGGCGCAGCGGTTTTCGTGACCGCCGCGCTGTGGGCCGTCCCGGCGATCCGCGATCGGGCGCCGTTCTATGCGATGACCATCCTGCTCTTCCCGGCGGCGGTGGCGCTTTTCAGCGCGAGCAACAGCGGCTTTCCGAGATATTTCCTGATCACCGGGCTGGGCCTGATCCTGTTCGCCGCCGACCTGATCGGAATCGGCTGGCAGCGGGGGGGATGGCGCCGCGCCGTTTCCGCGGCCGCGCTGGCCGCTTTCTGCATCGGCAGCGCGGCCCTGGATGCGCGGGCGATCCAAGATCGGCGGAGCGATCCGGGCGAGGCCATCGCCGCGATGGCCGGGCGCGCCAGGGCCGGCGCCACCGCGATCATCGACAATCCGCGCAGCTACGCGGTGCTGGCGGCCGCCGCCGCTTCCTCCGGCTATCCGCTCGCCATCACCGAGGATCGCTGCTCCGGCGCTCCGTTCCTGTTCGTGGACGAGGATTTTGCGGCGCCGCTGCCCGCGATGCTCATGCGATGCCGCGTGCGGTATCACGGCATTGCGGGGCGGAGCCTCAACGGCCTGTCCGGGCTGACCTGGCGACTCTATGCGCGCACTCCGCGCGCGGCCCCGGCCGGCTGACCGCGCTACCCGGCGCGCACGCCATCGACGTCGATCAGCCCGTCGCCGGCCTCCACGCCTTCCACCGCCACGCGCTTGCCGACGAGATCGACGGGTACGCGGCTGAGGTCGAGCCGCCAGCGCCGGCCGCCGTCGCCGCGCAGCACGAAGCCGCCGCCCTCGCGCAGCAGCATTCCCGATTCCAGGATCGCGTCGCCCAGCGCCATTCGCACTCCTACCGCGCCACCGGCTGCCGCTCAACCTGAACCGGGGCTGAGCCCCTTGCGGGTGCGCGCCGGCCGGGCATAAGGGCGCGGCGATGCAGCGGCCGCCTTATTCCTCAGACCTGCCGACCGGCTGGTGGACGACGCGCGGCTTCGCGCTGGCGCTGGTACTGCTGACCGCCTTGCCGCTGCTGTGGCCGGCGAACGCGCCGCTGATCGATCTGCCCGGACATATGGCGCGCTACCGCGTGGAGCTCGGCATCCACGGCGCGCCCGCGCTGGCGAAATATTATCAGTTCGACTGGGCGCTGATGGGCAATCTGGGCGTCGACCTGCTGGTCGTGCCCTTGGCGCCGCTGCTGGGGCTGGAACTCGCGGTCAAGCTGATCGTGCTCTCGATCCCCGTGCTGACCGCCGCCGGGCTGCTGCTGATCGCGCGCGAGGAGCATGGCGTGCTGCCGCCCACCGCCGCATTCGCGCTGCCGCTGGCCTATGGTTTCCCGTTCCAGTTCGGCTTCGTCAATTTCGCGCTGTCGATGGCGCTCGCGCTGGTCGCGTTCGGGCTGTGGCTGCGGCTGGGGCGGCTGGGCTGGTACTGGACGCGCGTCGGCCTGTTCATTCCGATCGGCGCGGTCGTTTGGCTGGCGCACGGCTTCGGCTGGGGCGTGCTGGGGCTGCTGGTGTTCGCGAGCGAGATGGTGCGCGAGCGCGCGACCGACCACCGCTTCGTGCCGTCCGCCTTCCGCGCCGCGATCACCTCGCTGCCGCTCGCCCCGCCGCTGCTGCTGATGGTCGCATGGCGCAGCGGCAACGTCGCGGGCGTGACCGGCGACTGGTTCAACTGGACGAGCAAGCTGATCTGGCTGCTGAGCGTCTTGCGCGATCGCTGGCTGGTGTTCGACATCGTCTCGACGATCGTGCTGCTGATCCTGATCTTCGCCGGCTTCGCCAGGCGCGGCGGGCTGGCGATGAACTGGACGCTGCGCATCGCGGCGCTGATGCTGTTCCTGGCGTTCATCCTGCTGCCGCGCATCCTGCTGGGATCGGCCTATGCCGACATGCGGCTGGTGTCGTACATCCTGATGATCGCGTTGATCGCGATCGTTCCGACGGGGCTGACCCCGCGCGGCATCCGCAACCTGGCGCTGGTCGCCACCGCCTTCTTCGTCGTGCGCACCGCCGGCACGACGATCTCGTTCGCGGGCTATGCCAACCACAATGCCCGGCAGATGGCGGCGCTGGAGCATGTCGCCCCCGGCAGCCGGCTGATCGTATTCACCGAAAAGCCGTGCGCGATGCCGTGGAGCCTCAGCCGCATGGATCATCTGGGCGGCTTCGCGGTCGTGCGACGCGACGTGTTCATCAACGACAATTGGACGATGGCCGGCGCACAGCTGCTGAAGCTGCGCTACACCGCCGGCCGCTTCAGCGAGGATCCGTCGCAGATGGTGGAGG
>CAXUMU010000136.1:0-7818 GCA_964252145.1 uncultured Sphingomonadaceae bacterium
CGGCAGCGCGTGCCCGAGCTGGCGGGGCTGGCGGCATGACCCACAGCCACGAGCAGACGCTGCCGAAGGGCGCGCTGGTGCTGGCGACGAGCCTGGTGCTCTTCTCGCTCGCCGTGACCGCGACGGTGCGGATCGCGCACCTGCCGCCCTCCGCCTCGCCGGTGCTGCTGCGCCAGCAGGAGAAGATCGCACCCGTCCAGTCGCGCGACCTGCGCTTCAGCGACCGGCCCGACGGATCGGTGCTGATCGAGGACGTCACTACCGGCGGCACCGCTTCGGTGATCGAGCCGGGCAGCAATTCGGGCTTCATCCGCGGCGTGATGCGCGGGCTCGCGCGCGAGCGGCGGATGCACGGGATCGGCGTCGCGCCCCCCTTCCGGCTGACCGCGTGGCACGACGGCGAACTGTCGCTGACCGACAGCGCGACCGGCCGCTCGATCGAACTGGGCGCATTCGGCGCGACCAACCGCGCCGCCTTCGCCGCGTTGCTGGGTCCGGCCAAATGAGCCTGTTCCGCCGCGACCGCTTCGACACGCCGTGCCGCATCGCGGTGGACCATACCGACGAGTGCCTGTCCGCGCATGTCGAGCTCGCCGGCGACATCGCGATCCGGCCAGGCGACCGGGTGCGCGTCCACGGCCGTCCGATCAAGGTGCCGTTCGGCCGCAGCGAAGTGTTCGAGCGCGTCGCCACGGTGGAACGCGCCGGCAGCGTCGAGCGGCTGTGGACCAAGATCGCCGGCCATTTCGAGATGGCCGAACTTTACGACGTCAGCTTCAGCTGGGGACAAGCCCGATGAACGCGATCACCTCGATGGACAAAGCGGGGATCGAACCCGCGCCTGCCGACACGCTGGCGATGGCGCGCGAGGATACCGTCCTCTCCCCCCGCTTCTACACCACCGACTTCGACGCGATGGACCGGATCGACGTCTCGCGGGTCCGCACCGAATGGGACGCGCTGATCGCCGAGATGGCGAGCGATCCCAATAAGCGCCACTTCCGCCGCACCGACGAGTTCGACGGCGTGCTGGAGGGGCTGGACCCGGCACTGCGCGCCGAGTTCATCGACTTCCTGGTGAGCTCGCTCACCGCCGAATTCTCGGGCTGCATCCTCTATGCCGAGATCGCCAAGCGGGTGACCAACCCCGACATCAAGCAATTGTTCAAGCTGATGAGCCGGGACGAGAGCCGCCACGCCGGCTTCCTCAACGATACGCTGAAGGATGCCGGCATCGGCATCGATCTGGGCTTCCTCACGCGGACGAAGAAATACACCTTCTTCCGCCCGAAATTCATCTTCTACGCGGTCTATCTCTCGGAGAAGATCGGCTATGCGCGCTACATCACGATCTACCGCCACCTGGCGCGCCATCCCGAACTGCGCTTCCACCCGATCTTCAGCTGGTTCGAGAAATGGTGCAACGACGAGTTCCGCCACGGCGACGCGTTCGCGCTGCTGATGCGCGCCGATCCGAAGCTGCTGAGCGGCGTCAACCGGCTGTGGATCCGCTTCTTCCTGCTCTCGGTCTATGCGACGATGTACGTGCGCGATCACGGCCGGCCGGCGTTCCACGCCGCGCTGAAGATCGATCCGACCGACTATGACTACCGCGTGTTCGACATCTGCACGCAGATCAGCCGCCAGGTATTCCCGGTGATGCTGGATACCGACGGCCAGCGCTTCCGCGCCGGCATGGAGCGGATCCGCATCGCCGCCGACCGCATCGCCGCAGGCAAGACGCAGGGCGGCATCGCCGGCCTGGCGAAGCGCGTCGCCGGATCGATCGGCGCCGCCGCCGCCTTCGCCCGGCTGTACCTGCTGCCGACGATCGAGAGCGCTCCCCCCGCGCACGTCCGGCTGGTTCCGGCCTGGTGAGCGCGACCGAACATCTCTGGCCGATGCTGGCGACTTTGCTGCTGTGGTTCGGCAGCACCGCGCTGATCGTGTGGCTCGACAGCCGGCCGCGCCGCACGTTCCGGCTCAGCCTGGCGCTGGGCGGGATCGTGGCGCTGGGCGGCGTCGTCGCGGTGGCGCGCACCGCGGCGGACGATGGCATCGCCGCCGCCTACGTCTCGTTCGCGGGGGCGCTGGCGGTGTGGGGCTGGCACGAAATGGGCTTCCTGATGGGCGCCGTCACCGGCCCGCGCCGCCTGCCCTGCCCGCCGCAGGCCCAGGGCTGGGAGCGCTTCCGGCTCGCCACCGCCACCGTGATTCATCACGAGCTGGCGCTCGCCGCCACCGTGCTCCTGCTGCTCGCGCTCAGCTGGGGCGAGCCGAACCAGACCGGGGCCGCCACCTTCGCGCTCCTGTTCGCGCTGAGGCTGAGCGCCAAGCTCAACATCTTCATCGGCGTGCCCAGCTTCGGCGACGAGCTGCTGCCGCCGCACCTGGCCTATCTGAAGAGCTATTTCGGGCGCCGCGCGGCCAATCCGCTGCTGCCCGTGTCGCTCGCCGCCAGCATCGGCCTGGCTGGCTGGCTCGCCGCATCCGCGCTCGCCGCGGACGGCGGCGCCGCGGTTTCCGCCAGCCTGCTCTTCGCGCTCGCGGCGCTGGGCGTGCTGGAACATCTTTTCCTGGTGCTGCCGCTGCGCGATGCGGCGCTGTGGCGCTGGGCCGCGCCGGCGGGGGCCGGCGCGCGCAAATAACAGGATCGACGGGGAGGCGTTTATGGACTTCGAGAATTTCTTCCAGGGCGAGCTGGACGTTCTGCGCAGCGACGGCCGCTATCGCACCTTCGCCGAATTGGAACGCCGCAAGGGCGCCTTCCCCCGCGCCCGCCGCCATGTCGACGGCGTGGTCGACGAGGTCACCGTCTGGTGCTCGAACGACTATCTCGGCATGGGCCAGCACCCCGACGTGATCGACGCGATGCACGACGCGCTCGAAAGCTGCGGCGCGGGCGCCGGCGGCACGCGCAACATCTCGGGCAACACGCACCATCATGTGATGCTGGAGCGCGAGCTCGCCGACCTGCACCACAAGGAATCGGCTTTGCTGTTCACCTCGGGCTATGTCTCGAACTGGGCGGCGCTGGGCACGCTGGCGGCGCGGCTGCCGGGCTGCGTCGTGCTGTCGGACGCGGGCAACCACGCCTCGATGATCGAGGGCATCCGCCACAGCCGCGCCGAGCGCCAGATCTTTGCGCACAGCGATCCCGAGGACCTGAACCGCCGGCTCGCCGCGATCGATCCGGCGCGGGCCAAGCTGGTCGCGTTCGAGAGCGTCTATTCGATGGACGGCGACATCGCCCCGATCGCCGAGATCCTGGACGTGTGCGAGGCGCACGGCGCGATGAGCTACATCGACGAGGTCCACGCGGTCGGGATGTACGGCCCGCGCGGCGGCGGCGTCGCCGAGCGCGAAGGCCTGATGGACCGGATCACGGTGATCGAGGGGACGCTGGGCAAGGCGTTCGGCGTGATGGGCGGCTATATCGCCGGCTCCTCCGCGATGTGCGATTTCGTCCGCAGCTTCGCCAGCGGCTTCATCTTCACGACCGCGCTGCCGCCCGCGCTCGCCGCCGGCGCACTGGCCAGCGTGCGCCACCTGAAGGCCAGCGCGGTGGAGCGGCAGGGTCATGCCGAGCGCGTCGCGCAGGTCCGCCGCCGGCTCCACGCGATCGGCATCCCGACGCTGGACAATCCCAGCCACATCATCCCGGTGATGGTGGGCGATGCGCACAAGTGCAAACGCATCAGCGACTGGCTGATGGAGCACCACGGCATCTACGTGCAGCCGATCAACTATCCGACCGTGCCGGTGGGCACCGAGCGGCTGCGCATCACGCCCTCGCCGGTGCACTCTTCGGCGGATGTCGATCGGCTGGTGACAGCGCTGTCGGAGATCTGGTCTCAGTGCGAGTTGGCCCGGCGCGCCATGGCGGCGTGAGCCACTACTTCGTCATTGCGAGCGCAGCGAAGCAATCCACTCCGGCGGTGGATCGCCGCGTCGCTTCGCTCCTCGCGGTGACGAAGGTGCAACCTCAGTGCGTCGTCGCGACCGCCGCGAAGCTCTGCTTGGCGTTCGGCGGCTGCGACGCGTAATAGGCCGCGACCGCCTCGATCTGGTCCGGCGTCAGCCGCCGGGCGATCGTGGTCATCGGGTTCTGCCCCTCCACGCCGCCGCGGCCGCCGGCCTTGAACACGGTCATCTGGTTGGCGAGGTACCAGTGCGATTGGCCCTCCAGCAGCGGATAGGCCTTGGCGGCGGCCTTCGTCACGCCGTGACAGCCGGCGCACGGCCCGACGCCCGCAATCCCCTGCAGCGCGATCTGCTGGCCGAGCGGCGATGATGCCGCCTGCGCATCCGTCGCGCGGCGCGGCATGTCCGCATAATGAGCCGCGAGCGCCTTGATCTGCGCCGGAGACAGCGACGTCGCCACGACCTGCATGAAGCCGCTGCGCCGCATCCCGTTGGCGTAGGCCGTGAGCGTGCGGGCGAGGTAGCCCGGATCCTGGATCGTCAGGTTGGGGAACGCCCCGCCGCCTGCGCCGTCCGCGCCGTGGCAACGCGTGCACGTCGCCAACGGATCGCCGGTGAGCGGCTGGTCGGCATAGCCGAACGCGGGATAGCGATAGGCGAAGCTCGTCGCGGGCGGCTCGTCGCGGTTGCGCAGTGCATAGCCCGGGCCGAGCGGCGCGGCGGCCTGCAGCCGAGCGGCATCCGGCGGGCCGGGCTGCGGCGCGACCAGCGCCAGCGCGCGGAACGTCTGCGGCGTCATCGTCGGCAGCGCACGCAGGAAGGCGACCAGGTGCCACACCTCGTCGTCGCGGCCGTCCGCCGGCCAGGACGGCATCGCGCTATACTTCACGCCCGCGTTGACGATGCGGAACAGCTCGGCGGGGGTGAAGTGCGCGTCCTGCGTCGGCAGGTCGGTCACCAGATATTGCGGGCGCGGATGCATCGACAGCGCGACCGGATTCTGCCCGATTCCCGGCCCGCCGTGGCAGTGCGCACAGACCTGGCCGTAATAGGCCGCGCCCGCGGCGATGCGGATCGGGCTGTCCAGATCGGCCGGGGGCGCGCGATCGGCGTGGTGCGCGGTCGATCGGCGGAAGGTATAATGCAGCAGCCGCGCCCAGCCGTCGGGATGCGGCTTGGCCGCCGAGAGATCGACGATCCCCGACATCACGACCATTATGGCGAGCAGAACGCCGGCAGCACCGGCGACGATCAGCGGACCCAGCCATTGCCGTAGCCGCAGCGGAAACATGAACCGGAACACGCATGCGCAACCCGGAGGAGCGATGCTGGTTCCGGTTCGCGCGCGACTATTGCGCCTTCGTAATCTCCGCCGGCTTGCGGAACGCCGCGGCCGTTTCCGGTCCCGCCTCCGCCTTGGCCATCGCCATCGGCGCGGGCGCCTTCAGCTGGGGATAGTCGGCCAGCATGCTCACCCCGCCCAGCGGCTTCGACAGGCCCTGGTGGCAGGTGGTGCAATTGACCTTGTAGGCGTCGCCGTGCGGCCCCTTCTGGTCGGCCGGGATCACGCCGGCGAGCGGCTCGACATAGCCGTCGTTGATGTTGCGCACCATCCGGATGCCGTAATAGGCGGTCGCGCGCTGCGCCCGGCTGAGCGTCCACGAGCGGAACGACTGCGTGTTGTGGCAATAGGTGCAGTTCACGCCCAGCGCGTAGGAGATGTGCATCATCAGCCCGTAGCTCGCCTCGGCGCCCTTGATCGAGACGACGTGGTTGGGCTGCGGATAGGCACTGTTGCCGGCGACGCGGATCTGGTTGCCGCCGCGCAGATATTGCTCGAACGGGCTGTTCGGCAGCGACGCATAGCCGACGTTGGCGTCCGGCGTGTTCTGCCCGCGCTTGTTGCCGCGGATCGTGGTCGGATCGATCACCCGCTCATTGTCCGACCAGCGATAGGCCGGGATGGCGTTGCCGCGGTGGCAGGTCCAGCAGGTGACGCCGGTCTGCTGCACGTGGCTCGACCAGCGCGCGTTGATGCCGCGCGTCATCTGCAGCATCCGCCGCGCGACGACCTTGGTGTATTTCTCGTCGGACGCCATGTTCTCGGGATTGTGGCAATAGGTGCAGCCCTGCTCGGGCGGCGCGACCCACTGCGTGATCGAGGCCATCAGATGGTTGAAGCGATCGGCGCTGAGATCGTTCAGCACCTTCACGTTCTGATACGCCTCGGTCGCGCCCATGCCCCCGTCGGGCGGCACCGGATAGGGCGGCGCGGGGATCGCGGCGGCCTCCTTGATGTGGTGGACGTCGACGATCTGTTCCAGGCCGGTGCCGCGATAGCCGGTCTGCTGGGTCCGCTTGGGACCCAGCTCGCATCCGGCGAGCAGCAGCGGGACCAGCGCGATCGCCGCGGCGGAGCGGGCCAGGCGGCTCACCGGCCGACTCCCCGCAGCGTGGCGGGATCGATCACCCCCGTTCCCGGGTAGTCCGGCGCGTAATGATGCTCGACCGCCCAGAGATACCAATTGTCGACCACCGTGCCGGTCAGCAGGATGCCGATCCCGCCGGAAAGCGTGGTCAGCACCGCGAACCACCACGCCCAGCGGTGGATCGATTCCATCGTGGCGTTGAAGCCCATCGTCCAGCGCCAGAAGAGCGCCGCGCGCTCGGCCGCGGTGCCGCGGTCGGTGATCTGCTCGATCTCGCGCTCGCCGCCGTAGCGGCCGACGGCCAGGATCGTCGCGCCGTGCATCGCGAAGAGGAGCGTCGATCCGTAGAGGAACACGATCGAGAGGCAGTGGAACGGATTGTAGAAGAGGTTGCCATAGCGGATCGAGAAGGCCGCGGTCCAATCCAGGTGGGGGAAGATGCCGAACGGCACGCTCTCCGCCCAGCTGCCCATCAGCAGCGGGCGGATGAAGCCCAGCACCAGCATCAGCCAGATCGCGCTCAGGAACGCCCAGGAGACGTGCGTCCCCATGCCGAGCGCCCGCGCGCGCAGATAGGTCCGCGCCCACCACAGCAGCACCGATGTGGTCATCGAGAAACCGGCGAGCTGCCACCACCCGCCTTCGGCGAGCGGCACGAACAGCGTGAAGCCCCATTGCGGCCCGGGCGGCTCCAGCGCCAGCCAGGGCAGCTGGCGGACGAACTGGATCGGGCTCCAGTTCACGCTCGCCCACATGTTAAAGCCGATGATCTCGAACGCCAGGAAGCCGAAGATCAGCGAGGCGATGCCGAGGCGCCCGAGATAGATCGGCCCGAACTGCGCCGCGCCCAGCTTGCCCGCCCAGTAATTATAGGTGGGATTGCCGATCCGCGGGAAGGTGCCGGGCGGGAGCGGCGGGCCGAACTCGGTTGCGCCGCGCAACTGCACCTGGGTGAAGATATTCTGATAGCGTGCCATCGTGCCGTTCCCCCGTCAGCGCCAGATCGGCAGGTTGAGCCACCACGTCCACCATTCGGGCCATCCGCGCGTCCACAGCGGCCCGCTGATGATGATGCACACCGCGCTCCAGAAGCCGGCGGAGAGCGCGAGGAACAGGCCCAGCCGGTGGATGCCGAGCGTGCCGATCGAATAGCCGATCGTGTCGCGGAAGAAGGCGTCCTCATATTCCGGCGACTTCACCTCCTCGCCCTTCGGAGGGTTGACCGCCGACAGCACCAGCGCGCCGTGCAGCGCCAGCGCGAGCGTGGTCGTGAAGAAGAACGACACCGCCAGCATGTGCGCCGGGTTATAATGGAAGTGGAGATACTGGTAGCCGGTGTTCGACACCCAATCCAGATGGCTGAAGATGCCGTAGGGGAAGCCGAAGCCCCAGGCGCCCAGCAGCCACGGCCGGATCACCACCAGGCTGACATAGGCGAAGATCGCCACGCCGAACGCGAACGGCA
>CAXUMU010000137.1:0-7816 GCA_964252145.1 uncultured Sphingomonadaceae bacterium
GCAGGCCGGGGTCCAGCAACGGGCCGCGCGCAGCTGGACCCCGGCCTGCGCCGGGATACGGATGCGACATTCCTTGTGGTAAGGGGATCACTGCCGAAGGGGAGGGGTGATCAAGGCTGATGTAATCCGCTCCAGGCCCGCGCTGCGCCCGGCTGCCGGTCACACCTGCATCTCGTGCTGCTTCAGCAGGTCGTACAGCGTCGGCCGGCTGATCCCCAGCAGCTTGGCCGCGCCCGAGATGTTGCCCTCGGTACGCGCCAGCGCGTGGCGGATCGCCTTGCGGTCGGCCTGTTCGCGCGCGCTGCGCAGGTTGATCGGCTCGGCCTCCCCGCCGGCGCGATCGGCCAGGTCGAGGTCGGCGGCGGTGACGAGCTTGCCGTCGGCCATGATCACCGCGCGCTTGATCCGGTTCTCCAGCTCGCGCACGTTGCCGGGCCAGCTCCAGGCGTCGATCGCGGCGAGCGCGTCGGGCGCGAGGCCGCGCACCGCCGGGTTCATCGTCTTGGCGAAGCGGGTGACGAAGTGCCGCGCGAGCAGCGGCGCATCGCCGGTCCGCTCCGCCAGCGTCGGAATGCGCACCACGATTTCCGCGAGCCGGTAATAGAGATCCTCGCGGAAGCGCTGCGCGGCGATCATCGCCTCCAGATCCTGGTGCGTCGCGCAGACGATGCGGGTGTCGACCGGGATCGGCTTGCGCCCGCCGATCCGCTCGATCACGCGCTCCTGCAGGAAGCGCAGCAGCTTGACCTGCAGCGGCAGCGGCACGTCGCCGATCTCGTCGAGAAACAGGGTGCCGCCCTCGGCCAGCTCGATCTTGCCCTCGGTCGTCTTCACCGCGCCGGTGAACGCGCCTTTCTCATAGCCGAACAGCTCGGCCTCCAGCAGGTTCTCGGGGATCGCGGCGCAGTTGATCGCGACGAACGCATGGGCGCGGCGGCGGCTGGCCTGGTGGACGCCGCGCGCGAGCAGTTCCTTGCCGGTGCCGCTCGCGCCCAGCAGCATCACCGATACGTCGGCATTGGCGACGCGCTCGATCGTGCGGGCGACCTTCAGCATTTCCGGCGCGGCGGTGATCATGCCGCCCAGCACCGTCGCATCGGCCGGCGCCGCGCCGGCAAGCCGCGCATTCTCGCGCTCGATCGCGTGGAGGTGGAACGCGCGGGACACGATCAGGCCGAGCTCGTCGATATCGACCGGCTTCTGGTAGAAATCATAGGCGCCCGACGCGATCGCGCGGAGCGCGCTTTCCCGCGCGCCGTGGCCGGAGGCGACGATCACCTTGGTGTCGGGCTTCAGCGCCAGCATCTGCTCCAGCACCGCGAAGCCCTCGCTCGTGCCGTCGGGATCGGGCGGGAGGCCCAGGTCGAGCGTCACCACCGCCGGCTCGTACGCGCGCAGCGCCTCGATCGCGGAGGCGCGGTCGCCGGCGACGATCACCTCATAATCGTCATAGGCCCAGCGCAATTGACGCTGGAGCCCGATATCGTCCTCGACGATCAGAAGCCTTGGCAGCAGGCGGGGGCGGTCGTCGGCCATCAGGCGGTCATCCTGTCTGCGGGCTCGGCGATCCGCACCTCGTCGCTCAGCGGCAGCACGACCGCGAAGCGGGTGCCGGCGCCTTCGCGGCTATCCACCTCCAGCCGCCCGCCCATCGCCGCGACGAGCGAGCGCGCCTCGAACGCGCCGACCCCGAAGCCGCCCTCCTTGGTGGAGGCGAACGGCTTGAACAGGCGGGCGCGGACGAAATCGGCGGACATGCCGGTGCCGTGGTCCAGCACCTCGATCCGCGCCTCCAGCCCGTCGCGGTCCACGCGCAGCCATACCGGCACGCCGGCGGGGCTGGCATCCACCGCATTCTGGATCAGGTGGCGCAGCGCCTGCTCCAGCCGGGTGGGATCGGCGCGGGCAACGATGTCGCGCCGGCCGTGGACCTTCAGCGGATGTGCCCCCCGCCGCGACGCCGCGATCCCGTCGAGCAATGCGCGTACCGCGACGGGCCGCGGCTCCTCGGCGCGCGCCTTGTTGTGCTGCGACAGGCGGGCGAGCAGCTCGTTCATCTTGCTGACCGAATCCTGGAGCGTCGCGACCATGTCGGCGCGGAACTCGGGCTTGTCGGCATGGCGCTCGGCGTTGCGCGCGACCAGGCTCAGCTGGCTGACGAGGTTCTTGATGTCGTGCACGACGAAGGCGAAGCGACGGTTGAACTCGTCGAAGCGCTTGGCGTCGGACAGCGCCTCCTGCCCGCGCGCCTCGGCCAGGTAGCTCGCGACCTGGCGGCCGGCGACGCGCAGCAGGTCGAAATCCTCCCAGTCGAGCAGCCGGTCGACCATCGGCCGCTCCAGCAGCACCACGCCGACCAGCCGGTCGATATGAACCAGCGGCACCGCCGCCCAGGCGCGCGGCTCGGCCAGGATCCAGTCGGGCGTGACGCGGGCGTCATCCGGCTCGGCAGCGGGATCGCGTCGCACGGCATCGAATTCGATGATCCGGCCGGTCTCCGCGCAATAGCGGACGAAGGCGGGCGGGGCGGCCTGCGCCGGCGCCTCCAGCGTGGCCCAGTTCCAGCGCGATCCGGCGACCAGCCCGCCGCCGTCCGCCGGCAGCAGCAGCAGGCCGCCCGGCGATTCGGTAATGTCGGCCACCGCCTGCACCACGCGCACGTCCAGCGGGGCGGCCTCCTCGCCAGCCAGCCCCAGCGTCTCGGTGAAGCGCATCCACTCGACGCGGTAGTCGTAGCGATGCTTGAAGAAATGCTTGGCGACCTTCACCCGCATCCACGCGCGCAGCCGGCTGGACGGCATCAGCACCAGCGCGCCGGCGGAGAGACCCGCGACGACGGTGATCTGGGCAAGCTGGAAATAGGTCCCGCCGATCAGCTGGACCGCCTGCGCCACGATCACCATGAAGATCAGGTAGGCGCCGATCGCGAACAGCGAGAGCGACTGGAACGCGACGGCGCGCGACACGCGCATCTTCCACTTGGCGTTGCGCCAGCCGGCCAGCGCGAACAGCGGCACCAAGAGGCTCATCACGACGCCGCGCACCGCGACCAGTTCGGTTGGCCATTGCCGGCCGAGATAGGCGACGGTGAACAGGTTCAGGTCGTAGGCCCACATCGCCGCCAGGCAGATCAGCGGCAGCCGGATCCCCCAGCGCGCCTCGGGCGCGGCGGCGCCGTAGAGATTGTGCACCAGCACCAGCGCGCCGATCGCGACCATCATCCGAAGCGTGAGCGAGGCGAGCGTGTAGGTGTCGGCGCCGGGCAGGATATCCACCGCGGCCTGGCCGACGATCACCACGATCAGCACCGCATAGAGCGTGATCGCCGAACGTGGCACCGCGCCGCCGCCGCGCGTGAGCAGCGCCAGCATCACCGACAGCCACGCGATGTTGCGGCCGCATTCGGCGAACCGCGCGGCGAGCGACTCGCCCCCCGCCGAGGCGACCGCGAACGCCCACAGCGCGGTCAGCGCGAAGGCCAGCGCCAGCAGCCGCCGCTGGATCCCGCCGCGCGAGCGCGTCGTCTGCCACAGCGCGAGCGCCGCGAAGAGGATCGCGGCGGTGCCGTGGCTCCAGTGGCCGACCAGCTCGATCATGGCTTGATGCCCCACAACCACAGCCGGTAGCCCTGAGCCTGTCGAAGGGCCGACGCGCCCTTGGATCGGGGCTTCGACAGGCTCAGCCCAAACGGCGTTGGGGATGCCGAAGACGGCTCCATCACCGCGCGCCGTCCGGCCAGAGCAGCACGCGCACCGTCTGCAGCAGGATCAGCGTGTCGAGGAAGGGCGTGTAGTTTTTGGCGTAGTAAAGGTCATATTCCAGCTTGTGGCGGGCATCCTCCAGGCTGGCGCCGTAGGGATAGTTGATCTGCGCCCAGCCGGTGATGCCGGGCTTGATCATGTGCCGCTCGGCATAGAAGGGCAGCTTGGTCTCCAGATCGTCCACGAATTGCGGGCGCTCGGGGCGCGGGCCGATGAAGCTCATCGCGCCCATCAGCACCGTCCACGCCTGCGGCAGCTCGTCGATCCGCAGCTTGCGGATGACGCGGCCGACGCGGGTGACGCGGGCATCGTTCTTCTGCGCCCACACCGCCTGGCCGGCGACTTCGGCATCCTGCCGCATCGAGCGCAGCTTGATCATGTTGAACGGCGCGCCGTAGCGCCCGACGCGGGACTGGCGGTAGAAGGCGGGACCGGGGCTCTCCAGCTTCACCAGCAGCGCGGTGATCGCGATCAGCGGGGCGGCGAGCACCAGCAGCAGCAGGCTGGCGGTGATGTCGAACACCCGCTTCGCCGCGCCCGACAGGCGGCGGCCGGACGAGAAGCCGTCGGAGAAGATCAGCCACGACGGATTGACGCTGTCCAGATCGACGCGGCCGGTCTCGCGTTCCAGGAACGACGAGATCTCGTTGACGTGGACGCCGGTGGTCTTGATCCGCACCAGATCGGTCAGCGGCAGCGCGTTGCGACGCTCGTCCAGCGCCAGCACCACCTCGCTCGCGTTGAGCCGCACGACATGCTCGCCCAGCGACGGGATGTCGGCGCGGTTGACGGCCTCCTCGATCAGGTGCGGCCCCGCGTTCATCGCGACGAAGCCGACCACGACGAAGCCCGATCCCGGCCGTTCGCCCAGCGCCTTCAGCCGCGCGGCGCGCGGGCCCGCGCCCAGCACCAGCACGCGCCGCTTGAACGCATCATGCCCGATCAGGCCGCCGAAGATCGCGCGCACCAGGATCAGCAGGCCGATCGCCAGCGCCATCGCGTAGGCGGAATTGGAACGCCACAGCGTCAGCTCGGGGAACAGGAAGAACAAAAGCGAGATCAGGATCACGCCCAGCGACACCGCCACCAGCAGCCGCGCGGCGGCGAAGCGGAGCGACTGGAGCGCCTCGACCCCGTACACGCCCACCGCCACCATCGCGCATTGCAGCGCGACGGCGAAGCTGAGCAGCTGCGGAACGCGGTGCAGCACGGGCTCGACGCGGCTGCCCAGCTGGTGGACGCGGATCACCCAGCCGGCTTCGGCCGCGACCAGCAGCAGCAGGAAATCGGCGAAGCCGAGCAGCAGCACCGCATAAGGCACGTAATGTTTGAACAGCCTGATCACGTGCCGCCGACTTGCCCCGTACCCGTAAGATTTTCCGACAGGATACTATGTCGGAGAAATTGACGAATATTTCCTGAAGCAGGCGCGTTCGGATGGCTGTGGACCTGGGCGGCCAGCGCGGCCTAAGGGGTGGCGCTTGGACAGGAGCGTTATGAACGGCTTGCGGCAGATCACCCCCGTCATCCTCTCCGGCGGATCGGGCACGCGGCTGTGGCCGCTCTCGCGCGGGGGCCGGCCCAAGCAATTGCTGAGCCTCACGCATGACGAGACGATGCTGCAGCTGACCGCGCGGCGCACCGACGATGCCCTCCGCTTCGCCCCCCCGATCGTGGTGGCCAATGCCCGCCATGCCGACATGATCGCCGAGCAGCTCGCGGCGGTCGGCGCGGGCGAGGCGGTGCTGATCTTCGAGCCGTGCGCGCGCAACACCGCGCCGGCGATCGCGCTCGCCGCGTTGCAGGCCGGGCCGGATGCGCTGCTGCTGGTGATGCCCAGCGACCATGTGATCGCCGACCTGCCCGCGTTCCGCCGCGCGATCGACGCCGCCGCGCCGATCGTGGAGCAGGGCTGGCTGGCGACGTTCGGGATCACCCCCGACGGCCCCGAGACCGGCTACGGCTATATCCGCGCGGGCGACGAGATCGCGCCCGGCGTGCGCCGCGCCGAACGGTTCGTCGAGAAGCCCGATCTCGCGACGGCCGAGGGGTACCTTGCCGAGGGCTGCTACGCCTGGAACGGCGGCATCTTCCTGTTCCGCGCCGACGCCTACCTGGCCGCGCTGGATGCCCACGCCCCGTCGATCGCGTCGGCCGCGCGCGAGGCGATGGCGCACTGCCGGATCGAGGGGCGGCACATCTATCCCGCCGCCGACGCGTTCGCCGCCTCGCCGGACGAATCGATCGACTATGCGGTGATGGAGCGCGCCGACAAAGTGGCGGTCGCACCGGTCGAGATGGGCTGGTCCGACGTCGGCAGCTGGGACGCGCTGCACGCACTGGCCGCCAAGGACGATAGCGGCAACGCGCACCGCGGCGAGGTCGTCGCGATCGACACCAAAGGCTGCCTGATCCGCACCGACGGGCCGCTGGTCGCCGCGGTCGGCGTGTCCGACCTGATCGTCATCGCGACGCACGACGCGGTGCTGATCCTGCCGCGCGGCAGCAGCCAGGACGTCAAGAAAGCGGTCGAGGCGCTGAAGCGCGACGGCCATATCACATTGGACCGGCCGGCATTCTGAGCGGCGGGCAGGCACGGGAGACGGCCATGGTCGAGACGCGCGCGCTGGGCACCAGCGGACTTTCCATCGCCCCGCTGGTGCTGGGCGGCAACGTGTTCGGCTGGACCGTTGACGAGCCGACCAGCTTCGCCGTGCTGGACGCGTTCGTCGCCGGCGGCGGCACGATGATCGACACCGCCGACGCCTATTCGCAGTGGATCCCGGGCAACAAGGGCGGCGAATCCGAGACGGTGATCGGCAACTGGCTGAAGCGCCGGGGCCGGCGCGACGACGTCCAGATCGCCACCAAGGTGGGGCTGATGGCGCCGGCTGGCATGGATCATGGCGGGCTCTCCGCGGCGGTGATCGAGGCGGCGGTGGAGGCGTCGCTCAGGCGCCTGCAGACCGACTATATCGACCTCTATTTCGCCCACCGCGACGATGGCGACACGCCGCTGGAGGAGACGCTGGCGGCGTTCGACACATTGGTGAAGGCGGGCAAGGTCCGCTCGCTCGGCGCGTCCAACTATATGGCCGAGCGGCTGGACGAGGCGCTGAAGATCAGCGCCGCTCACGGCTTCGCCCGCTTCACCGCGCTCCAGCCGCTCTACAACCTGATGGAGCGCGACGAGTTCGAGGGGGCGCTGCAGCAGCTGTGCATCGCCGAGAAGATCGGCGTCGTGCCCTATTTCGGGCTGGCGGCGGGCTTCCTGACCGGCAAGTATCGCAGCGAGGCCGATCTGGCGGGAAGGCCGCGCGCCTACCGCGTCAAGACCTACCTGGGCGAGAAGGGCGATGCCGTGCTCGCCGCAATGGACGCGGTGGCCGCCGAGACCGGCGCCTCGCTGCCGCAGATCGCGCTGGCCTGGATCGCCGCGCAGCCCGGGCTGACCGCGCCGATCGCCAGCGCCACCAGCGTCGCCCAGCTGGAGGATCTGCTCCCGGCGATGTCGCTCAAGCTGTCGGCCGACCAGATCGCCCGGCTGGACGGAGCCGGCGCATGAGCACGCCGCGCTGGCCGACGATCCTGTGGATCGTCCGTCACGGCGAGAGCGCCGGCAACGTGGCGCGCGACGCCGCCGATGCGAGCGGCGCGCTGCGCATCGACCTGACCGGGCGCGACGTGGACGTGCCGCTGTCGCCGCGCGGCGAGGAGCAGGCGGCGGCGCTGGGCAAATGGTTCGCCGAGGGGCAGGAGGATGGCCGGCCGGAGGTGATCCTCGCCTCGCCTTATGCCCGCGCGATCGCGACGGCGAAGCATTTCCGCACCCACGGCGGCTGCCCCGACGCGGTGCCGATCTGCTGCGACGAGCGCCTGCGCGAGAAGGAGTTCGGCATCCTCGACGGGCTGACCGTGCCCGGCATTCGGCAGGAATTTCCGGATCAGTTCGCGTTCCGCCAGACGCTGGGCAAATTCTACCACCGTCCGCCCGGCGGCGAGAGCTGGGTCGACGTGATCCTGCGGCTCAGGTCGGTGATGGACACGATCTCGCT
>CAXUMU010000138.1:0-7806 GCA_964252145.1 uncultured Sphingomonadaceae bacterium
GTTGAAGCCTCACCCTATCGAAATCCGTCAGACGTATGCATTCAATCGAGGCTGCGCCCCGGCGTGTCAATTGAATGGGCGCGGTCATCCGGCAGCCGATCCCCGCGCGCCAAACCGGCTGCGCCCGGCGCGCAGCTATAATGTCAGCCGTCTGACAGTATTGGGTCACGATCGATTCAGCCGCCGCCGCGGAGAGGGTCAGCATGATCATTGATTGCCACGGACACGTCAGCGCGCCGACCGAATTGTGGGCGTACAAGGCCGGCGTGCTGTCGCACCGCGGCAGCCACGGACGCGGTGGGGTGCGCGTCAGCGACGATCAGATCCGGGCGGCGGCGAACAAGAAGGAAATGCCCCGTGCGCCATCTCGATATGCTGCACAGACACGGCACCGACCTGCAGTTGATCTCGCCCAGACCATTCCAGATGATGTCGAGCTACGAGCCGGCGCGCGCCGTCCACTGGTTCGTCGAGGAATGCAACAAGATCATCCACCGCAACGTCGAACTGTTTTCGGACAAGTTCGTCGGCATCTGCGGCCTGCCGCAGGTCGCGGGCGAGCCGATCGAGAACACGTTCGCGGAGTTCGACCGCTGCGTGACGCAGGGGTTCAAGGGCTGCCTGCTCAACCCGGACCCGTATGAGAATAGCGGCACGCATCCGCCCGGCCTGGGCGAGCGCTACTGGTATCCGCTCTACGAAAAGCTGTGCGAGCTCGACCTGCCGGCGCATATCCACGCGACCGGATCACGCCAGGATCGCGAGCCTTATTCGCTGCATTTCATCAACGAGGAGACGACGGCGGTCTACAACCTCGTCAACTCCGACGTGTTCACCGATTTTCCCGATCTCAAGATCGTCATCAGCCATGGCGGTGGCGCGATTCCGTATCAGATCGGCCGTTCATCGCGAGCAATATTTATTCCGGCAAGGATTTCCGCAAGCATTTCCGCAAACTCTACTTCGATGCATCGCGCCGACCCGCTTCTATGTGCATGAGAGCGTGCACGATGCGTTCGGCGAGCGGTTCGCGCACGCCGCCGCCCGGCTGAAGCTGGGCAACGGGCTGGACCGGGCGACGACGATGGGTCCGCTCGCCAATCCGCGCCGCCTGACCGCGATGCGCGACATGACTGCCGACGCCACGACCCGCGGCGCACGCGTCGCGGCCGGCGGCGATCCGGACGACGGCGCGGGCAATTTCTGGCAGCCGACCGTACTGGCGGACGTGCCGGACGAGGCGCGCATCATGAACGAGGAACCGTTCGGGCCGGTCGCGGTGACGCAGCGCTTCGCCACCTTCGACGAGGTCGTCGCGCAGGCGAACCGGCTGCCCTACGGGCTGGCGGCCTATGCCTGGACGCAATCCGCACGCACCGCCGCCGTCATCGGCGACGCGATCGAGGCGGGCATGATCGGCATCAACTTCGTCGGCCTGACCGGTCCCGAGACGCCGTTCGGCGGCGTGAAGGAAAGCGGCCACGGCTCCGAAGGCGGGATCGAGGGCCTCGACGCCTATCTCCAGCACAAATATATCGCGCAGGGGTAGGCTCGCCCGCAGACGCACCCACGCCGAGGCTGTGCGGCCGGCGCAGATCGGCTACGTCAACGACTTGACGGCCGGGAGCATGTGCCCGGCAGCCAGGAGGAAGCGCGGATGATCCACGAAATCGCCGAGATCGACGTGATCGCGGGGCACGAGGCGGATTTCGAGGCCGCGGTCGCGCAGGCCGCGCCGCATTTCAAGGCGGCACGCGGGTGCCGCAGCTTCGCGCTCAGCCGCTCGATCGAGCAGCCGCAGCGCTACCGCCTGACCGTCGGCTGGGACAGCGTGGAGGATCACATGATCCATTTCCGCGAGAGCGCGGGCTTCCAGGCATGGCGCGGCCTGGTCGGCGCGCATTTCGCGAGCGTGCCCCGCGTGGAGCATGTGGCGAGCGTGATCGACGGCTTCTGACGATCCATGCGGGCGGGAGGGCGCGCGGCGTGAACGGGAAGCGAGCCTGCTTCTGGGCTATGACCGGCTTGGCTGTCGCGGGTTGGGGGTACGCCGCACGCGCGGCCGAAGCGGTTGCGTCGCCGGAGGCGCTGGGGTTCGTCCGTCCGTCGCCGGAGCCGGCGCTGCCGGCGGGGTTTGAGCCGTTCCTGCCGCCCGCGACCGCGGCATCGCCGGACCAGCGCCTGCCGACGATCGCCGAATGGACCCGCCAGGCCGGGCCGGGCGACGCGATCGCGCTGGCCGGCGCGCATCTGGACGATCCGGCGACGCGCTTCACGGTGTTCGGCGACACGGCGGGCGGCGGCGCGAAGCTGCTGCCGGCCGAAGCGGTCGCGGCGAACCGGCTGGGCGCGGTGGTCACGCTGCCCGCCGGGCTGGCCGCGGGCGGCACCTATCTGCTGTGGGCCGGCCAGGGCGAACGGCGCACGATGCCGGTCGCGATCAACCGCACCGACGCCTGGTGGATCGGGCCGAGCGCGGTGCGGGCCGGCGCATCCGCCTCCGTCTACGGGCGCAACCTGCTCGTGGGCGGCGGGGCGCCGGGCAAGCTGTACCTGAAGCCGGCGGGCGCGGCCGGCCGCTGGATCGATGCGGCCGCGACATCCAACCCCTACAAGCTGGATTTCACCATGCCGCGCGATATGGCGCCGGGCGCCTATCGGCTGTGGGCGCATAACGGCCGCGGCGGGCATTATGGCTGGAGCGGGCCGATCGGCCTGACCGTGATCCCCGATCCCGACGCGTGGAGCGGCCCCACGATCGACGTCCGGCGCTTCGGCGCGGTGGGCGACGGCCGCCACGACGACAGCGACGCGCTCGCCGGAGCGACGCAGGCGGCGGAGCGGATGCCGCGATCGACGATCAGCCTGCCGCGGGGCACCTATCTGGTCGGCAAGCCGCTCGCGCCGCCCGCCAACGTGCGCTGGCTGGGTGCGGGGCGGGACCTGACGACGATCCGGGCGGCCGCGGGCTTCGCCGGCCAGGGACTGGTCGCGATGGGGTCGACCCCGGCACGCGGATCGAACTCGGCGTTCGGCGGCATGACGCTGGATGGCGGTGTCAGTGGCGACGGCAAGATGCGTGCGCTGGTGGTGCTGCACGGCCAGTCGCAGGTCCGCTTCAGCGGTGTCCGCTTCCGCTCGGCGGGCAAGCAGGCAATCGGCGCGCTCAACGATGCGTCGCGCGTCTTCTTCGATGGATGCGAGTTCGCCGGCGGGGTGCTGTTCGCCGGCGCAACGAACCAGCTGTTCATCACCCGTTCGACGTTCCGGCAGGGGCCGGGCGTGGCGGCGTCGATCCAGATCGCCGGCGGCGGCGAGGCGGCGGTTTCGCGCAACAGCTTCGCCAATCTCGATCCCGCGCGGGCCGGGCAGGGCCGTGCGTTCGTCATCCAGGGCTGGGGCGGGGCGGTCTCCGACATCTACTTCGCCGACAACCGGACCCAGGCGCTGGCGACCGCGCCGGACGCCAAGGACCAGAATACCGGCGAGCAGGTCATGTTCGAGACGCCCGGCGTGACCTTCTCCGGAGAGGTCGCGTCGGGGGCGCCGTCCGGCGCGATCGTCGGCCGGATATCGCGCAACGAACTGCGCGGGGATGCCCGGCGCAGCGATGTCGCTATCTTGAGTGGTACGGGAACGGGCCAGGTCCGCCGCATCGTCGCGTTCGAGGCCGCGACCGGCCGGCTGACGGTCGATCAGCCCTGGCTGGTCGTGCCGGACGCCACCAGCCGCCTCGCCGCGGGCGGATTCCTCAGCCATGCGGTGGTGTACCGCAACGTGCTGGCCGGAATGGACGACTGGAACACGCGCGTATCGGCCTCAGCGGGGGTCGAGTTCGTCGGGAACGCCTATGACAACATCGTCGACGCGAACGTCGTCACGAACGTGTTCAACGGCATCTACGTCGCGGCGATGAACTTCGAGGACCGGTTCGGCGCGCCGTTCCAGGTGTCCTACTTCAACCTGTTCAAGGACAACCGGATCACGAATGCGCGGCGCGGCATCGCCACCTTCACCACCTTCTACAAGAACGCTTCGCCCGGCGACGTCGGCATGCTGGGCAACAGCTACCGTAGCAACGCCACCGACAACACGCCGCAATCCGCCTTCCTGACGCAGGGGTGCAACCGGATCGAGGGCGGGCTGCAGCTGTTCAACATCTTCGCCCGCAACACGTCGCGCGGCGCGGGCGCGCGCTTCAGCCTCGACAATCGGGTCGCTTATCTGACGGACAACATCAAGCCGCCCGCCGCCACCGGGCCGGGATCGCTGATGATCGGGAACATCGCAGACGCCGGCGGCGGGATCGCGGCGGACCGGGCTTGCCCCTATTACGCCGCCGGCAACAGCTGGCCGTCGCGGTGAAGTCGGCCGCGGGTCAGGGATAGCGGACCGGCTGCGGCTCCTCCGGCAGCGGGATGAAATCGGGCTCGCCGGGCACGCGCGCGAAGCGGTCGGCGCGCCAGTCCCGCTTGGCCTGCTCGATCCGCTCGGGATCGCTGGAGACGAAGTTCCAGAAGATGTGGCGCGGCTCGGAAAAGGGCTCGCCGCCGGCCAGCATCAGCCGGGTCCGCCCGTGCGCACGCAGCACGATCTCGGCGCCGGGCTTGAAGACGACGAAGCTGTGGGCGGCGAACGTGCCGTCCTGCCCGATCACTTCGAGCTCGCCCGAAAGTAGGTAGACCGCGCGCTCGACATGTTCGGCGGCGAGCCGGTAGCGCGCGCCGTCTTCCAGCGCGATGTCGGCATAGACCATGTCGGAAAAGGTCTCGACCGGCGAGGAGAGCCCGTCCGCGCGTCCCGCGATCAGCGTAAGCGTCACGCCGTCGCCCTGCGCGGCCGGGATCTCGTGCGCCTTGTGGTGGGCGAAGCTGGGCGCCGTCTCCTCGCGCGCGGTGGGCAGCGCGACCCAGGTCTGCAGCCCGTACAGTCCGCCGCCGGCCGCGCGGACCTCCGGGCTCGATCGCTCCGAATGGACGATGCCCGATCCCGCGATCATCCAGTTGACCTCGCCCGGCCGGATCGGCTGGACCACGCCCAGCGAATCGCGGTGCAGGATCTCGCCCTCCAGCAGATAGGTCACGGTGGCCAGGCCGATATGCGGATGCGGGCGCACGTCGAGCCCTTGGCCGCCGGCGAACTGCGTCGGCCCCATCTGGTCGAAGAAGATGAACGGGCCGACCATCCGCCGCTGCGGCGACGGCAGCGCGCGGCGCACGCGGAAGCCGTCGCCCAGATCGCGCACCGGCGGCAGGATGACGAGATCGACGTCGCCGCCATTGCCGGTCGTCCCGCCCATCGATACCTCCGCGCCGATGTCGCGAGCATAGTCGGCCGGCCGCGACTTGGGAACGCGCTGCGGATGAACCTTTCGGAAGTGCGCTTGTTGTGCCGTACCAATCGGCTAGTCCGACATCCTCGCTATGGAGCTTAGCCGCCGATGATGATGGTCGATACCGAACTCAGGCAGAGCGCGATCCACGGCACCGGCGTGTTCCTGCTGGAGCCGGTGCGCAAGGGGGACCTGATTTGGCAGTTCGATTCGCGCATCGACCGGGTCTATTCGGAGGCCGAGATCGTCACATTGCCGGAGCGGATGCAGCGCTTCCTGCGGACCTATTCGACGCTGCACGAGGCGACCGGACTGTGGGTGCTGTGCGGCGACAACGGCCGCCATTTCAACCATTCGGACACGCCGAACACGGTATCCGACGGCATCGCCTTCGGCCACGATCATGCGGCCCAGGATATGGCAGCCGGCACCGAGCTGACCTCGGACTACAACCAGATCTGCGATTTCGTCCGGCGCAACGGCGGCGCGTTCTGATCAATCGAGCGGCGACAGGAGCCCCAGCGCCGCGACGCGGGCGAGGTCGCCTGCGATAAGGCGTTCGCCGATGTCCAGCCGGTAGCGGCCGTTGGGGACCAGGATGCGCCCGGCACGGCCGTAGGCTGCGGCCCTGGCGGTGGACGGGTCGGGTCCGACGCCGGTTACCACCATCGTCCAGCCATAGAGCCCGCTGGTGACGAGCGTGCCGTCGGCGAGGCCGACCTCGCCGTAGTGGAGATGGTCGCGGTCGATATCGTCGGCCGCATCGAACAGGATCGGCAGGCCGACCGGCTCGTCCACCTCGGCGCGGTTGTACGGGAAAGGCGGCGTGGTGACGACCACGCCCAGCGAAAAGCCCGGATGCGTGACGAACGGACGATCGGATTGCCCCAGCATCGCGCGGAACAGGTCCGCCCACGGCGTCGCCTGCAGCGGATCCAGCACGGCGAAACCGGGATAGCCGAAGCGGCAGGTGAATTCGAGCGGCCATATGCCGGCCTCGTTCACGATCGTGTTGAGGTTGACGTAGCCGACATGGCCGCGGCCGGCGAGGTGCGGCTCGATCGTCGCCAGCGTCCGCGCGAAGAAGGCGTCGCTGCGATCGAACGTGGCGACCGTGCCCATCTCGCCGGTCAGCTCGCCCATCTCGCCGGCGAAGAAGCGCTTATGCTCCCAGTCCAGGCAGGCCGGGCGCAGGAAGCGCCGTCCGTCGAAATAGGCGCCGATGCCCATCTCGATCCCGTCGATATGCTCCATCAGGATGAAGCGCGCCCGCCCGCCGCGCTGGCGGAGGCGGGCGGCCAGCATCGCGCGGACGTCGCGGCCCTCGGGCAGGCGGCCGACATAGGTGTCGGCGGCGCTGTGATCGGCGCCGCTGAACTTGAGCACGTAGCGCGCGGGGCGGGCGGCGATGAACGCGTCGGCGGCGGCGCCGTCGGCGAACTCCCAGACGTGGCCGGCGGGAAAGCCGAGCTCCGCCAGCAGCGCCTGGGCGAAGGCGCGGTCATTCTCCAGCCGGTCGCCATAAGCGCTGCCGCCGATCACCTGATAGCCCTGCACACGAAGATCGTCCTGCAACGCCCCGAACCCTTCCGACACGCTCTCGAACAGGATCACGCCATCCGCCCCGGCCGCGCGGATCCACGCCAGTTCCGTGCGCCAGTCGCCGACCCGCTCGACCATCCCGGCCATCGTGCCCTGTGCGAGCGGATCACTGATCGCGACGTGCACCTCGTGGCCCTCGCCGATCAGCCGCAGATAGAGCGCGGCGAGATCGCAGGTCTCGGTCACGCCCAGGAAGCGCATCAGCCAAGGGTCGTGCGGTAAAGGTCGAGATAGCGGTCGGCCATGCGATCGACCGAGAAGCGCGATACCGCCGCCGCGCGGCAGGCGGCGCGGTCGATCTCACCGAGGCGGCCGACCGCCTCCACCGCCCCCGCCACATCGTCGACCAGGAAGCCGGTGACGCCGTGATCGACCAGCTCGGCCATCGAGCCGCGGTTGATCGCGATGACCGGCGTCCCGCAGGCGAGCGCCTCGACCACCGACAGGCCGAACGGCTCGTCGAAGTTGATCAAGTGGAGCAGGGCGGCGGCGTGGCCCAGCGTGCGCGCCCGGTCCGCGCCGCCGACGGTGCCGATGTGGCGGACGCGGTCGCCGTCGATGTGCGGTGCGACCTCGCGCTCGTGATAGCCCGCATCCTGGACGATGCCGGCCATTACCAGCCGCCGCCCGCTCGCCTGCGCCGCCGCGATCGCTTCGGCCGCACCCTTGTCGGGGTGGATGCGGCCGAAGAACAGCAGGTCGTCGCTGCCTTCCGCATCGAACGGGAAATCGTCGATCGCGATGCCGTGGTGGATCGTCGCCGCGTAACGCAGGTCGGGATGCCGGTCGCTGTCGCTGATCGCGACATAGTGCACCCGGTCCTGATATTCGCGGTAGGCGGGCAGGATGCGGTCCGATCCGAAGCCGTGGAT
>CAXUMU010000139.1:0-3464 GCA_964252145.1 uncultured Sphingomonadaceae bacterium
ACTGCCATACGTCCGCCAATGACGCGTCGCCCGCTCGGGCCTACGCCAATGCCGCTCAACGGTCCGCGATTCAACGAGTTCATCACCGTGCCGAAGGTGCGCGTGATCGACGAGAACGGCGAAAATCTGGGCGTGATGTATACGCGCGAGGCGATGGAGCAGGCCAACGGGATCGGGCTCGACCTGGTCGAGGTGTCGCCCAACGCCGATCCGCCCGTCGCCAAGTTCCTCGATGTCGGCAAGTTCAAGTACGAGGCGCAGAAGAAGGCGAACCTCGCGCGCAAGTCGCAGAAGACGCAGGAGATCAAGGAGATCAAGATGCGTCCGAACATCGACGATCACGATTACGACGTGAAGATGCGCAAGATCGTCGAGTTCATCGAAGAGGGCGACAAGGTGAAGTGCACGCTGCGCTTCCGCGGGCGCGAGCTGGCGCACGGCCAGCTCGGCATGCAGGTGCTCCAGCGCGTCCAGGCCGACGTCGCGGAGATCGCCAAGGTCGAGCAGTTCCCGCGCATGGAAGGCCGCCAGATGCTGATGGTGATTGCGCCTAAATAGTCGCACCCCGGCGCCGCCTGCGCGGCGGCGCAGGTTTCGCTGGATTGCGCGGACCTGACGACTTACCCTCTCCCGCAAAATAGAATGCGCCCGGGGCGCCAGGGGGGGAGAGAGAGATGCGGAAGTCATGGTGGCTGCTGTCCACGGGCATGTGGGCGGCGGCGGCTCCGGCCGTCGCGCAGACCGCGCCGGTCGCCGGCGAACAGAGCCCGACCGAGCGGGCCGGCGCCGTCCAGCAGAGCGCGGCCGTCGACCGGGGCGATGTCGGCGACATCGTCGTCACCGCGACCCGGCGCAACCAGGCCCTGTCCGACGTTCCGCTCGCCGTATCGGCGGTCACCGCGGCGTCGCTGCAGAATTCGGGCGCGGCCGATCTGCGCCAGCTGACCCAGCTCTCGCCGTCGCTGCTGGTTTCGTCCAGCTCGTCGGAAGCGGGCGGCGGCGTCGCGCGCATCCGCGGCATCGGCACGGTCGGCGACAATCCGGGGCTGGAAAGCTCGGTCGCGGTGTTCGTCGACGGCGTCTACCGCTCGCGCTCGGCCACCGCGCTCACCGAGCTCGGCGCGATCGACCGGATCGAGGTACTGCGCGGGCCGCAGGGCACGCTGTTCGGCCGCAACGCCTCGGCCGGGCTGATCAGCATCATCACCGCCAAACCCGGTTTCGATTTCGGCGCGAGTGCCGAGGCGAGCTACGGCAATTACGATTACAGGCGCGGCGTGCTGGGCGTCACCGGCCCGCTCGACGCGGCCAAGACGCTCGCCTTCCGGCTGGACGGCGTCTACCTCAAGCGCGACGGCTTTATCCGCGAGACGACCGGCTATGCCGGCGCCGGCGACCGCCGCTTCCAGGACCGCGACCGCTGGCTGGTGCGCGGGCAGCTGCTCTATCAGCCGAGCGAAGACTTCTCGTTCCGGCTGATCGGCGACTATGCCAAGCGCAACGAGCAATGCTGCACCGGGCCGTATATCGCGACCGACCTGATCCTGCCCGGCCCGAACGGCACGATCGTGCGCGCGCCGAACCCGGTAGTGGCGGCGATCCGCAGCATCGGCGGGGTGGTCGATACCGATACCTATTCGCGCCGCGTCTCGGTAACGCCGGGGCGCGACTACCGGCAGGACGTGCGCGACTGGGGCGTGTCCGGCGAGGCGAACTACCAGCTGGGCAGCGCCACGCTCACCTCGATCACCGCCTACCGCGACAATGATTATGTCCGCGGCCAGGACGCGGATTTCAACAATCTCGACATCCTCTACCGGCCGAACGACGGCAGCGACTATATCCGCTTCCGCACGTTCAGCCAGGAACTCCGCCTTCAGGGCAAGGCGTTCGGCGACCGGCTCGACTGGCTGGTCGGCGGCTATTATGCCGACGAAAAGCTCGACGTCCGCAGCCGGCTGACCTACGGCGCCGACTTTGATCGCTACGTCGATGCGCTGGTGCGCACCTCCAGCCCCACCTTCCCGGGGTTCGCGGCGCTGCAGACGGCGTTCCGCGGCGGGCTCCAGCTCGCCGGAGCGTCCGCCGCCACCGCGGCCGCGGCAGTGCCGTTCGCGCTGGGCGGGGCGGCGAACACCGGGCTCGACGATCGCTACCGCCAGCGCAGCCGCAACTATGCCTTCTTCACTCACAATGTGTTCGACCTGACCGACACCGTCGCGGTGACGATCGGCGCGCGCTATACGCACGAACGCAAGCGGCTGGATGCCCGCTTCGCATCGACCGTGCCGAACGTCTTTTCTCCTTTCGCGATCACTCCGACCAGCCCGCTGGCGGCGTTCACCGGCGACATCGGCGCGCTCCGCGCGCTGGGCGCCAACACCGCCCAATCGCCGCTCGTGCGCGGGACGGCCAACGCGCTCGCGGCGCAGCTGACCACGCTCGCCACCTCGCCGGGGCCGCTCTACGGCGTGCTGAGCTCGTATAACGGCATGCTCGATTCCGCGCGGACCGAGAGCGAATGGTCCGGCACGGCGGTGCTGAGCTGGAAGCCGGTTCCCGCGGTACTGACCTATGCGAGCTACTCGAAGGGCTATAAGGCGGGCGGGTTCAACCTCGACCGATCGGTCCTCAACCTCGCCGCGCCCAGCGGCGCCGACCTCCAGTTCCAGCCCGAGAAGAACGACGCCTACGAGGTCGGGCTGAAGTGGAACGGCCCCGGCATCGACCTGAACGTCGCCGGCTTCTGGCAGGAATTCAAGAACTTCCAGCTCAACAACTTCCAGGGGCTGAACTTCATCGTCGCCAACATCAAGGGCTGCACCACGCTCGCGGGGGGTTCCGCCGCGGACAGCGACGTGAACGCGGCGACCGGCCAGTGCACCGGCAAGATCGAGCCGGGCGTGCGCAGCCGCGGCGTCGAGATCGAGGCGTTCCTGCACCCCGCCACCGACCTCGCGATCAATCTGGGCTTCACGCTGGCGGACACGCGCTACCGCAACGATCTCAGCACCACGCCCAACGCGCTCAATCCGATCGGATCGCTGCCCACCTCGCTGTTCCAGCTGCCCGGCCGCAAGCTCTCCAACGCGCCCGAATATGTGGTGACGGGCTCGACCGCCTGGACCCCGCCGATCGGCGACAGCGGGCTGCGCGGCCTCGTCTATGTCGACTATCGCTTTCAGAGCGAGGTCAACACCGGCTCGGATCTCAACCTGGAGAAAGAGCAGAACGGCACGATGATCGTCAACGCGCGGATCGGCCTGCGCGGGCGGGACGAGCGCTGGGGCATCGAGCTGTGGGCGCAGAACCTGCTGAACGTCGATTACAAGCAGATCGCGTTCAACACCCCGCTCCAGGGCAGCGGCGAGACGCGCGCGGTGCAGGCCGGCCTGCAGCCCAATTCCACCCCGCTCTACTCCAGCTTCCTGTCCGAACCGCGCACCTACGGCGGGACCGTGCGG
>CAXUMU010000139.1:3474-7800 GCA_964252145.1 uncultured Sphingomonadaceae bacterium
CCACCACCCTTCGGGCGGTCCCCCTCCCCAGCAAAAGCTGGGGAGGATCTTGGGGTTCACGCCGCCAGCGTCTCCGCCGGGGCGCCGCCCGCCGCCTCCAGCAGCCGCCGTTCCAGCGCCTTCAGCCGCGCGGGATTGGCGATCTTGTCGCCCAGCAGGTCGGTCAGGTAGAATACGTCCACCGCGCGCTCGCCATAGGTGGCGATGTGGGCGGAGTGGATCGTCACCTTCGACTGGAACAGCGCATAGGCCAGGCTGTTCAGCAGCGCCGGGCGGTCGCGCGCATTGATCTCGACCACGGTGTAGCGGTTCGACGCCTTGTTATCGATCAGCACGTTGGGCTCGATGTGGAACACCTCGGCGCGCATGCGCGGCGCGGGGCGCGCGGCGAGGCGGTCGGCCAGCCGGTGGCGGTTGGCCAGCGCATCCTCGATCATCACGCGGAGGCGCGCGAGCCGGTCATGCTCGTCGAACGGGCGGCCGAACGGGTCCTGCACCAGCAGATTGTCCAGCGCCATGCCGTCGCGCGTGGTGTGGATGCGCGCATCGATGATGTTGCCGCCGGCGAGGTGGATCGCCCCGGCGACGCGGTAGAACAGGCCGGGATGGTCGCCGGCATAGACCGTCACGAGCGTCGCGCCGCGTTCGGGATCTGCCTGCGCGGAGATCGACAGCTGGCGCTCGCCGGCATCGGCGGCGGCGATCAGGCGGAAGTTGCGCTCCAGGATATCGGGCGCCTCGGCGATCCAATAGGCCTCGGGCAGCCGCCGCACGATCGCCGCGAACCGGTCCCCCGGCCAGCCGAGCGCGGCGCGCAGGTTCGCCTGCTTGCTCTCCACCCGCTCGCGCCGGCCCTTCTGCTTGTGGCCGAGCCGCAGCACCTCCTCGGCGGCATCGTACAGGTCGGTCAGCAGCTGGCGCTTCCAGCTGTTCCACACCCCCGGGCCGACCGCGCGGATGTCGACCACGGTCAGCGCGAGCAGCAGGCGCAGCCGCTCGGGGCTCTGCACCTTCTCGGCGAAGTCGAGGATCGTTTTGAAGTCGGAGAGGTCGCGCTTGAACGCGGTGGCCGACATGATCAGGTGATAGCGCACCAGCCAGGCGACGGTTTCGGTCTCGGCCGGGGTCAGGCCGAAGCGCGGGCACAGCTTCTCGGCGACCTCCGCGCCCAGGATGCTGTGATCGCTGCCGCGGCCCTTGGCGATGTCGTGCAGCAGCACCGCGACGTAGAGCACGCGGCGCGAGACGATCTGCGGCAGGATCTGCGTCGCGAGCGGATGATCGCCTTCCAGCTGGCGATGCTCGATCTGCGAGACCAGCCCGATCGCGCGGATCGAATGCTCGTCCACCGTATAATGATGGTACATGTCGAACTGCATCTGCGCCACGACGCGGCCGAAATCGGGCACGAAGCGGCCGAACACGCCCGCCTCGTTCATCCAGCGCAGCACCCGCTCGGGATCCCGCCGGCTGGTCAGCACGTCGAGGAACAAGGCGTTGGCGCGCGGATCGGCGCGCACCCGCCGGTCGATCAGCCGTGCGTCGCGCCCCGCCTGGCGCATCGCCAGCGGGTGGATCTCCAGCTCGTGCCGGTCGGCGAGCGCGAACAGCTCGATCAGCCGGACCGGATCCTCGGCGAAGAAGCTGTCGGACGGCGTGGAGAGCCGGCCGCGGTCGGTGACGAAGCCGTTGAGCTTGGTCGGTCCGCGCCGCAGCCGCGCCAGGCCGAAGCGGCGGCCCTTGGCGGCGAAGGTCTCGTCCAGGTGCGCCAGGAACACCGCGGTCAGGTCGCCCACGTCCTTGGCGGTGCGGAAATACATCCGCATGAACCGCTCGACCGCGGAGCGGCCGGGGCGGTCGGCATAGCCCATCCGCTCGGCGACATCGCGCTGCAGGTCGAACGTCAGCCGCTCCTCCGCGCGGCCGGCGAGCAGGTGGATGTGGCAGCGCACCGCCCACAGGAAATTCTCGGACTTCTCGAACCGGCGCAGCTCCGCCGGGGTCAGCAGCCCCTTCTCGACCAGTTCGGGGACGGAGCGGACCTTGTAGGCATATTTGCCGATCCAGAAGAGCGTGTGGAGATCGCGCAGGCCCCCCTTGCCCTCCTTCAGGTTGGGCTCGACGACGTAGCGGCTGTCGCCCATCCGCTTGTGGCGCTCGTCGCGCTCAGCCAGCTTCTCGGTGATGAAGCTGCGCGCGGTGCCGTCCATCACCTCGCGGTCGAACCGGCGCGAGGCTTCGTCGTACAGCGCCTCGTCGCCCCAGACGAAGCGGCCTTCCAGCAGCGCGGTGCGGATGGTGAGATCGGACTTGGCCATCCGCACCACATCGTCCAGCGAGCGGCTGGAATGGCCGATCTTCAGCCCCAGGTCCCACAGCTGGTAGAGCATCGATTCGATCACCTGCTCGCCCCAGCTGGATTGCTTGAACGGGGTGATGAAGGCGATATCGATGTCCGAGAAGGGCGCCATCTCGCCGCGGCCGTAGCCGCCCACCGCGACAAGCGTCAGCCGGGTCGCGGCGGTGGGGTTGCTGACCGGATAGATGCGCTGCGTCGTGAAATCGTAGATCAGCCGCAGCAGCTGGTCGGTCAGGAAGGCATAGGCGGCGGCGGTCTCGATCCCGCGTTGGGGGGCGGCGGCCAGCCGGCGCGCGATCTCGGCCCGGCCGGCTTCCATCGCGGCCTTCAGGATCTGCGTGGCGTGGCCGCGCAGCAGCGTGCGATCGGTACAGCCCGGATCGATCGCGGCGAGCGTGTCGGCGATCGCGCGCCGATCGACGATCGCGCGGCGGTTGGTGAGCGCTTCGAGGCGGTGGGCCATTGGGGTGAAGTAGGCGCTGGCAGGACGGTTGACTAGGCCGGACCGTCATCCCGGCGAAAGCCGGGATCCATGGATACGGCACGTTCTGGCTGCGGGCGCACCGCCGTCCATGGATCCCGGATCAAGTCCGGGATGACGAGAAGTGACTGCGAGGGTTCGGTTTAGTCCGTCCCCGCCGCCTTCGTCCCCGCGACCGGAAAGCCGTGGTCGATCAGCAGCGCGTCGGCCTTCGGATCGCGGCCGCGGAAGGCGCGGAAGGCGATCGCCGGGTCGACCGTGTTGCCCACCGACAGGATGTCGTCGTGGAAACGCTTCGCCGTCGCCGGATCGTACGGGTTGCCGGTCTCCTCGAACGCCGCGAACGCGTCGTGATCCAGCACCTCGGCCCAGAGGTAGCCGTAATAGCCCGCGGCATAGCCCTCGCCCGAAAAGACGTGGCCGAACTGCGGGATGCGGTGGCGCATCACGATCTCGCTCGGCATGCCGAGCTCCGTCAGCGTGGTCTTCTCGAACGCCTTGGGGTCGATCGGCATGGCGCCGGCGAGGTGCAGCTTCATGTCGACGATCGCGCTGGCCTGCGTCTCGACGCTGGAGAAGCCCTCGTTGAAATTATGCGCGCGGTGGATCTTGGCGATCAGCTCGGCCGGGATCTGCTCGCCCTTGGCGTTGATCAGGAACTTCATCACCCCCGGCGTCGTGATGAAGTTCTCGTTGAACTGCGACGGGAACTCGACGAAGTCGCGCGCGACGTTGGTGCCGGCGACGCCGGGATAGGTGACGTTCGAATTCAGCCCGTGCAGCGCATGGCCGAACTCGTGGAACATCGTCGTCGCATCATCCCATGACAGCTGGGTCGGCTGGCCCGCGCCGCCCTTCACGAAATTATAGTTGTTCGACACGATCGGCGTGATCTTCTCGAACCCGGCCTGCGTGCGATATTCGTTCATCCACGCGCCGGAATTCTTGCCCGCGCGCGCGAACGGATCGATGTAGATCATGCCGACGGTGGTGCCGTCCCGGCCCTTGACCGCGAACACCTGCATGTCGGGGTTGAACACCGGCACGCCGGTCACGCGCGCGAAGCTGAAGCCGTAGAGCTGCCCCGCCGCCCAGAACATCGCGTCGCGCACATTCTCCAGCTTCAGGTACGGCTTCACCTCACTCATATCGAGGTCGTATTTCGCCTTGCGCACCTTCTCGGCGTAGTAGCGGTAATCCCACGGCTGGATCTTGAAGCCGCCATGCTCAGCATCGACGATCCGCTGCATCTCGGCGACGTCCTTGTGGACCTGCGCCACCGCGGGGGTCCACACCGACAGCATCAGCGCCATCGCATGATCGGGCGTCTTGGCCATCGTGTCGGCCAGGTGCCAGTGCGCGTAGGTCGGATAGCCCAGCAGCGCGGCCTTTTTCGCGCGCAACGCCAGGATCTGCGTCACGATCGCGTTATTGTCGGTCGCGCCGCCATTGTCGCCGCGCATCGTCCACATCCGCCAGCCCTTCT